>CAYRFC010000018.1:0-2211 GCA_964423365.1 uncultured Oscillospiraceae bacterium
CCGGCCGCCGCAAAAGCTCTGTGGCCCGTGTACGCGTGTTCAATGGCAGTGGCAAGGTTACGGTGAACGACCGTGACATCGACGATTACTTTGGGCTGGAAACCTTGAAGCTCATCGTGCGCCAGCCCCTGGTGCTCACCGGCAATGTGGATAAATTCGACATTGTGGTGCGTGTGAGCGGCGGCGGTGTGAGCGGCCAGGCGGGGGCTATCCGCCACGGCATCTCCCGCGCCCTGCTGCAGTTTGAAGAATCCCTGCGCCCCACCCTGAAAAAAGCCGGGTTCCTCACCCGCGACCCCAGGATGAAGGAGCGCAAGAAATACGGCCTCAAAGCTGCCCGCCGGGCGCCGCAATTCTCCAAACGTTAATAACGTCTGTACAGCAAGACGGGCCAAACGGCCCGTCTTTTTATTCACGGGAATCACCTTTTGGAAGGAGGAACCTATGGCAGAAAATATCACACGGGACGCCGCCCCCGAAAACAAGCTGGGCACCATGCCCATCGGCCCTCTCATTGCCAGCGTTTCCCTGCCCATCGTGCTAAGCATGCTGGTGCAGGCGCTGTACAATATTGTAGACAGCATTTTTGTGGCCCAAATAGGGGAAGAGGCGCTCACCGCGGTGAGCCTGGTGTTCCCCATTCAAAACCTGATGATTGCCGTGGCCGCCGGTACCGCCGTGGGCGTAAACAGCCTGTTGTCCCGCAGGCTGGGCGAGAAGGACTATGCCGCGGCCAACAGCGTGGCCATGAACGGCATTTTTTTGGCACTGCTGAGCTGGGTTGCTTTTGCCGTGCTGGGGCTGCTCACCTCCTCGCTGTTTTTCAGCAGCTATGCCGGCCACACCGAGAGCGGGCAGGCCATTGCCGAGATGGGCACGGCCTATATGCAGTATGTTACGGTGGGTTCTCTGGGTGTGTTCATGGGCATCACCTTTGAGCGGCTCCTGCAATCCACCGGGCGCTCGGTGTTCTCCATGTTTTCTCAGATGACCGGGGCCGTCATCAACATCATTCTCGACCCCATCCTGATTTTCGGCTGGTTTGGCTTCCCCGCCATGGGCGTGGTGGGCGCCGCCGTGGCCACCATCATAGGCCAAATTTTGGGCATGTGCCTCTCGCTGTTTCTCAACCTCACCCGCAACAAAGACCTGCATCTGCAGTTCCGCGGCTTTCGCCCAAACAAGCGGCATATCAAACAAATTTATGCCGTGGGCCTGCCCAGCATCCTGATGCAGTCGATTGGCAGCGTGATGGTGTTTGGCATCAACCAAATTCTCATCCGTTTTGGCACCACGCCGGTTTCGGTTTTTGGCATTTATTTTAAGCTGCAGAGCTTTGTATATATGCCCGTCTTTGGCTTCAACAACGGCGCGGTTTCCATCGTGGCCTACAACTATGGCGCCAGCCGGCCAGACCGCATTCAAAAGGCCATCCGCATCAGCATTCTCATCGCGCTTTCTATCCTGGCGGCGGGCACACTCATTTTCTGGATTATGCCCGGGCCTCTGCTTCTGCTGTTTGACGCCAAGGAAAATATGCTGCGCATTGGCACACATGCCCTGCGCATTATCAGCCTGGCCTTCCCCATGGCCGCCATTTCCATCGTGCTCACCGGGGTGTTCCAGGCGCTGGGCAAAGCCATGTACAGCTTCGTCATGTCTGTGGTGCGCCAGCTTGTGTTCCTGCTGCCGCTGGCCTGGATTCTCTCCACCTGGTGGGGGCTGGACGCACTCTGGTTTGCCTTCCCGGCGGCCGAGGTCATTGCCCTCTGTATGTCTATCTTTTTTTACAGCCGGGTGCGAAAAAACACCCTTCAGCCTCTGTATGCCGCAGCCGCGGGCCGTGCGTGAGGCACCCCTAAAAAAAGAGCCACGAAACATACGTTTCATGGCTCTTTTTTTATTCTATTGCCCATGGTGGGGGTTCCTTTTCACAATAAACAGGGCGTTCATCATGGAGGTGACAAGCTCGGTGGTCAGCTCCCGGGTGTCCTGTAAGGCGGCCTCCAGGTGGTTGCTGGCCACATACTGCGGGGCAATCTTGTTCAGTGTGATGGCAAACACGTCATCTTTGCAGTGCTCGCAGGTGCAGCCGTTCACCTTTTGGCGGAATCTCTCGTAGCTTTTTTCAATCAAAAACTCCGCCAAATTTACCGGGCGGGGCGCTGGGCCGTCAAAAGCTTTGGTGATATCCGCCAAAGGCGCCGCTGC
>CAYRFC010000018.1:2311-23537 GCA_964423365.1 uncultured Oscillospiraceae bacterium
GGGGCCGCCTGCGCGGCAGGGGCCGGGGCTCCGGCAATCTCCTCTGCGGCCGGTTTGGCAGAGGGAATGATTTTCCGGAACATCATTTCCTTGTCAATTTCTCCCTTGGTGGGCATCCTCACATCTCCCTGTAAAGAATCTCATCTGCCAGCGCAATATAGTCCTTCGTGGCAATGTTGTGTGGCGAGTAGCTAACCAAATTCCGCTGCAAGGCCTGTGCCTCCGTAACCGCCACACTGCTGCGGATGCAGGTGTGGAACAGGGGAATGCCAAGCTCGCTGGAAATCATCTCTGCGGTGCCGTGCACCTCCGCCGCCAGGGTGGTGCGGGGAGCATAGCGGGTGAGCAAAATCCCCTCAAAGCGCAGGGAGGGGTTACAATAATTCCGCACATAGCTCACAGTCTCGTACAATTGCGTAATGCCCTGCAGGCTGAATATGTCACTCAGCATCGGCACAATTACGCTATCCGCCGCCGTGAATGCATTTACCGTAAGCACGCTAAGCGCGGGCGGCGTATCAATGAGAATAAAATCATACTCCTCTTTCACCGGGCGCAGCGCATTTGCCAGTAAAAATTCCCGTCCTTGCCCTGAAAACTCCAGCTCTGCGCCGGAGAGGAGGATGTTGGCGGGAATTATATCCACTACATCGGAATATTGTATGGCGTTGTGAACGGTGGTTTCGCCTTTAAATAGCTCGTAGCTGGTGGGCACCCCTTCGCTTTCCGCCCCCATGCTGAAGCTGAGATTTCCCTGTGGGTCTAAATCAACGGCCAGAACTTTTTTTCCACGCTTTTTAAAAGCGGCTGCCAAGGCGCCTGTGGTGGTGGTTTTCCCCACCCCGCCCTTCTGGTTGGAGACTGAGATAATACTTCCCATATCCCTTTCCTTTCACGAAATCAACACGGCTCGTTTGTATTATAGCCTTAAACGTGATATAACACAAGAGAAAAGCCGCAGCAAGAGGAAAATGTTTCGGCAAACTATTTTGTAACCTTTTTGTAATTTTTATCCTCTTCACTTTTGAATGTTTCTTACGATTAATAATACGAGGGATAGTATGCTTTTCTATAAGGAAGGCCGATATCCGCCTATTCCTCGGGGAGGTTGGTTGTTTATGAAAATTCAATCTACGCCTGGTTTTGACCAGTACAAAAAATACGTGCAGGGGCTGAAAAGCAACGAGGCCGCCGCCGGAAAAGTGAAGGGCAGCAGCGGAGGCCAGGCCACTGCCAACACAGATAAGGTCACCTTTAGCGAGGCGGCCGCCGCCCAGGCGGAAATTGCCCGCATTGCCACAGCCGTGAGCGGCGAAGTGGAGGAGACCGGCAGCGAGGAAAAGCTGGCTGCCCTGAGTGAGCAGGTGGCAGACGGGCGCTATTTTGTGGAGTCTGACGTTTTGGTTTCCTCCATTTTGGGGCAGGCCTAAGCGCCAGGGTGTTTTCTCGTGCGGCAGCGAATTTATATAGAAAGTAGAGGATGGCAAATATGCCCATGTCCCTGGTACAGCAGGAATATTACTCGTTCCTGCAGGAATATACCGGCTTTCTGGAACAGATGCTGGACGATGAAAAAAGCAAGCTGCAGGCCTTGATGAGCAAGGATTTGGCCCGCATAGAGCAGAGTATCACCACCTCCCAGGCCAATGCAAAGCAGCTGGAAAACTACGAGACAAAGCGAAGCTCCATGCAGGCCAAGGCGGGCTATGCCGGCCAGAGCTTCCGGCAGATTATAGAGACCTTTCCCCGGGAGACGCAGAGCTCCTTTTGGCAGCTGTATGACCGTTTTGAGCGAAGTGTGGGCGGCATACGCTTCCACAATGACAAATCCATGGCGGTGGCGCGGGACAATATGATGGCCATAGACCCCTCCGCCGCCCTGCCCGGCACCGCGGGCAGGCCCCCCAGCAACCCCTACTCCAAGATGCGCCAGGCGCAGGACGGCCAGGCCAGCATTTTGGAAACCAAAATATAGATTTTTCCACACAGCGGGAGGATATACAATTATGAGACCAACCTTCATGGGCTTTGAAACCGCCACACGCGGCCTGATGGTGCAGCAAAAATCGCTGGACATTGTGGGCAACAACCTCACAAACATCAGCACCACCGGCTACACCCGCCAGCGGGTGGATTTGGTTTCTCTCAATATCAACACGCGTTATTCGCGCTTTAGCCAAAATTCCGTGCCGCTGGCCGGGCAGGGCGCTGCCGCCTATGGTGTGTCTCAAATTCGAGATTCCTTTTTGGACAAGCGCTTCCGCGAGGAATATGCCGATGTGGGCTACCACGATACCGTGACCGCAGCACTGACCGACCTGAACTCGGCCATCAGCGAAATTTCCCCCGCCATAATGAGTACCGCCATGAACAACTTCGAGACCGCCTGGAACGAGCTGCTGAAAAAGCCGGGCGAATCCACCAACGCGGCCAACCTGCTGTCCAAGGCGGGCCAGATTGTCTCCATCTTCCAGCAGATGTCCCAGAAAATTGACAACGTGTGGAGCCAGCAGGAGTATAACCTCGGCCAGGATGTCCAGAACATCAACTCCATTTTGCAGCGCGTGGCCTACCTGAATGACGAAATTTCCAAGCAGCAGTTCAACAGCATGGATGTGGGCAACAAAAACTACAAGCCCCTGGAAATGCTGGACCAGCGGAATGTGCTGCTGGACCAGCTCTCCAACTTTGCGGATGTGACCTACCGCGAGGAGGAGGACGGCACCGTAACCGTGAACATGGGCGGGCAGCTGGCCGTAAAAGGCACCGAATACCAGACCCTGCGTGTCTCAAAGGACGTCTACGACGAAAACTACCCCACCGTGCGGGTGAGCTGGAATGACTCCGGCGAGGAAGTGAGCTTCCATTCCGGTACGGTGCGCGGCTATCTGGACATGATGAACGGGCGCGGCCCCCATTCCATCAACCAGGACAACTCCAACTTCTCGCAGGGAATTTTGTATTATAAGGAGAAGGTAGACCGTTTCGCCTCCACCTTTGCGGATTCCTTCAACAACCTGATTGCGCTGGAAAACACAGACCCCACCCAGTATAAAACCCTGTTCACCTTCGAAAACGACAGCTACCACGGTGCTTCGCAAATCCGCGTGAACGACGACTGGCTGAACGACTCCAGCTTTGTACTGAAAGACGTGAAGGACAAGCTGGAGAAAGGCAAGGAAGACAACAGCTTTGCCGCCAAGGCTGTTCAGCTGTTCAAAACCGGGCTGGATTTTGGGGAGTTCACCGGCACCTTCCAGGAGTACATCCAGTTCTACTCCAACACCAAGCTGGACAATGACATCGCCTACAACAACAGCCGCCTGGAGGCCGTCACCTCTATCTCGGGCGACCTGCTGAACCAGATTCAAGAGATTTCGGGCGTTTCCATGGACGAAGAGGGCGTGGACATGATGATGTTCAAAAAGGCCTATGACGCCGTCTCCCGTGTGTTTACCACCCTGGACGAAATGCTGGACAAGCTGATTAACGGCACCGGCGTGGTGGGCCGCTAACACACCGCCAAAGCGCCTTAGGGCGGTGGCACGAAATGTTGTATAACCGGAGGTTTTACCCATGCGCATTACACACCAATCTCTCAGCCGCAACTATATTCAGCGGATGAACACAAACCTGAGCAAGCTGTCTCGTTCCAACGACAAGCTGACCAGCGGGCGGAAATTCAACAATGGCTATGAAAATGTGACGGACGCCGGAAAGGCCCTGCGCTTGCGCAACCTGGTGAGCGACAACGTGAAATACCAGGACACCATTCGTGATGTGAAGGGCCGCGCGGAAGCCGCCGAGACCAACCTGCGCACCGTGAACGGCCTGATGACGCGCGCGGAGGAGCTGCTGGTGCAGGGGCTGAACGGCACCATGTCGGCCGATGACCGCGGCAAGCTGGCCGCCGAGCTGTCCAAGCTGCAAGACGAAACCTTCCAGCTTATGAATGCCTCTTACGGGGGCAACCACCTGTTCAATGCGGCGGGCTCCGGCACGGCGGGCGCAGCCCCCTTTGAAATACAGGGCGACCGCCTTTTCTACAACGGCACCCCGGTGGACGACATGCAGAAGGTGGACGGGAAAATTACCTACAATGGGGCGGAAATTCCCTACAACACCGACAACTACGTGGACATTGGCTTTGGCTACAAGGACAAAAACGGCAATGTTGACCCCAACACGGCGTTTAAGGACACCTATTCCGGCGTGGAGAGCTTTGGCTATGGCCGCAATGCCGACGGCGTGCCTGTGAATGCCTGGAGCCTGTTTGGCAGCATGGTGAACAACCTGAACGCCAACAACCTGGAGGGGCTGAACAAGGATTTGAAGTCTCTGCCCGGCACCATGGAGTACCTGCTCACCTCCATCACCGAAATTGGCGCGCGGGGCTCTCTGCTGAACGACACCGCCGCCCGCCTGGAAAGCGAATACACCAACCTGGTGGACAACCAGAACAAGGTGGAATTTGTTGATGTTTCCGAGGAAATCATGCATAATAAAACCTATGAGATGGGCTGGATGGTCACCTTGCAGCTGGGCAACCGCATTCTGCCCCAGTCTCTGTTCGATTTTATGCGTTAATGCAAGCGTTTGCCGCCAGCTTGGTTGTTCTGGTGTAAATAACCGGCAAGGCTGAACGGCAGAAATACCGTGTTGTAAGGGGTGAGGGAAAATGACGGGACCGTTGCTGCGAATTACCACTACACCTGCGCAGTATGAGTACCAAATAACGCGGGCCCGGCTGGAAATCAGCCAAAAGCTGCCCGAGGTGGACCGTACTGTGCGCAGGGCGTCTTTGAACATGAGCCTGCAGGCAGGACGCCTGGAGATGGACTCTGTGCGCCGCCGCAGTGACATGGGCCTGAAGGGCGTGGTGGACCGCGCCGAGTATGAGGGCGACCAGGGGCGAAACGCCGCACTGGAAGCCACCGGCAACTATGCCGACATTGGCAACCAGCTTGCCAAGATATCCAAGGGGGCCAATATCCCCGATACACTCTGGGGTAAATCCATGCAGCACAGCAAGGGAGATTTGGTGCTAATGCCCGTCTCCCCTGTCAATATCCGGTATATTCCGGCCAGCCTGCAAATGGATTACCAGCCCGGGCAGATGAGCGCCAACTGGGATGTGGGCCGCGCCAAGCTGGACTTTGTGCCGGGCAGCTTCCAGCTCAATTTCACGCAATATTCCTCCATCAACATTGAGTATTTGGGCGGGCCAAACTATGTGCCCCCCAGCGCCGACCCCAATTTTGTGGCGGAGGCTTAGTCGGTTCTCATAGCGTATGTTCTCACGGCTATGCGGTGAAAGCTGCATAGCCGTGCGTTGCAACAAGGCAAAACCGCAAGCTACAGCAAATTAACAAACTGTGGCGCATAAATACAGGAAAAATTAGACGCTGCATAACAGTTTCTAGCAAAAGCTTGCTGCGCAACCTTTTGAGAAACTGTAATAGGGAGAGTGAACACCAGATGAAAATCAACACCCGGGATTTTGGCCCCATGGATTTGGACGAAAACGAATTGCTGCAATTTCAGTGCCCTATTTTTGGCTATGAGGATTTACAGCGCTTTGCCCTGCTGGCCAACGACGCCACCGACGACGGCATCTCCTGGCTGCAATCGGTGGAGAAGCCGGAGATTTGCTTTGTGCTTTTAGACCCGGACGCTTTGGGCCTGCCCTACAGCCCCGCCCTCCCCCCCGACGCGGCCAAGCAGCTGGGCAGCACCGGGCCCATTGCTTTTCGCCTGATAGCTGTGGTACCGGAAAATTTTGAGGACACCACCGTCAACATGAAAAGCCCCATCGTCATCAACACCGAAAAGCGCCTGGCCGGCCAGGTGATTTTGGAAGAGGATTACCCCATCCGCATGCGGGTATTTGGCGCAGAAGGGGGTACATCATGCTGATTTTGACAAGAAAAAATGGCCAGGGCTTCACCATTGGGGACGATGTGGAAATCACCATCACCGAGATTTCCGGCGACAAGGTGCGGGTGGGCATCAACGCTCCCAAGCACATCAAGGTGCTGCGCAGCGAGCTGAGCGAAACCCTGGAGCAAAACCAGCAGGCCGCCGCCGGGCCGGCCAGCACCGCCGCCGTGCGTGCCCTGGCGCAGGGCCTGAAGGCCGGGGGCGGGCTGCGCATACAAAAACCCCCTGCGGCCGGGGCCAGCAAGGGGAAATAACACCGTTGCACCACATTGGGGCGGGCAGAGACAAGGGAGCGCCCGCTACTCCTCCAAAGCGTCGTTTTGCTTGTTCAGCTTTGCCACATAGGCGGAGAGGGCCACGTAATTTTCCCGGTCCACCCCATCCACCTCGCACAGCAGGATGGTCTCCTCCTTATGAAAGATGATACGCTTACGCACCCGCAGCTCCAGCGCCCGCAGGGTGAGGAAATCCACGTGGGTGTAGAGGTGCAGCTCTGTACCCTCCTCTATGTTATCCCGGGTGAGCAGCTTCACAAGCCCCATGGAGAGATACAAAATCTCCACCGAGAGCTTTTGCGCCTTGGGGCGGGCCGCTGGGGCCACCAGCCCCGGCAGGCGTGTATTCACCAGAAACAGGGTGCGTGCGGTGGCCAGTTTATCCGGGTCCACATCGGTCAATTGCAGCATCTGGGCCGTGGAGAGATAGGCCTTGCCGCTCAAAGAGGCCAACACCTTATCCCCCAGAATCCAGTGGATGACGGCCTCCTGGCCCAGCGGCACCAGGGGCACAAAGTCGCCGTAAAAATTGATGGCGTTGCCCTGCGGGGCCACCTGCGCGGTGCCGTGCTCCTCAATGTTGTTATACGTAGAACGCAGCAACGCTGGAAATGGATAGTATTCCATGCCTCGTCTCCTGTTGTTGTATCGCTTTTTATCCTCAAACCGGCCTGCACGGCCAAATGGAAAGGAGTTCCCCCATGGACACCATTGGATGCATTGGCAAGCTGTTGGAGGAAAAAAACGCAAAATTTTCGGCCTATGAGCAGGCCACGCTGGAAATGCTTCACTGCGACGTGGATGCCATAGAGAATTATATCATAAAGCGGGGGGAGCTCGCAAATGAGATTGATGCCTGCACCGAGGAAATAGGGCGTGTATGCGACAAAGAGCCAAATGGAAAACTCTTGTTCCAGGCGGCTCTGGCGCAGATAAACTATGAAATGGTTCCCCCGGACATGTACCCTTTGTATGAGCTGGGCCAGCAGATTCTGGGGGTGGCCTCCCGCGTACGCACCAGCGACGGACAGGTGCTGGAACGCCTGGAGACACTGAAGCAGGATGCTTTGGCCAAAATTAAGGAGAACCAGAACCTGCCCAAAATAAAAAAATATCTGGTGGACCTGGGGGAAAATACCGCCAGCGGAAGCTTCACCTCGGGAAAGGCCTAGCCTATTCCCACATTTCTTCGAATTTTCACCAAAAACCCTTCACTTTTTACTTTTTTGGCCGATAGTAAACAATAAGGGATACAGCACATGCATCAAGGAGGTTCCAGTTTATGGCTATTAACTCTCTCAGCTCTGCCAGCCGTGGTATTGCCGGCCTCGCGTCGGGTATCGACACCGAGGCCACCGTCAATAAGCTGCTTAGCGGCACACAGAGCAGAATTGATAAAACCACCCAAAAGAAAACCGCCTTGCAGTACAAGCAGTCTATGTACCGCGAGGTTGCCACCAAGCTGAAAGCCCTGCAAACGGGCTTCATGAGCTTTACATCCAAGACAAACCTGATGTCCAGCTCTTTCTACAACAACATGACCGCCACCCTGCGCACACCGGCCAACAAAACGGCCGCGTTTTCGGTGACGGCCTCCACCAACACGGCGGCGGGCACCTACAAGCTGAACTCCATAGAGCAGTTGGCCAGCGCCTATACCCAAAAGACCAATGTGAATGCCAGCGGCAGTGTAAGCGGCGACATCAGCCCCACAGTGGCCGCCAACCTGGTGAAGCAAACCGTGAGCGGAGATGTGCTGGCCGACGGCGTTTTGACCGTGAAGGTGGGCGACGAGCGGGTATATTTCCGGAATGCGGCCGAGCTGTTTGGCGGCAAGAGCGCCCAGGAAGTTGTCTCCATCATGAACGAGCAGTTCGCCGCTTCCGTCCCCCCCATCGCAGCCGAGGCCAGCTTTGTGAACAACAAGCTGACCATCATTGCCAAAAACCCCGAGGATTTTATCTCGATAGAGGGAAACATTGGCGGCAAAGACAAAACCCTGGCCATGAAAATGTTCGGCACCAGCATTGGCTCTCTGGGCGGGCAGGGCAGCCTTTCTGCCGCCATTGACACCGACCAGTATCTGCCCAAAATTACCGTGGAGCTGGACGGCCGCAAGCAGGATATCCACATGGACCTTCAGGCGCTGAAAAAGCTGGCCGGCATGGCCAAGGACGTAGACGGCAACCCCCTTCCCAGCGACGGCGGCGCCGCCCTTTTGGCAGACCTTCAAGGTAAAATTAAGCACACCTTTGGCACCGGTGTGGCAGTAGACCTGAATGTGAGCAGCGGTAAAATCGAGTTCAAGACCGGGAACGCCAGCAGCAAGCTCACCTTGACGGGCGACTCTGTGACCATGGGCATGCTGGGCATTAAAACCGGCACTTCCAACAAATTGAACCCTATGATGGCGCTGGAGGATTTGAATTTCAGCAGTGATTTGCAGGGCGCCCGCCACTCCTTCACCATCAACGGCGTCGACTTCTCTTACAACTCCAATACCTCGCTTTCCACCGTCATCAACGATATCAACGCCAGCAAGGCCGGGGTGAAAATCAGCTATTTGGAGGCGGAGGACCGCTTCGTTTTGCAGCGCTCGCAAACCGGCCAGACATCGGGCAACGATGTGATAAAGATGAGCCAGAGCGAGGGCAACCTGCTGAGCGTGCTGTTTGGCGAGGCCGGCGGCAGCAACTACACGGGGCATGTTCTCACCAAAACGCTGGAAAGCGGCCCTGTTGACCCCAGCCATTATGAAAAGGGCGGTAGCTACAGCTTCAACATCGGCGGGCGCAACTACAGCTTCACCTTGAAGGAGAAAAGCGGCGACAGAACCTATACGGCGGAAGAATTCGCCCAGGAAATAAGCGACCAGTTCCGCAACAGTTTTGGCAAGCTGCCGGACGGCACCCAGGCCCTGGAGATGAAGTACGATGCCACGAATAATAAATTCAGCATCGTAGCAAATGACCGGAACCTGGAAGTCAAAATAAACAAATACGACAAGGACGGCAACAAATTCAGCCTGGGCTTTACCGAGGGTGACTCCACCCGCATCACCGATGGCAGTGCCACCCTGGCCACGGCGGGCATTGATTTCGGCACCACCGGCTCTCTCTCCATTGCCGGCACTTCTGTGGTGCTGACCGCAAGCGATTTGAACGGCAAAACACTGGATGAGGTAGCTGCAAAACTGCAGGAGGCCATTCAAATCCAAGACCCCGACGCCAAGGTGATTTTCGACAAAAACACCGCCTCCTTCCGCATTCTGGGCGTGGATGTGCCCATGGAGATTGTGGTGAACGAGGGCGACGGCAGCGGCACCGAAAAAATGTTTGGCAGCAGCAATGTGAAGCTGAATGTGGCGGCGGACACGGGCCACATGCAGGCCGCCCAGCAGGGCACCGACGCCATTGTGTACATAGACGGCATGAGGCTGGAACGCTCCAGCAACACTTTCGATTACAGCGGTATGTCCTTCACGCTGAATTCACTGTATAATGCCGGACAGGGCGCCGCCGGAGAAGCCACCGAGGTGGTGGTATCGCGCGATACCCAGACAGTGGTGGACGGCCTCAAGGAATACCTGAAGCTGTACAATGAGACGATAGATTATTTCAATGAGCTGTATAAGGCAGACCCCACCTACAAGGACTATCCTCCGCTGACCGCCGAGCAAAGGCAGGCTATGTCGGAAACCGAAGTGAAAAACTGGGAGGAAAAATCCAAAGAGGGCTTGCTGCGCAACGACGCCAGCCTGGGCAAGATTTTGCAGAGCATGCGCTCGGCCATGTATGTGAAGCCCGAGGGAAGCACCATCGCCATCTATGATTTGGGCATTGACACCAGCTACTACAGCAAGGACGGTAACTTTGAGCTGAGCAGCGAGGCCGACCTGAAGGCAATGCTGGAAAAAGACCCCGACGCCGTGATGCGGCTGTTCTCTGGCCCAGGCGGCATTATGGAAAGCGTGAACAAGGCCATCAACGAGGCTGTGAACGGCGGCGGAAACCCGGGGTATCTCACCCGGGAGGCAGGCTCCAACAGCCTGGACACCACCTCCAACATCTATAAACAAATCAAGTCTTTGGACGAGCAGCTGACCACGCTGCAAAAACGCTACTGGAACGAATATGACCGCTACTGGAAACAGTTCAACGCCATGGAGCAGGCCATACAAAACATGAACTCCCAGAGCTCCTGGCTGAGCCAGAACCTGTCGAGTGGCGGCTAAAACAAAATATTTTCCGCTATTTTACACCCTGTGAAGAGAGGTTTCACAATGAATCCATACGAGAAATACCAGCAGCAGATGGTGACCACCATGACCCAGGGCGAAATGCTTTTAAAGCTCTACGATGAAACCCTCCGTCAAATTGACATTGCCAGAAACTGCATCCAAACCAAGGATATTGCCGGAATGGATAAAGCCATCTCCAAGGCGCAAAAAATTATCCAATATCTGCGGGGGAACCTCGACTTCCGCTATTCCGTCTCCGGAAACCTTGCCAAGCTGTACGATTTCTTCGGCACAGAGCTGATGAGCTCCAGTATCAAGAAAGCTGTACAGCCACTTGACGATATACAACCTCTGATTTTGGATTTGAGAAACACCTTTGAACAGTGCGACAAGATGGAAAGAAGCGCAAGAACCGGGCGAACAGCCGCCAGCGTGGTGTAAAAAGCCACCTTCGCACCCGTTTCGGTCTGTAGCCACCCTTTTTTCTCCTTTCGCTTCGCATTTCTTTGATTGAATAGGCAAAAAAGAGGCAGGTCTTTTCTAAGACCTGCCTCTTTTTTGTCATTTCTTCTGCGTTTCGGGCGTGGATGCTCTTGAAATATAGGCAGGATTAGCTAAACCGTAACCTTCCTTATTAGGGGTATAAATCTTATATATGGTCACATATATAAGATTCTGTCCATATCACTCAAAATCAATTTAGCGTCAAATTTTTGCAAAATTTTCGTGTCCACTCATTTGCCCACTTTGAAAACACCGTCTCTACTCAAATATCTACAATTTGTGATTTTTTCCCACTTTTCCGACATTCAGGTATTG
This sequence comes from uncultured Oscillospiraceae bacterium, assembly GCA_964423365.1. Taxonomy (GTDB): domain Bacteria; phylum Bacillota; class Clostridia; order Oscillospirales; family Ruminococcaceae; genus JAAYCI01. The sequence continues at coordinate 13,586 of CAYRFC010000018.1, forward strand.
AAATTCTAAAAGAAGGGTGCTATCATGGGTAGCGTTGATAGCTGTAGCTTTCTATCGGTTAAAGGTTTGACTGGTATTTTTCTTCTAAAAGACAAATGCCCCGTTTTTGTTTTTGCTCAAACATTCCGGCCAATTGGTTTTGCATAGGGAGGCCTGTTTATGCTGTTCGACAACTACGCCACCAGGGCGGGCGAAGCCAGCCTGGATGCCCTGTGGATGAAAACCAGGGTGATAGCCAACAACCTCTCGAATGTGGACACCCCCGGGTTCAAGGCCTCCAGCGTGAATTTCCAGCAGGTCTTGCGGCAGAAAAGCGCCAGCCTGGCTGCCAAAAGCGGCGATGGCGGGCAGGCGCAAAGCTTTGACGCCGGGCAGCTGCAGGCGGGGAATGCCTCGAGTGGAGACCCGCAGGCCAGCCGCGCCGTGCAAAATGACAACATGCAGTATTTGAATTCTACCGCCGGGCCCCGCAGCCTGTACCGCACCACGGTGAACCAAAACACCGACACCGAGGTACGGATAGACGGCAACAACGTGCAGTTTGAAAAAGAGCAGACCGAGCTCTGGAAGACCTATGCGCAGTACAGCTATTTGATGGACAGGGTGAGCGGACATTACAGCTCCATCAACAGCGCCATCAGTAACTCTCGCGTATAAACAATTCACAGCTGCTTCATTGACATATCATTAATTCATCGATGAGTAACTGCCACAGATTCCATCAGACTATATTAAACTAGGAGGACGCGCCATGTCTTTTCTCAACACCCTGGACATTTCCGCATCCGCCCTCACCGCAGAGCGGATGCGCATGGATATCATTGCGCAGAACCTTGCCAACATTGACAACACCCGCTCTGCCGAGGGGGGACCCTACCGCCGCCAGCTGACCGTGTTTGAGGAGAGGCCCCTCACCTTCCAAACAGCCCTGGACAAGGCGGCCCAAAAATATAGCTACGCCAATGGACGGCCCGTGCGCGGCGCCAACCCGGCGGTGGGCGGCGGTGTGCGGGTGCAGGAAATCATTCAGGACGAGAGTGACTTTGTGCCCGTTTACAACCCCGCGCACCCCGACGCCGACGAGAACGGCTATGTGCTGATGCCCAATGTGGACCGCGCCGAGGAAAACGTGGATTTGATGGCGGCCACCCACAGCTACAACGCCAACATCACCACAGTGAACGTCATTAAAGCCATGGCCATGAAGGCCGCGGAAATTCTAAAGTAAACCAGGGACGGTGGCGAAGGCTGCCGTTTCGCTGTGTCCTGTAAGTATCGCAGAATTGTTCGCCTGCTGTGCAGGCGCCGCCTTTTAGGAGGAACACCTATGAGCTCTTTTATCATTCCCATGAGCAGCCTGCCCTCGCTAAGCGCCCTCTCCGGCGCCCAGCAAACCCAGCAGGCCCCACAAAAAGCCGTGGCCGGGAACGCCCCTTTTTCGGATTTTCTGCAAAAAGCGGTGGAAGACCTCTCCGTCACCGGCGAGACCTCCCGCTCCACCCTGTATGACCTGGCCCTGGGCCAGACCGACGACTTGCACACCGGCGCCATTGCGGGCGTTAAGGCCTCCACCGCCATCAACTTCACCTCCAGCCTGGTGAGCACCGCCATACGCTCTTACAAAGAGCTGATGCAGATGCAGATTTAACCCGACGCAGAGCTAGACCAAAGAAAAATATGGCCGTTGCTTTGCGAAGCAGCGGTGCGTCTGAAGGATTGGTGTAATGGGAGAACGTCTTGCTTCCATCGGAGACCAGATTAAGCAGGCCTTTGGCAAACTGAGAGAGGGCTGGCGGAACCTGGCACCCCTGCGGAAACGTATTGTTATGATTGTGGCAGCGGCGGTCCTTGCTTTGGCAGTGGGCCTTGTTGTGTTATTAAACATGCGCGCCTCCCGCATGACGGTGCTGTATAGCGGCCTTTTGCAGGAGGAGAGCGTGCAGGGCCTCGCCTCTTTGCAGTCCGTCGGCATTCCGGGGCAGCTGAACAGCAAGGGTGAGCTGGAGGTGCCCGCCAACCAGGTGAACGCCGCCATGGCACAGCTGGCCACCGTGGGCATCCCCTCCGCCACCGCGGCCCTGCCCTACGACATTTTTAAGCAGGCCGGCGGGCTGACCACCACCGACTTTGAAAAGCAGCAATATCAAATCAACCAGATGCAGGACCGTTTGCAGGATATCATTAAAACCTACGACGGCGTGCAGAACGCTTATGTAACCTTGAACATCCAAGACCGCTCCAACCGGGTGTGGAACGCGGGCAGCAGCCCCAACAGCGCCTCGGTGAAGCTGGACATGATGAACGGACAGGTGCTCACCTCCGGGCAGGTCTCGGGCATCCGCTTTCTGGTGGGCCCCGCCGCCAATATCGACCCCGAGCAGGTCTCGGTCATCGACTCGGCCGGGGTGACCCTGGCGGCCGCGGGGGAGGGCTATGACGCGGAGTTTGCCTCCACCTCGCAGTTCCTGCAGCGGCAGGGCTTTGAGAGCGAAGTGGAACAGCGCCTGCACGACAAAACCGCCAACATCCTCTCCCTGCCCTACCCCGATATCAACGACTACCGCATCTCGGTGACGGTCGCCCTGGACTGGGACGCCATGATTACCGAGAGTATGCAATATAACCCGCTGGATGGCACCACCCGTGGGGTGACAAACCACGAGGAGACCCAGGCCGTGATGGGCACCGGCCAGTACGCCGCCGGCGTGGTGGGCGAGACCGACAACACCGACATACCCACCTATGCCGACCTGAATGGCGACGGTGAGATGGACACCGTGGACTATTACCAGAGCCGTGACTATCTGGTAAGCTACATCAAGCAGCAGGTGGAGAAGGACGGCGCCACTTTGAAGGAAGCCTCCATAGGCGTGGTGGTGGGCGGCCAACTGGACAACAACACCCGGCAAACCCTGCGGGAGCTGATTTCCGCCGCCACCAACATCCCCATAGACAATGTGAACGTGCAGGGCATGCTGGACGCCACCATCACCCCCGAAGAGACCCCCCAAAACTTGATTTTCGGCCTGCCGGCCATCTTCTTCTACATTGCCACGGCGGCCCTGGCAGCGCTGATTATCGCCATGATACTCATCATCATCATGCGCAAACGCAGCCAGAAAAAACGCCTGGAGGCAGAGGCCGCCGCACTGGCCGCCGAGGAGGAGGAGGCGCTGCGCGTACAGCAGGAGATTGAGGAGCGCAAGCGCCAGCTGAAGGACGCCGCCATGGGCGACAACAACGAAAACGCCATCACCAACGAGGTGCGCGAATTTGCCCGGAACAACCCGGAAATTACGGCCAACCTGCTGCGCAACTGGCTGAAGGAGGGTGAATCCTAATGGCGAAAATCACCAACAAAACCCGGGCGGCGGCGGTTATTGTAACGCTGGGCGCCTCTGAGGCCGCCGAGGTGTACAAATACCTGCGGGAGGATGAGATTGAGCAGCTCTCTCTGGAAGTGGCCAAGATGGAGAGCCTGCCGCCCGAGGAACTGAACGCCATCATTGACGACTTCTACGGCCTCTGCGTCACCCAGAAGGTGATAGCCGAGGGCGGCGTGGACTATGCGCGGGATGTGCTGGAAAAGGCCTTTGGCCCCCAGCAGGCCGCCAGCCTGATGGAGCGCGTGACCAAGAGCCTGCGCACCAAGGCCTTTGACTTTGTGCGGAAGGCCGACTACAAAAACCTCCTTTCCATTGTGCAAAACGAGCACCCACAGACCATTGCTTTGATTTTGAGCTATGCCCGGGCCGAGCAGGCCAGCCAGATTTTGGCCGAGCTGCCGGGCGAGACCAGCATTGAGGTGGTGGAGCGCATTGCCAACCTGGACCGCGCCAGCCCGGACGTCATCAGCGTGGTGGAATCCACCCTGGAGAAGAAGTTCGGCAACATTGTGTCTGTGGATTTGATGGAGCTGGGTGGCGTGCCTTACGTGGCGGAAATCATGAACAGTGTGGACCGCAGCACAGAAAAGCACATCTTCGACGAGCTGGGCATCAAAGACCCCGAGCTGGCCGAGAACATCCGCAAGCTCATGTTCGTCTTCGAGGATATCGTTTACCTGGACGACATCTCCATCCAGCGTTTCCTGCGCGACGTGGACACCAAGGATTTGGCCGTGGCCCTCAAGGCCGCCAACCCCGAGGTCTCCCGCGTCATCTTCCAAAATATGTCCAAGCGTTCCCAAGAGACCATCGCCACCGACATCGAATACCTGCACAATGTGCGCATGCGCGATGTGGAGGAGGCCCAGCAGCGTATTGTGGACACCATACGCCGGCTGGAGGACGAGGGCGAGCTGGTGATTTCCAAAGGCGGAAAGGATGAGGTGATTGCCTAATATCGTGAATTCCCGGGGCGTGCACCTCACCGAGGACGTGGTTCGCATCGGCGACGCCTTCCCCTCCCGCATTCTGGAAAAGCAAAGAATGTACACCGAGCAGGAGGAGGCGGGCAAAAACCATGTGGTGATTCTGGATGCCTATGACATGGCCCGCCTGGCCAGAAAAAAGGCGGTGCCCGTGCCCTCTGGCCCGGATGTGCCACAGACAGCGCCGGAGCCGGAGCCTATGCCCAGCCTGCTGGCGGCAGAGATGCTGCAAAACGCCGAGGAGGAGGCCGCGCAGCTGCTGAGCCAGGCCCGGGCCCAGGCCGAAGCCGAGCGGGAGCGCATTCTGGGCGAGGCCATGGCCGAGGCGGAAAGCTTGCGGCAGGAGGCGCTGGCCGCAGGCCACCGGGAGGGCTATGAGAGCTGTGTGGCGGGGGCCAGAAGCACCACCGAGGCTCTGGAGGCCGCCGTGGCCCGCATGGAGGGCGAGGTGGCCGGGTTTGAGGCCGAATATGAGGAGCAGCTGAAATGGATGGCGATGGAGATTGCCACCCGTGTGCTGAACCGCAAGGTGGCCGAAAACGACGCCATTTTAACCAGTATGGTGGGCCGGGTGGTGCAGGGGCTGAAAAATGAAGCCTGGGTGCGGGTGGAAGTGGCCCAGGAAATGACCCGGCTGATTGGCCAGCTACAGGACCTCTTTGACGACCAGGAGCAGATAGAGGTGAGTGCCATCCCGGCCGACCCCGGCACCATCCTGGTGGAAACCCCCTCGGGGGTGGTGGACGCCTCCCTGCACACCCAGCTGGAAAACCTCAAACAATATTTCCAAAAAAATGTCGGGTAAAGGTTCCCAATATCGCCAAATTGGTGTATAATAAAGTGTCGTTTGCAGCTCGCTGAATTACACTGGATTTTATCACAGATACGACACAGTTGGCCGCTAGAATGAGAAGCACCGGGGCCAGGCGCCCTGTACCAAAACCCGCTCCTGGAGGTGGAGAACACGAACCGAGCCGCATTCCTGCAAATGCTTCATGTGGATGACCTGTGCACCCGTATGGGGAAAATCGACAAATTGGTGGGGATGACGGTGGAGGCCACCGGCCCCACCAGCAGCATCGGCGACGTTTGCCGCATCGGCCTTTCAGACGGCCGCGAGGTGCTGGCTGAGGTGGTGGGCTTCAAGGGGAGCAAGGTGCTTCTGATGCCCTATGAGGACACCGAGGGCATCGGCTACGGCAGCACGGTGGTAAACACCGGGCGAAAGCTGGAAATTCGGGTGTGCGACGAGATGGTGGGACGCACCATAGACGCACTGGGCCGCCCCATAGACGGCAAAGGCCCCCTGCCCGAGAACACCGGCACCCCCTACAGCGTGGTGGGCGAGGCCGCAAACCCCATGGACCGCCCCCGCATCGAGCAGCCCATCGAGATGGGCGTCAAGGCCATAGACGGTTTTCTCACCATTGGCAAGGGCCAGAGGATGGGCATCTTCGCGGGAAGCGGCGTGGGCAAAAGCACCCTGATGGGCATGCTGGCACGGAATGTGAAGGCCGACGTGAACGTGATTGCCCTGGTGGGCGAACGCGGACGCGAGGTGGTGGAGTTTCTGGAGCGCGACCTGGGCGAGGAGGGCGCCGCCCGCAGCGTGGTGGTTTGCGCCACCTCTGACCAGCCCGCCATGCTGCGCAACAAATGCGCCATGAGCGCCACCGCCGTGGCCGAATATTTCCGCGACCAGGGCAAGGATGTGCTGCTGATGATGGACAGCCTGACCCGCTACTGCATGGCCCAGCGCGACATTGGCCTGGCCATAGGCGAGCCCCCTGTGGCCCGCGGCTACACCCCCTCCATCTACAGCACCCTGCCAAGGCTGCTGGAACGCAGCGGCAATTTTGAAAAGGGTTCTATCACAGGCATTTACACCGTGCTGGTGGAGGGCGACGACATGAACGAGCCCATCTCCGACACCGTGCGAAGCATCATAGATGGGCACATCATGCTCTCCCGCAAGGTGGCCCACAAAAACCACTACCCTGCCATCGACGTGCTCTCCAGCATCAGCCGTTTGATGAACGACATTGTGCCCCCAGAGCAAAAGGCCGCCGCCGGAAGGCTGCGCAACCTGCTGGCAACCCACCAGGCCAACGAGGACCTCATCTCCATTGGCGCTTACAAAAGCGGCACCAACCCCGAGCTGGACGACGCCATTGCCCACATTGCCAGCATCAACCAGCTGCTGCAGCAGAAGGTGGAGGAAAAATACACCTACGAGCAGACCCAGCAGCTATTGATTGAAACCGCCCGGTAAAGGCAGACCCTATGAAAAAATTCGTGTTCACGCTGGGAAGAATGCTCTCCTACAAGAGCAGCCTGTACGAAAAAGAGCGGAACGAGCTGGCCCGGCTGCGCCGTGAACGTGCCGAGCTGGAGGCCCGCCGGGACGAGGTGCAGAGGCAGCTTGCCGCGGTGGAGGCGGAATTTCAAGAAAAGGCACTGGGCGGCGTGGACGTGGCCGAGATGCAAAAGGTGGCCTACTTCCGCAAAAACGCCGACTGCCTGACCACCATTCTGCAGGGCCAGATGGCCGAGCTTGATGTGCGCATTGAACGGCAGCTTGCCATTGTCATCAAGCTGGACCAGGATGTGCAGGGGCTGGAAAAGCTGCGGGAAAAGCAGTGGGAGGAATATACCGCCGAGGCAAACCGCGAGGAGGCCGAGCGGATTTCCGAGCTGGTGAGCGGCAAGTACATAGAGGCCCAGCAGCAGGCATTGGCCGAAGAGCTGGCCGCCGCGAAACCACAGTAAATTTTGTATACAAATCCAGCCCATCGGATTTTGTATAAATAGTTTTCCAAAACACATGGAAAGGAGGTGACAAGAATGGATGCAAGCATGATTAACGCGGTGACGGTGCCCCCGGTAGCGGCAAACGGCCTTGTGGCAAGCGAAAAAGCACTGGCCGGAGGCGGCCTGGATTTTGCCCAGATTCTGACGGGCCTGCAAAACGGCGACCCTACAGCGCTGGCCGGCCAAGGCACCACGGGCGGTCTGGCGGGAAATTGGCTGAATCTGCTGGGTTTTGGGCAGGGGCTTAGCTCCTTGCAGAACCTGAACTGGGCCCAGACGGACGGCGGGACGGAAGCCGGCATGGACGGCCTGGCAGAGAAAATTATGGAGCTGCTGGCCGGGCTTCGCAAAGAGAGCAGCCAAGACAGTGAAGGCCTGCTGAACCTGGTGCAAACCCTGCAAAAGGAGCTGCAGGCCACAGGCGGGCAGATGGCCGCCGGGCAACAATTGATGGTGCTTTTGGCCCAGCTTTCCGGCCAGACTCTGACCCCTGTTTTGCAGGAGGACGGCAGCCTGGATCTCAGCCTTTCGGGCGGCGGGGAAAAAGCCCTGCAAGCCCTGACGACCGCTTCGGCGGAGGATGTGGTGCAGATGCTGGGCGGAGACAAGGCCCTGTTTGAGCAGACACTGCAAGGCCTGAGCACACCGGCCGCTGCACAGGCTGCCGCACAGGCCGGGCCCACCCACCAAAGTCCTATACAGCCAAGCGTCACGCCACTGAACGCCAGCACCAGCATGGCAGCAGAGCCACGGGCCGAAGAAGCCCCCTTGGCCGCCATGGCGGAAACCCGAACGGCCAGCGTGCCGGCGGCAGGCCAAAACGCACCGGCCAACGGCAGCCCGGCGGAAGCCTTGCCGGGGAAGACGGTGACCAGCCCGAAACCGGCTGAGGACACAAAGCTGCCTTTACATGGCGAAAGCCTGACGGAGACCAGCCAGACCTTCAGCCTGCGCCCCGGCGTGGTGACCACCGGCAACCTAAGCGCTGCCAGCAGCCCCGCCCCCGTGGCCACACAGCTGCAGGAGGGCATTCAAAACGGCCTGCAAACGGGTCTTGACGAATTCAGCATCAAGCTGATGCCCGAGGGCCTGGGCGAGGTGACCGTGCGGCTGAAAGCCACAGAAGCGGGGCTGAAGCTGACCCTGGTGGCCAAAAGCGCCGAGACACAGCGCCTGCTGGGCGCCGAGCTGGACCAACTGCGCGAGACCCTGCGCCCCATGCGGGTGGAGGTGCAGGAGGTGCTGACCAGCCGCCAAGAGCAGATGCTGTCGAACCAGCAGAGCTTCCAAAACCAGCAGCAGCAAAGGGCCTGGCAGGAGATGCACGGCGCGGCCTACTACCGCGACGAGCCCCTAAGCGGCAGCGAGGAGACCGAAGCCCTTCCCCTGCCCGCCGCCGAAGCACCCAGGGCCGCACTGGACGCCTACATCTAGCCAATTTCTTCACATTTCCACCACCGCTACGACACCATTTTTTCATGAGCCGGCACTATACTGGAAGGTGCTGGCGGCAGCAAAAAAACAGAAAGGAGGAACCAAAGCTTATGAGCAACATTCGTGAACTCAGCAATGGCGGCACACAGGTGGGCGGCATCACCGTAAACACCCCCTATGAAAACAACAAGGACAAGGGTGTGAAGGTGGATGATTTTTTGAACCTGATGGTGGCCCAGCTCTCCAACCAGGACTTTATGAACCCGGTGGACGACACCGCCTATGTGGCCCAGCTTGCCCAGTTCGCCACCATGCAGTCCATGCAGGAGCTCTCCCATTACTCGCAAACCAACTATGTCTCGTCTTTGGTGGGCAAAACCGTAACCGCCGCGTCCTACGCTATGGGCGGCAATGTGGCCAAAGAAACCGGCACCGTAACGGCGGTAAACTTCTCCGGCGATGAATTCACCATCACCGTGAACGGCAAGCAGTTCCAGCTCAACCAGATTATGACCCTGAACGACCCCGCTTCCGGCGCAAACAAAAACGAACTGGAAGCCGCAAACAAAATTGCTCTCATCAACCGCGAGGTGGGCAAGGATTATTTCAGCTTCCGCTGGGAAGCCCCCGTAAGCGACGAGGCGACACAGCAAGGCCTGCGCTACGACGTGTACTACACCACCGACGAAAATGCCGATTTCAACGACATCAACGTGGTGAAAAAGGGCAGCAAGGCAGCCACAGGCCTCTCCGACACCGAGTACAAGCTCACCGGCCTTACCCCTGGCACCAAGTACTATGTGAATGTGGTGGTGAAAAACCCGGCGGGCGACGAGGCGGTGTACCAGAAGAGCACCATTGTGACCGACCCCGCATAAACCACAGCTACATGCCAGGCAAGGAGGCTCAGCATGGACCCACTCAACAGGCTGACCCGACCAATTGTCACCGGCACACCGGCCGCCGCACCACACATTGGCACACCGGCCACCCAAAGCAAGCCGGACGGCCAAAATAGTTTTTTGTCGGTTCTGCAAAAGCAATTGGAAGCGGGCAGCAACACCGCATTTTCCAAGCACGCCGTTGCCCGGGTACACGAGAGGCAGATTGACGTATCACAGACCAAGCTGGAGCGGCTTAACCAGGGCGTGCGTTTGGCCCAGGAAAAAGGCCTGCAGGAGGCCCTGATACTCATCGACCAAAACGCCTACATCGTGAATGCCGCCAGCGGTAAGGTGATTACCGTAGACGGCGAGGCAGCCCAAGGCAGCGTATTCACCAACATCGACGGTACCGTTATTATTTGAGAGCCGGCCCTATTGCAGGAGGCTTTCG
>CAYRFC010000019.1:0-23335 GCA_964423365.1 uncultured Oscillospiraceae bacterium
AAGGGCAGCCTTGTGCAGCACAGAGACGTAATACTCACAATACCCCATTTTTTCTCCAATACGGGCAAAGGTTAAGCCGTGGAAATAGCGGTACTGCAAAATCAGGCGCAGCCTGGCCTCGGGCAGGGTATCCAGCGCCCCGGCTATCTCCCTGCGCAGGTGCACCATTCTCTGCACCTTTTCCGGCAGATATTCCCGCAGGCTCAGCATTTCGCAAACCGCCTTCTCCACACGGCTCTCCCTTGCGCCGCCCCGCGTACGCCCGCCGGTAAAGTCCAGCCGCTGTGTGCCGCCCTCCGCCTCCCGCTGCCATCGCCTTATTGCCGCGCAATCCCGCTGTATCTCCTTCCGGCAGTCTAAATACCGCACCAGCCACGCTTGCATCGCCTGCATTTCCGTCTCCTTTTTTGTCGAGAAAATATGTTCCGATAAACTCACATAGGATGGTTTCGTATCTTGACCTTATGGGGTTGTCAGGGGGTCTTCCCCTTGACCCGTCGGAGACTTCCACTCTACCTTCGAGCGAAGCGAGCCTGTGTCTAAAACAATGAATTTTGTAACAGCCGCCATAAAATCAAGAGCAGGTCGTCTCCGGCTCCAGAAAAGCCCCTGACTTTCTGAGGGCTTAAGAGGCTTCGCCCCTTGAAAATCCCCGGAAGGTCAAGAATAGATATCATCCCTACTTCTCTGTTCTCGTTTTCTTTAGGCTGGCGGCAGGGCCTATGGCCCTGCCGCGCAGGTTGCCGCTAGGTCTTCGCCTGGTAATACAGCGCGTTCTTCTTGTTTTCCAGCACAAACGCATCGTAATTTACCCGGCCTTCCACCAGGCTGCCGGAAATCCCCGGTGGGTCTTGATGAATTTTGTAATCTTCCAGCTTGGTGGGAGCCACCGTAGCGCAGGGGTGGGCCAGCAGAAAACCAAATTTCGCAGGCAGCCGCCCCGCGGGCGCCTTAATCACCGCTGCGCCGTCCAGTATGGCAATCACACCTTTTAGGCGCATCTCGTTGCCCACATCGCTTTCCAGCACAATATCCCGGTTTTTCTTCAGCAGCAGGTAAACATCCGGCGTCACCAGCAGCACGCGCCCGCACTCGGGCACCTCTGCATTGTCCAGTGCATTGTTCCCGCCAATGATTTCCTCATAGATATTCTCCTTGGTCAGGGCCTTCGCCGCTGGCTTTTGTCCTGCACCCTCGCACATTTTTCCATATACGTGGGTGTCCACCTCGGGAATCACCACCTCGCGCAGCTGGCGCGCCAGGGCGGTGGCCGCCTGCACGGCCCGTTTGGTTTCATCCTCGTCCAGCTTGTCTATCGCAAAGGTAAAGCTGCGGTCACACGCCAGGCTCATGGCCTGGGTGGTGGCGTTCAAATCCTCCACCTCGCCATAGCGGCTCCAGCTTTCGCCGGTGCCCCCCTGTCGCCCATAGTCGTTCATGGCCGCCGTAGACACCCGGTATACCTTCACCACATTGGCCCCATCCCAGCTAAAATCCTCGTTGGTCAGCAAGCTCTTTTTCGATTCTGCCGCGAACACCTCGTCCACATAAGGCAAAAATTGGCTGGCAAGCTCTATTGCCATTTCTGTTTCTCCTCTCATTTCTAGCGGCCAAACGCCTCCTTTAGCAGGTCAGGCTGTGGGGCCCTTGCTTTTGGGCTTTGGGGCGGCACGGCCCCGCTCTCCCGGAAGATTCTCTCCACGGCCTGCTGCATTCTGGGCCCCAGCAGCGCCTGCATAGCCTCCATGCTTTCCAAAAAGGCCTGCTCGCTCTCATACTGCAAAAGCTCCGCCGCTTCTGCGGGCAGGTTTTGCCGGGCCAGGCGTTCTTTCGCCTCTATTTTCCATTCTCTTTTTTTCACATCCTGCTCCCGCAGCTCCAGCTCCCGGGCCAAGCCCCCGGTTCCTCCCATCTCCTGGCTGCGGCTGTCCCTTTCCCGCGCCAGTCTTTTCCGCACAATCTCATTCACCTCATCCTGGGTAAATGTTTTTTCAGCCGTCGTTTCCTCCGGCACACTTTCTGCCGTCTCTTGTTCTGCCTGGTTTTGTCTTCCCAGTTTGTCTTCTCTTTCCATACTCTCCTCCATTTTGGCCACTGTCCCGGCCCGCCCGGGTAGGCTGTTATATCGTAATAAACGGCCGCGGCATGCTAGGGCTGTTCTCATTTTTCCGGTTGTCGGATCTTCCCCCTGCCACCGCCATTTAGTTACGCCATTTCCTCACGGCCTTTTTTCAGGCCATATAGATAACACACCGCGCATAAAAATCCCAAATCCTCCATTCCACATCGCTCTGCCAGCCCTGCCAGCATTCCCCACTCCTCCACCGGAAACGGCATATGAACAACTTCTTCCCATAGTGCATTCATTTCATCTGTCAGCACAGGCATTCTCCTTTTGTGTTTGTTAGCGGTTTGGTAATTTTAATTATAGTGAGCGATGTGGTAATTGTCAAGTTGGAAATTACCCAGTTGCTAATTTCCCCCTTTCCCCCTATACTATATATACACACACCACCCACACCACACAGGAGGCTACCCATGAGTGACCCATCCATCGGCCAGCGCATCTTCCTTGCCCGCAAAGCCGCCGGCATCAAGCAGAAGGAATTGGCCCATTCTCTCGGGCTCACCCCCACCGCCCTCAACTACTACGAAAAGGGCAAGCGCACACCCTCCATCGAAGTTTTGAAGCAAATTAGCTCTCTGCTCACCATCAGCATGGACTATCTACTGGGGCTGGAGGAGGCTGGCGCCGCCCCTCTCAAGGCCGCCCTTGCCTCCGGCGAGGCCGCCGCAGCGGCCGGGGTGCTGGGGCTTCCCGGCACGGCTCTGCGGCTGGCAGAGGGCAATCTTATCCTGGGCAGCAGTGAAGCGGTGCCCTACCAAAGCCAGGCCAGCCGTTACGTCAGCGGCGGCCTCAGCTACCAAGACCTTGCCCAAATCCTCTGCTCCCGCCAGCCGGGCACGGCCTCGGCCACCCGCTTGGCAGGCACCGCCCGCTTGCTGCAGCTCCTGGCTGCCACTAGCGAGGAAAACCTCGCAAAGCTTCTGGCCATGGCCGAAATCCTTCTGGACGACAAAAACGGCTAGCGCTCCGTTTCCGCCCCGGCCGCATACAACAAGGAACAGCAGCTGCCAAAGGCAACTGCTGTTCCTTGTTGTATGCAAATGGTTTTGCCGTTTACTCGTTTTCGGGTGAAATTCTTCCCATCCGGCGGAAACGCTGGTACCTCTGCATCCGCAGCTCGTCTGCGGGCAGGCGGCACAGGGCCGTGTAGGTGGCATTCAGCCTTTCTTTCAAAAGCCGGTAATCCCACTCGGGCAGAATATCCTCAATAATTCCCAGCGCCTGCAGGTCCGGCGCTGTCATTTTTAGGCAGTCCGCCGCCTCCCCGGCCTTGGTAGAGTCCTTGTACAAAATGCTGGCACAGCCCTCCGGGCTGATGACAGAATATACGGAGTTTTCCATCATCCACACACGGTCGGCCACCGCCAGTGCCAGGGCGCCGCCGCTGCCGCCCTCTCCCAGCAGCACGGTAATCACCGGCACACCCAGGGTCATCATCTCCATCAGGTTTTCGGCAATCGCCTGCCCCTGCCCGCGCTCCTCCGCGCCAATGCCGCAGTACGCCCCAGAGGTATCCACCAGGCAGAGCACCGGGCGGCCAAATTTTTCCGCCTGCTTCATCAGGCGCAGGGCCTTGCGGTAGCCCTCCGGGTGGGCCATGCCAAAGTTGCGCTTGGCACGCTCGGCAATATCATTGCCTTTTTCCTGTGCAATCACCGTCACAGGCCGCCCCCCCATCCGGCCCACACCGCCAATAATGGCGTGGTCATCGGCAAAGCGGCGGTCGCCCCGCAGCTCAATAAACTCACTGCACACCGCTTTTATCATGGCCTTGCCAGAGGGCCGCCCCGGCTCCCGGGCCTTCTGCACCACCTCATAGGCGCTCCGTTGGCCCGGCTCCCCGCCGGTTTTGGCCTCTGGGTCCTCCGCAGCCTCCTCGGCCACCGTTTCTGTCTCTGCGGCGGGCATTTCGGCTGCATCATCGGCGTGCAGGCGCAATATCTGAGCCAGCGTCGCCTTCATCTTATGCCGGGGAATCACCGCGTCCAAAAAGCCTTTTTCCAGCAAAAATTCCGCCCTTTGGAAGCTCTTCGGCAGCCTTTGGCGCAAGGTTTGCTCTATCACGCGCGGCCCGGCAAAGGCAATCAGCGCTCCCGGCTCTGCCAGCAGGATATCTCCCTCCATGGCAAAGCTGGCCGTCACCCCGCCTGTGGTGGGGTCACACAGCACCGTCACATACAAAAGTCCCGCATCGCTGTGGTATTTCACCGCACCCGACACCTTTGCCATCTGCATCAGGCTCAGCATTCCCTCCTGCATCCGTGCGCCGCCGCTCAGGGTGAAGCCCACCACCGGCAGCTTTTCCCGCAGGGCATACTCAAACAGGCGGGTGATTTTTTCCCCCGTGGCACTTCCCATGCTGCCCACCATGAACTCCGGGTTCATGGCAAACAGGCAGCAGTCCTGCCCGTCTATGCACCCCCGGCCGCACACCACCTCTTCCAGCCCTTTGGCCTCATAGGCCTTCAGCTTGGCCCCATAGCCGGGAAAGCCCAGCGGGTCACAGCTTTTCACCGCCGCGTCAAAGGCCGTGAAGCTTCCCTCGTCACACACCATCTCCACGCGCTTTTCCGCGCTCATCTTAAAATGGTTCCCGCAGGCGGGGCATTGGGAAAAGTTCTCCTCCACCTCCGCCGAAAACAGGGTTCTCCCACAGGCGGGGCATTTCACGCACAGCGCGTCCGGCACATCGGGCGGCGGGGCCTTGCCCGGCCTGCCCTCCAGGCTGTTGCGGTTCTTTTTAAAGTTAAATTTTGCCATCTACTCAGGGATGCCCGGCCATACACACAGTCCACAGCCGGTTCCCCACACCCCCTTTACAGTTTCACAGGCCCGCGTTGCCGCCCCGCTCAGCGAGGTGGCATATTCTTCTGTCCTGTGCGGCTTTTCAGCATAAAGTCCGTCTTATAGCTGCCGTCCAAAAACAGCTCGTCGTCCAAAATATCCAGCTGCAGCTCCGCCGTGTTGGGCAGCGGCTCCACACATAGCTCGCTCAAGGCCGCCCGCATCTTGCACACCGCGCTTTTTCTGTCCCGCCCGTGTACAATCAGCTTGCCCAGCAAAGAGTCATAATAGGGCGGTATAAAGCAGCCCTCGTAGAGCGCGGTATCGAAACGCACCCCCGGCCCGCCGGGAATGTGCAATGTTTCCACCCGCCCGCTCTGGGGCAGGAAGCCCTTCTTCACATCCTCGGCGTTGATGCGGCACTCGATGGCATGCCCGCGAATCTCTATATCGGCCTGGGTGAAGCGCAGCTTTTTTCCCGCCGCCACCCGTATCTGCCATTTCACAAGGTCAATCCCGGTCACGGCCTCGGTCACCGGATGCTCCACCTGCAGGCGGGTGTTCATCTCCATGAAGTAGAACTGCCCTTCACTGTCCAGCAGGAATTCAATGGTGCCCAGCCCACGGTAGCCCACCGCCCGGGCGGCGGCCAGGCTGGCTTTCACCATTCTGTTGCGGATAGTCGCATTCACGGCGGAAGAGGGGCTCTCCTCCAGCAGCTTCTGGTTGTTCCGCTGCACGCTGCAATCCCGCTCGCCCAGGCACACGGCATTCCCGTGCTCGTCGCACAAAAGCTGCATCTCCACGTGCTTCACTTCGGTAAGTAGCCGCTCTATGTAGCAGCCGCCATCTCCAAAGGCCGCCTTGGCCTCCTGCGAAGCCGCCGCGAAGGCCGCCGGAATTTCCCCCAGCTCATCCACACGGCGGATGCCCCGGCCGCCGCCGCCCGCCCGCGCCTTAATCAGCAGGGGCAGGCCAATGCGCTTGGCCTCCTTGTAGGCCGCCCGGGCCGAGGGCACCGCCTCGCTGCCCGGAATCACCGGTACACCGGCCTCCTGCATGGTCTTGCGGGCCGCCTCCTTGTCCCCCAGCAGGGAGATTTGCCGCGAGGTGGGGCCTATGAAAACAAGCTTGCATTCCTCGCAGAGCTGGGCAAAGCGGGCATTTTCGCTCAGCAAGCCGTAGCCGGGGTGGATAGCCTCCGCCCCGGTCACCACCGCCGCGCTCAAAATAGCCGCCATGTTCAGGTAGCTGTCCTGCACCTTGGGCGGGCCAATGCACACGGCCTCATCCGCCAGCTGGGTGTGCAGGGCCTCACTGTCGGCCTCGCTGTACACCGCCACGGTGGCCACGCCCATCTCCTTGCAGGCGCGTATGATGCGCACCGCCACCTCACCCCGGTTGGCAATCAATATCTTACGAAACATCTGGGCACCTCATTCCAGCGATACTTTTATGGCTGGGCTTCCTCCACCAGCGCAAAGCTGAACTCGCCCTGCACCGCCACCTCGCCGTCCACCCGGCCCTTCCCCTCGGCAAAATAGAAGGGGGGCCGCTCTTTTATGATGCGGCACTCGCTCACCAGCACGTCGCCAGGGCGCACCGGGCGGCGGAATTTCACCTTGTCCAGCTTGGTGAAAAAAGGCGTGGCCTTGTTTTCCTTTTGTTTTTCGCTCAGCAGCACACAGCAGGCCTGGGCCATCATCTCGCACAAAATCACACCCGGCACCACCGGCTGGCCGGGGAAATGCCCCTGCAAAAAGAACTCGTCGCCCTTCACGGCATAGCGGCCAATGGCGCTGCCGTCCTCGGTCAGCTCCACCTCCTCCACCAGCAGCATGGGCGGGCGGTGGGGCAGAATCTGCTCTATTTCCTCGCGTTTCATAGGCTACACCATGCGGAAGAGCACCTGGCCAAATTCCACCAGCTCTTCATTTTCCACACACACATCCACTATTTCCCCGTCGCGCGGGGCGGTGAACTCGTTCATCACCTTCATGGCCTCCACAATACACAGGGTCTGGCCCTGCTTCACCCGGTCGCCCACGCCTGCAAAGGGCGGGTCGCCCGGCTTTGGCGAGAGGTACACCACCCCCACCAGCGGGCTGGTCAGGGCCTCGCCCACCGCCAGCGCCGCCTCTGGCGGCTCTGGCGCGCCCGCCGTGGCGCGCGCCGCGCCGCTTTGCGGCGCGGGGGGCGGCCCTGCGGCCACCTGCGCGGCCACCGTCAGCTCCTTCGCCAGGGAAATCTTGCGGTCCCCCTCGCACACCTCTATCCGGCTCAGGCCCCGCTCGTCCATCAGGTCTGCCAGCTGTTTCACACTCTCAAAATCCATACTCTGCCTCCCGGCCTCCTCTCCGTGCACCGTCCAAACAACACGGCTCGGAAAAGGATAGCGTCTATCCGCTGTGAAATTTAGAAAAAACTGTCCCTTATCCTAAAATTCGTCAAAAATAAGGTGCTATTTTTGACAGAATTTTTGCATGAGACGCGCGGCAACGTCACCTTGTTGCCGCCTTCCATAGAAATGCGTTCATCATTTCTATGGAAGACCCGTATTACACCTTTTTAAATGCCAGGCAGGCATTGTGCCCGCCAAAGCCCAGGTTGGTGGAAAAGGCCTTGGTAAAGGGCCGCTTCACCGCCACGCCCGGGGTATAGTCCAGGTCGCATTCGGGGTCTTTTTCCACAAGCCCTATGGTGGGCGGGGCCATGCCCTCCTGCAGGGCCATCACCGTGGCAATGGCCTCGGTGGCCCCCGCCGCGCCCAGCATATGCCCGGTCATGCTCTTGGTGCTGGAGATGGCCACCGCGCGCGCCCCCGCCTCGCCAAAAGCCCGCTTAAAGCCCAGGGTCTCGGTCTTGTCGTTCAGCTCGGTGCTGGTGCCGTGGGCGTTCACGTAGGTATTCCCGTCCACCTCCGTCAGGCCGCTCTCCTGCATGGCCTCCCGCACCGCGCGGGTAATGCCGTCGGCCTCGGGGTCGGGCGCGGTAAAGTGGTGGGCATCGCAGGTGTTGCCATAGCCCGCCAGCTCGGCGTAGATATGCGCCCCACGGGCCTTGGCGTGCTCATACTCCTCCAGCATCAGGCAGGCCGCCCCCTCCCCCATCACAAAGCCGCTGCGGCGCGCGTCAAAGGGGATGCTCGCCATCTCGGGGTCCTCACAGGTGGTCAGGGCCTGGCAGGCCAGAAAGCCCATCACCGCCAGCGGGCAAATCGAGGCCTCGCTCCCCCCCGCCAGCACCGCGTCGGCATAGCCGTGCTTGATGGTACGGAAGGCCTCGCCAATGGCGTTGCTGGAGGTGGCGCAGGCCGTCACCACCGGCATGGTGGGGCCCTTCAGGCCATGCTGCATGGCCACCACCCCGGCCCCCATGTTGGCAATCATAAAGGGAATCATGAAGGGGGAGAGGCGCTTTGCGCCCGCAAACATCCGCTCCGCCTCCCGCATGGTGGTCTGTATGCCGCCTATGCCGCTGGAGAGATAGGTGCCAATCCGCTCGGGCGGCAGGCTGCCCGCAATGCCGCTGTCCTTCATGCACTCCGCCGCCGCCACCATCATATATTGAATATAAGGGTCATATTTTCTGGCCTCGCCCTTGTCCATATGGTTCAGCGGGTCAAAGCCCTTCAGCTCCCCCGCCAGCTTGGCCTTGTAGTCGCTCACGTCAAAATAGCTGATGGGCCCAATGCCGTTTTTCCCGGCCAGCAGGCTTGCCCAGGTCTCGGGCGCGGTGGCCCCCACCGGGGTCAAGGCCCCCATGCCTGTCACAACAACTCGTCTCATCGTCTTCCCCCGTCCTTTTTCTGGGCAGGCCTCACATGCACAGCCCGCCGTCCACACGAATCACTTCTCCGGTGATATAGCCCGCCGCGTCCGAGGCCAAAAAGGCCACCAGCCCGGCCACATCCTCGGGCCTGCCCGGCCTCTGCTGGGGAATCTCCGCCAGCATTTTCTCCCGCGCTTTTTCGGGGATAGCGCCGGTCATCTCTGTCTCAATGAAGCCGGGGGCCACCGCGTTGCAGCACACCCCGCGCCCGGCCAGCTCCTTGGCGGTGCTCTTGGTCAGGCCAATCAGCCCCGCCTTGGCCGCCGCATAGTTGGCCTGCCCGGCGTTGCCCGTCAGGCCAATCACGCTGGCCATGTTGATGATGCGCCCGGCGCGTTTGCGCATAAAGTGCTGGTAGAGGTGCTTTGTCATGTTAAAAGCCCCCTTGAGGTTGGTGGCCAGCACCTCGTCGAACTGTTCTTCCTTCATCTGCAAAACCAGCGCGTCCCGCGTAATGCCCGCGTTGTTCACCAGGATATCCACCCCGCCAAAGTCGGCCAGCACCGTTTCGCACAGGGCCTTAGTGGCGGCAAAGTCCGCCACGTCGCAGCGGTAGGCCCTGGCCTGCCCGCCCGCCGCTTCTATCAAGGCCTGGGTCTCACGGGCGGCGGCCTCATTCCCGGCATACACCAGGGCCAGCCTGGCCCCCCGCGCCGCCAGCTCTGTGGCAATGGCCCGGCCAATGCCGCGGGAGGCCCCGGTCACCAGGGCCACCTTGTTTTCTAAGCTCATCTTTCCCTCCGGCTGCATCATACTGTTTGGAACTGTAGGGGCGAGCACTGCTCGCCCGCTTTGGCCGCTTTTTCCCCGGCTTTCGCCCTCGGGCGGCCTATGGCCGCCCCTACAGGGCACGGCCTTCCAGCAGGGCGTTCAGGCTTTCGGCATTCTGCACGTTCGCCAGCGCCGCCCCGGGCAGAATCCTCTTGGCAAAGCCGCAAAGGGTGCGCCCCGGCCCCACTTCAATAAACTCCGTAAAGCCGTCATGGCCCATCCGCTGCACCAGCTCTGTCCAGCGCACCGGGCTGGTCATCTGCTCGGCCAGGGTTTCGGTGGCCTTGTCGCCATAGGGTGCGGCGTTCAGGTTCGCATACACCGGCAGCGCGGGCTTTTGCAGCCCCAGCTCCTGCAAATAGCCGCCAAATTCCGCATGGGCGGCGGCCATGTAGGGCGAATGGAAGGCCCCGCTCACCGGCAGGGGGCGGGCGGTGCCGCCGTTTTCCTTCACAAGGGCCGCAAAGGCCTCCATCTCCTCCGCTGCCCCGGCCACCACCAGCTGGCCCGGGCAGTTGTAGTTCACCGGGTAAAAGCCGCCGTGCCCCGCCTCGGTAAAGCGCGTGCACAGGCTCTCCACCTCGGCGTCCGGCAGCTTCAGCACGGCGCACATCCCGCCGCGCACAGCGCCGGGGCCGCCTGCCCCGGCTTTCGCCATGGCCTCGGCACGCTTGCACACGGCGGCAAAGCCCCGGGCAAAGCCGTTTTTCTCAAAGTCACGCTCCCCCTCGGTGTAGGGGCGCCCTCCCTCGGGGCAAAAGGCCCCTCCAAAGCTCAGGGCGGCCAGCTCTCCCAAAGAAAAGCCCGCCAGCCCCTGTGGCCTCAGGCCGCGCTCATACAAAGCGCAGGCGGCGGCCAGGTCCACCACAAACACACAGGGCTGGGTCACCTCGGTCTGGGCCAGCCGCTCGGCACTGCCGCTAAAACAGTCGGCCTTTGTGCCGGGGCGTATGGCCTCCGCCATCTCAAACACCCGTGCGGCTTCGCCGCCCAGGTCTGCCAGGCTTTGGCCCATGCCGCTGGCCTGCGCCCCCTGCCCCGCAAAGAAAAATGCTGTCTTGCTCATGTATGGCCTTCCCAGGAACAGCCGGGGCACACGTCCCCGGCCACCTGTTTTCTATAGTAGTATCAGCCCACCAGGCTGGGGGCCTGTTTCAGCAGGGCCTCGGCCTCTGTGCACACACTCTCCACAATCTCCTTGGCCGTGGCGGTCTCGCACACCAGCCCGGCAATCTGCCCCGCCAGGAAGGAGCCGGTCTTTTCATCTCCTTCAATGGCCGCACGGTACAGGCTGCCGGAGCCAAAGGCCTCCAGCTCCTCGTCACTCACCGAGGAATCATACTCTTTCTTCAAAAACTCCCGCGCAAAGGCGTTGCGCAGCGCGCGCACCGGGTGCCCCAGCCTGCGGCCGGTGGCCATGGTGTCAATGTCCTTGGCCTTCAGCACCTTGTTTTTGTAGTTTTCGTGCACCCCGCACTCCTCGGCCACCAGAAAACGGGTGCCCATCTGCACCCCGGCGGCGCCCATCAGCATCACCGCCGCCATGCCGCGCCCGTCGGCAATGCCGCCCGCCGCCACCACGGGAATCTGCACCGCGTCGCACACCTGCGGCAGCAGGGCCATGGTGGTCAGCTCCCCAATGTGCCCGCCGCTCTCGCCGCCTTCGGCAATCACAGCGTCCGCGCCACTTTTTTCCATCTTGCGGGCGTGGGCCACGCTGGCCACCACCGGCATCACAATAATGCCAGCCTCTTTCCACTTCTCTATATACTTGCCGGGGTTTCCGGCGCCGGTGGTCACCACCGGCACCTTCTCCTCCACCACCATCTCGGCCACCTCGGCGGCAAAGGGGCTCATCAGCATGATGTTCACCCCAAAGTTCTTGTCGGTCAGCTCCCGGCAGAGGCGAATCTCCCGCCGCACGGTGTCGGCGTCGGCGTTCATGGCGGCTATCAGCCCCAGGCCCCCGGCGTTCGAGACCGCCGCGGCGAGCTTTGCGTCGGCAATCCAGGCCATGCCGCCCTGAATCACCGGGTATTGAATGGACAGAATCTCACAAAGCGGTGTCTTCAGCAAAACCGTATCTCCTTCTCCGCATTCCATTTTGTGCCGCGGCCAGGCCGCAGCCACATCTGCCTGCTATTTCTGGCCGTCAATCAGCGTCACCAGGTCGCCCACGGTTTTGATATCCTCACTGATTTCCACCGTCACGCCAAACTTGTCCTCGCAGGCCATGGCCATGTCCACCAGGTCCAGGCTGTCCAGCTCCAGCTCCTCAAAGGTGGTCTCGGCCTTCAGGCTGCCTGCTTCCAGGTCCTTGTATTCGCCCATAATCTCTTCTACTTGTTTCAGTGTTTCCATGTTTGTGTCTCCTTTTGTTGTGTTTTTTCTGTTGTGTTTTGTCATTTGTATTCCAAGCCGGGCAGGCCCCTCTTGCATCACGCACCTGCACCCAGGGGTTCTTCGCCCGGTTTTTGGCCTGTTGTCCTGTCAGCTGCCCCAGCGCAGCACCGCGGTGCCTATGGTCAGCCCGCCGCCAAAGGCGTTCAAAACCAGCAGCTCGCCGGGGTGCAGCAGCCCTGCACGGTTGCACTCGTCCAGCAGCACCGGCACGCTCGCGGCCGACATATTGCCCATCCTGTCTATGTTGATGTGGAAACGCTCGGGCGGAATGGCCAGCTTTTTCTTGGCCGCCTCTATAATGCGCAGGTTTGCCTGGTGCAGCAAAACATGGTCGATGTCCCCCGGGGCCAGGCCCAGGCTCTCCATCGCCTCTGTGATGCCCTCGGCCACGGCCCGCACGGCAAATTTATACACCTCTCCCCCCACCATATGCACAAAGGCGGGCGGGCGGTCCTCCCGCAGGGGGGTCTGGACCTTGGGCATGTTGCCGCTGGCCGCAGGGATATTCAGCATATCCGTCTGCCCGTCGCTCACCAGCTTCATGTAGGGCATTCCGTCTCCCTGCCCGGCCACCACGGCGCCCGCGCCGTCGCCAAACAGCACGCAGGTGCTGCGGTCTGTCATGTCGGCAAAGCGGGTCAGGCCCTCGGCCCCCAGCACCAGCACCTTTTGTGCACCCCGCGCCAGGCAGGCCGCCGCCATGTCCAGCGCATACAAAAAGCCGCTGCAGGCCGCGTTCAAGTCCAGCGCCGGGCACTGGGCCCCCAGGGCCTTCTGCACCAGGCAGGCCAGCGGCGGGGTGATATACTCCCCCCCCAGGGTGGCGCAGAGGATATAGTCCAGCTCCCCGGCCTGCACCCCGGCGTCCTCCAGGGCCCGGCGGGCGGCCAGCACGGCCAGCTCGTCCACCGTCTCGCCGTTCAGCCAGTGCCGCTCCCGTATGCCGGTGCGCTCCAAAATCCATTCGTTGCTGGTGTCTAAAAACGAGGCCAGGTCGTTGTTGTTTTTCACCGTTTTGGGCAGGGCACTACCCGTGCCTAAGATTTGAAGGCTCATGCTGTCTCTCGCTTCCGCCAGTGTAATACTGCTTGGCATTTTTTTCATACTCATCGATATTGCGTTCCAAAAAGGCTTCCATCTTGCCCACGCCCTTGATGATGGCGCGCTTCTCATCCTCAGAAAGCTCCGCCGTAACGGCACGCACCAGCTTGCGGTGGAAATATTGGTGGGCCCGCTCGGCGCGCCGCCCGGTGCGGCTCAGGCTCACCAGCACCACCCGCCCGTCGCCGGGGGCTTTTTTCTTGCACACATAGCCCTTGGCCACCAGCTTGTTCACCGCCGCCGTCACGCTGGGCAGGCTTATTTCCATATACTCGCCCAGCTCGCTGATGCTGGCCCCCCCGGCCCCGTTTTCCCGGGCCACCTCGGCCACCGCCTCCAGCAGATGCACCTCGCCTATGGTCAGGTTTGTGGCGCGGCTGGCGGCCACCAGCACCCGTTCCAGCTTTTCCAGGGCCCGGTAGGTGTTCAGCATCACGCGGCTTAGTTGCTTTTCAAACGCGTCCATGCGCTGCCATCCTTCCCTTGTGCAGCCCTGCGCCGCCCTCCTTTGAACCTTCGCCAATTACTTAGCCAGGCTAAGCAATTGCTTAGTTAAACAAAGTAATTATAGTGGCTCGCCATCCACTTGTCAAGCGGAAGGGCGCGCTTTCTCAAAAACACTTCTGTACGCAAAAAATAGCCCTGCCCCGAAAGGGCAGAGCCGTTTTCCTTTTGCTTATGCAGTTTTCCAGCGCAGCAGCTGCGGATAAAACACCTCCATCATCTTTCTGGCGGCCGCCTCGTCCATAGCGGGGTTTGCCTGCACCACATGCGGCAGGCAGAAATCCATCATCTCCTGCATGCTCATCTCCCCGGTAAAGGCCCCGTCCTTGTAGCAGTATTCGCAATAGTCCTCGCTCCGGCTTCCGTCGGCATTGGTACCATAGGGGGTCCCCTCCATTGGCATGCCGCAGCTTTGGCAAAATTTTTCTTCCATTTTTGTCTCCTTTCTGTTCAGGCAATTCCATTTTGGTGTTCTGCCTTCTGGTTTCATCTTAGCAAAGAAAAGCTGACATCCTCTGGCAGGTTTTTTATATTTTCGTTTTTCTCCCGGCACCCGCCTTTATTTACATTATAGAGCGGCAGGCCGGTGCAAGGCGCCACCACAAAAAACTTCCCCGCCAAAAACGGGGAAGTGTGAAAACTCTATGGGTCTTTGTCTTTAATAGCGCCTTGCAAAGGGCAGAATGCTGACCAACGCCGCCCAGCCCAGCTGGTACAAAAGCACGATGCTGAGCGAGAGGATGGACAGCCCCCCGCTGATGGCCAGAAGCAGGCAGAGCAGGCAGGCCAGCCCCACCCCCGCGGCCTGCACTATGGCGCTCATCCGCTCGCTGGCGGCGCAGCCTGCCGCGGCGCGCATGCCGCCAATAAAGCTGGTAAAGGTGCCAATGTGGGTCATCACACCCTCGCTCTCGGGCAGGTAGCTGCGCAGGGGCTCCAGCATCTCCATCTCCCGGCGGCCCAGCACCTTCACCACGCCCTTGGGCAGCTGGTATACGCGCTCAATCAGCTCGCTGCTCACGTTGGGGTCCTCGCTGGTCACCAGCACCGAGAGGCCGCTGCGCACCAGCCCGTCCAGGGTGCCCTGCACCCCCTCCTCGGGCGAATAGCCCACCAGGAACATGGCAAACAGCTTGCCAGACACCGCCAGATACAAGGGCAGGCTGCCGTCGGCGGTCACCTTCATCTCCACCTCCAGCGGCGGCGGGTCAATGTCGTGCATCTGCATCATCTCCCGGGTGCCCACCAGCACCCGGTTGTTGTCCACAAAGCCCATGAAGCCGCGCCCGGTCTCGCTCATCAGGTTTTCCACCTTAAACAGCATGTCCTGCTTGCCCTGAATCACCCCCATGAAAATATCGCGTAGGGTGTCGCAGCCCTCCACCAGAATGCTGGCGGCATACAGGATAGCCAGGTCGATGCGCTCCTGCTCAAAGGTTTTGATACCCTTGAGGCAGAGGCTCTTGGCGGGGAAGATATCCCGTGCGCCGGCCATCACCACATTTACATTGCCCAAATCCTCAATGGCGCTCCAGCCAGGCACCACGGCCCCCAGCTTTCCGCTGCCCTGCTGCAGCAGGCGGGAGGGCACCCCGGAGAGCAGGGTGGCCGAAAGCGGCGCGCCGATGCAGGCCACGGCCGCCATGCAGGTCACCGCCTGCATGATGTCCTTGGTGGCAAAATAGGCAATCACCTCGGCCACCAGGCAGGTGCCCAGCAGCACCCAGCCCAGAATCTTGCCCATGCGGTCACTCCACCGCATAGAGAAGCTCTGCCGCAAAAAGCCCTTCACCAGGGCCGTTGGGCGGCTGATGAGGATGGAGGGGTTCTCCTCCTCCAGGCCCTTGGTGATATGGTAGGCCACCTCCTGCCCCCCGTCCACCACATAGGCGGCGCTGTGCTCCAGCCCGCCGCTGGCCTGGCGGAAGTTCTCCAGTATCGCTGTGCTTCGCACCTTCTTGCCCAGGGAATTGAAGCACAAAATCAAGGCGGCCAGGGTGCCAAACAGGGTCACATCGGCGGCATTGTCGGTGAGCAGCTGCACCAGCAGCACCACCCCCTGCAGCAGGGCCGCCACCGAGGCAATGGCCCCTGTGGTGTCCACCGTCGGCTCCCCAAACAGGCCAATCAGGCCGCTGGCCACGGTGGTAAAGTTCAGCACAATCACCCCCACCACCAGCGCCAGATACACCATGGCGAACATCAGCGGAGAGGCCCCCACCGCCAGAAATTCCGGCAGAGGCAGCACGCCCGTGTAGCCAAAGGCCAGCCAGAACAGCAGCAGAGCCGCCACACCCGAAAGGATGCTGCGGGTGCTGAGCGTTTTGCGCAGGGCCACCAGGTCGGCCTCCACCTGCTCTGCGTCCTGTGGGTTGCTGTAGTCGTCAAAATCCTCTTGATTCTCCTCCTCGGCGGCCTCGGTGAGCTTGGCAAACTCCCCGGTAAGCAGCGCCGTGCGGCTGCGGCGGGTCTTCTTGTTCCGCCGGGAGCGCTGCTCATAGTCGGCGGCATTCTGGTCCACAATCACCGTCTCGCCAAAAAAGGCCCGGAATTTATCGTCCACCATCTCGTCCACATACAGGTTTTTTTGCCCCTGGCCCATGCCCTTGGGCCCTGTTGTGGCGGCGGTGGCCGCTGCCGCAGCGGCTGCCGTTTCCGCCGCCAGCTGCTCCTTTTCAAACTCTTGGGTATAGGCCGCGGTGGGCACCCGCCGCTCGTCCTCCGCGGCAATATCAAACTGCTTGGTGTCTTTTTTCTCGGCTTTGTGCGCCTGCCCGGCAAAGGCCTTGGTGGCGCCCAGCTCTGGCGCAGCGGCTTTTTCACTGCCCGCCACGAAGGCCTGGGTTTTTCCCAGCTCGGCCTGCGCGGCCGCCTGGGCCTTAAACATCTGGGTTTTCTCCGCCTTTGGGGCGGGCTCGCTCAGCTTTTCCTCCAGCGCCCCGCGTATGGCACGAAAGGCCAGGGTCCGCTCCCCCGGCACATAGTTATCGTCCTCATCGTCCACCCATTCGTCTTCTTCCTCCGGGGCGGCCTGCTGCCCCGCCGTTTGGGCAAACTCAAACAGGCTCAGCCCCTCTCCGGGCAGAAGCGGCTCCGGCTGGCTGCGCCCCGGGCGGGGGGGCAGGCCGGCTGGTTTTTCTATCTCCTGCAAGGCCTCCCGCAGGGCCTGGCCGCCGTCCTCCGGCTGGGCCACCGCCAGGTTTTCGGCGGGCAGGTCGTCCTCATAGGCGGGCAATTCCGGTTGTTCCTCGGCACGCCGCCCCCGTCCCTCCAGCTTTTGCTGTTTTTTCCGCTGCTTCTCTGCGCGTCTTGTGTCGCGGCGGCTGGTGTGCAGCTCATTGTCGGCGCCAAACCAGCTCGTCAGCTCCTCATCGCCCACATATTTGTCTTGCTCCACCTTCTCCAGGGCCGCCGCCTTGCCGGCGCGGGGGCCAATGGGGTCCAGGCTGGCCGGGTCTCCCAGCACGGGCAGCCGCCGCGTCTCGCTGATGGTGGCCCGCTCCAGCAGGGTGTGCGCCCCCGGCGCCTGCGCCTTCGGCGCAGGCCGCGCGGTGCCTTCGGCGCCCGCGCGGGGCGGCTTTGCCGCCGCCGGGGGCGGCGGGGCAGCCTCCGTAGTGGGCGGCTCTGCCCTTTGGGCGGGCGGGGCTTTCGGCTCCGGCCTTGGGGCCGGCTGCTGGGGCCGCGTCTCCTCCGCCCGGGGGGCGGCCTTTGGGGCGGGCGGGGCCACGGCCCGGGGCTTTTGTGCCACCGTGCCGCTTTTCAGCTCCGCCAATATCCTGTCCAGCTCACTGTCGGCGGGTTTTGCCGGCTGGCCGCTTTTGGCCCGCAGCTCTGCCAAAATCTCATCCACCGCAGCGTCCGGCCGTTTGCTAGGGCTATCCAAATTCATTCATCTCCATTCACACCGCGGGCTGGCCGCACCCGGCCCCCCGCTCGCTATTGCGCATCTTTTTCCCTCCGGGTCAGTCCCGGTGTCTTGTTCTAAAAATCTCATACAGCACAATGCCCCCTGCCACCGAAACATTGAAGCTATCCACCCCGCCCGCCGGGGCCATGGGCAGGCTCACCGCACCGTCGCACAGCTTTTTCAGCAGGGGGGCCACGCCACGCCCTTCACTGCCCACCAGCAGGGCCACCGGGCCGGAAAGGTCGGTCTTTCCCAGCGGCACACCGCCCATGTCGGCACAGTATACAAACAGGTTTTGCTCCTTCAGCTTGCGCACCGCCTCGCCCAGGTTGGCCACCCGGGCCACCGGCAGCAGTGCCGCCGCCCCCGCCGAGGCCTTCATCACCACCGGGGTCACCGCCGCGCTGCCGCGCTTTGGTATCACCACACCGTGTGCGCCGCACAGCAGGGCGCTGCGCATCAGCGCCCCCAGGTTGTGCGGGTCCTCAATGCCGTCGCACAGCAGCAAAAAGGGGGCTTCGCCCTTCTCCCGCGCGTTCTCCAGCAGGTCGGAAAGCCCGGCGTAGCACACCTCGGCGGCAAACGCGGCCACCCCGCCGTGCCGCCCGCCCTCGCACAGGGCGTCCAGCTTTTCCCGGCGGGTGCGCTTCACCACCGCCCCCGCCTGCTTTGCCAGCGCCGTCAAGTACCCGGCCTCTTTCTCGGGCATTCCCTCGGCCAGCAGCACGGTATCCACCGCCGCACCGCTCGCCAGCAGCTCGGTCACGGCATGGCGGCCGTGCACCGGAACCACTCTCTCCTCATCGGGCATGGTTTGGCTCCTTTTATCCCCGGCTTTCTTCTGCTCTTGCCGAAGTTGTTATATTACATAAAATCAATTTAATATTATACTCGTTTCCGCCCGCCTTGGCAAATCCGCCACCCCCCAAGCCCGCCCTTGTTCATCCTGCCATGCTTTGCCCCCGCCGCCCCCTTCTTTTGCCCCGCCCCCCTGCGCGCAGCCCGCCCCATGTTGAAAACTCTGTTGAAAATGTTGACAAAAGCTTTTCTCACGGCGTTTCCCCTTGTGAAAAGTCTCCTTTTTGCCAAGTTTTCCACATTTTCAGAGCGGTTTTCCACAAATTCCGCCCCGCTTTTTGTCTGTCAACTTGGCATTTGGCAGAAAACAAACCCGGATTCTCCCCTCTTTTCTCCTTTTTGAACAAGGGGTTTTCACAGGTGAGGCAAAGCCCTATTGCCAGAATTGCAAAATAAAAAGAACGAAAAAGGCAGTTCGCGCATTCCTCGCCCGCCCCGCTGCCAGACATTGCTTTTTGGCGGGGTTTTGTGTATACTTTACCCGTGATGTATCTGTAAGTACACCCCGATGTGAATTCAACAATGGAGGCGAAGACGATGCTGCAAAACGCACGCGACATGCTGAACAAAGCCCGGGACGGCCATTACGCGGTTGCCCAAATCAACATCAACAACCTGGAGTGGACGAAGGCCGTTCTGCTTACGGCCGAGGAGCTGAAAAGCCCGGTGATTCTGGGCGTTTCCGAGGGGGCCGCCAAGTACATGACCGGCTTTGAAACCGTCACCCAGATGGTGCGCGCCATGGACAAGAGCCTGCAAATCTCTGTGCCGGTGGCCCTGCACCTGGACCATGGCACCTACGAGGGCGCCATGAAGTGCATCGACGCCGGCTTCACCTCCATCATGTTCGACGGCAGCCACTACCCCATTGAGGAGAACATCGACAAGACCGCCGAGCTGGTGCGGCTGGCCCACGAGGCGGGCATGAGCATCGAGGCCGAGGTGGGCAGCATTGGCGGCGAGGAGGACGGCGTGGTGGGCATGGGCGAGGTGGCCGACCCCGCCGAGTGCAAACGCATTGCCGATTTGGGCATCGACTTCCTGGCCGCGGGCATCGGCAACATCCACGGCGTCTACCCCCCGAACTGGAAGGGCCTGGATTTCGGCGCGCTGCAAAGCATCCACGAGGCCACCGGCGGCATGCCGCTGGTTCTGCACGGCGGCACCGGCATTCCCAGCGAGATGATTCAGAAGGCCATCAGCCTGGGGGTCTCCAAAATCAATGTGAACACCGAGTGCCAGCTCACCTTTGCGGCGGCCACCCGCCAGTACATCGAGGAGGGCAAGGACCGGCAGGGCAAGGGCTTCGACCCACGCAAGCTGCTGGCCCCCGGCGTAGAGGCCATCAAGGAGACCGTGCGCGAGAAATTCGAGATGTTCGGCTGCGTGGGCAAGGCCTAGTTCCTCTTGACATCCGCCTGCAAATCTGGTACGTTTACAAGCAGAATCATGTTCACATGCTGGGAAAAGGACGGACGCCGGATAGGGTTTTCCCCGAAACCACCCTGTACAGAGAGCTGTTGGCCGCTGCAAAACAGCCAGGGTTTGCCGCCGCCCCATCGCCTTGGAGCAGCCCGCCGAAACGCAAGCGCGCAGTAGAGCGGGACGGATGCCCCCGTTACCGGGCGGGCGCGTTGCTGGACGCGCCCCAAAGTGGCCGGGTTTTCCCGGCAACAAGAGTGGTACCGCAGGCTTGCCCCTGTCTCTTTAGAGATGGGGGCTTTTTGTTTTTACATTTTGGAGGTTCACTATGTCTCTCACGCTGGACAAAATCTACCACGCGGCCTATGCCCTGAAAAGCGCCGCCCGCACCACCGACCTGATTGCCGCCGCACCCGAGCTCTGCCCCGGCAGTAGCCTCTTTCTCAAAACCGAGAATTTGCAGGTCACCGGCTCCTTTAAGCTGCGCGGGGCCTACTACAAAATCAGCCAGCTTTCAAACGAGGAAAAGCAGCGGGGCATCATCGCCTGCTCGGCGGGCAACCACGCCCAGGGCGTGGCCCTGGCCGCCCAGCACAGCGGCATTCCCGCCCTCATCTGCATCCCGGATTCCGCCCCCATCTCCAAGGTGGAGGCCACCCGCCGCTACGGCGTGGAGGTGGAGCTGGTGCCCGGCAGCTACGACGACGCCTCCGCCCGCGCCGAGGAGATTCAGCGCGAGCGGGGCCTCACCTTCATCCACCCCTTCAACGATGAAAACGTCATCGCCGGGCAGGGCACCATCGGCCTGGAAATTCTGGACCAGATGCCCGACGTGGAGGCTGTGGTGGTGCCAGTGGGCGGCGGCGGGCTGATTGGCGGGGTGGCCTTCGCCATCAAGAGCCTGCGGCCCCAGTGCCAGGTGTACGGCGTGCAGGCGGCGGGGGCGGCCTCCATGCTGCGCAGCGTGCAGAAGGGCAAAATCACCACCCTGCCCGCCGTCTCCACCTTCGCCGACGGCATTGCCGTAAAGCAGCCCGGCGACATCACCTTCGAGCTGTGCCGCCGCTATGTGGACGGGCTGGTGGACGTCTCGGAGGACGAGGTGGCCGCCGCCATTCTGGCCCTGATGGAAAAGCAGAAGATGGTGGCCGAGGGCGCGGGCGCGGCGGCGCTGGCCGCCATTCTGGCCGGGAAGCTGGAGCTGGGCGGCAAAAAGACAGTCTGCCTGGTCTCGGGCGGCAACATCGACGTCAACATCCTCAGCCGGGTCATCACCCGGGGGCTGGTGATGAGCGGGCGAAACACCTCTCTCACCATCGCCCTCATCGATAAACCCGGCCAGCTGGAGGGGGTGTCCCGCACCATCTCCCGCTGCGGGGGGAACGTGGTCTCGGTGCAGTACGACCGCAGCGACCCCAGCATGGCCATCAACAGCTGTTTTCTCACCCTGGCGCTGGAAACCCGCGACCATGCGCAGATTGAGGAGATTCGCCAGGCGCTGACGGGCGAGGGCTTTGAAATCGTCTCGGGCTACTGCCCCTGCCCCATCTCGTAAGGGCAGTTGAAAATTAACAGTGGAAAGTGGAAAGTTAAGGAGCACACCATGCTGGGAGAAAAACCGAATTTTAAAGACGCCACCGCCCCGCTGCGCTGCCTGGCGGTGTTCCGGCAGTTGCTGGAAAATGAGACTTTGGCCCGGCTGCTGGCCTTTCTGGACGCACCGGCCCCCGAGCGGCCCGGCCTCTACTGCCATTTTGTGGCCGGCCTGTACGAGGAGGGGGGCGATTTGGGCGGGCTGCTGCTGCGGCTCTGCCTGGAGAGCAGCAACCCGGTGGTGCGCCTGCGGGCCGCCGGGCAGGAGGTGCCGCCCTATATGGAGCACGCCCTGGCCGGGGAGCTGGCCTGCTTCACCGCCCTCTCCCTGCTCCCGCCCGAGGAGTTCACCGCCCAGGCCGCCGGCCCCTTCCGCCAAGGCGCGGCCCTGCCCTCCTTTCAACGGCCCGCCCTGCCCAGCTTTCAGAACAGCTACTACGACTTTGCCGCCCTCTACACCCGCCGCCTGGCCGAAATCTCCCTGCGGGGCTACGGCATCTTTGCCTCCTCCCACATGTTCACCCTGGGGGAAAACGGCGGCCTGATGCCGGTGCAGCGGCCCGACCCCCAGCAGCTTTCCGAGCTGATAGGCTACGAGCGGGAGCGGGGCGCGGTGCAGATGAATACAAGGGCTTTGCTGCGCGGGCTGCCCGCGGCCAACATTCTGCTGTATGGCGACGCGGGCACCGGGAAAAGCAGCACCGTGAAGGCCCTGGCCAACGAGTACAAGGACCGGGGCCTCCGTCTTATCGAGGTGCGGAAGGACCAAATCTACCACATCCCCGGCTTGATGGGCCGCCTGGCCGACAACCCCCTCAAATTCATCCTGTTTATCGACGACCTCAGCTTCCCCCATGATGACGCCGATTTCACCGCCCTCAAGGCCATTTTGGAGGGCAATGTCTCGGCCCGTCCGGGGAACATCGTGGTCTATGCCACCAGCAACCGCCGCCACATGCTGCGCCAGCTCCAGTCCGACCGTCTGGCCGACGAGCTCTCCCTCACCGACACCCTGGAGGAGGAGGCCAGCCTCTCGGCCCGCTTCGGGCTCACCGTCACCTTCCTGCGCCCCGGGCGAGATTTGTTTGCCGAGATTGTGCGGCGGCTGGCCAAGGAATACGGCCTGCGCACCCCGCCCGAGGAGCTGCTGGCCAAAGCGGAGGTGCACGTGCTGCGGCAGGGCGGGCGCAGCCCCCGGGCCGCCCGGCAGTTTGTAGAGCTGGTGAAGGCGGGCGAGGAGGACGGCCCAGACGGCTTCCCGCTCTAGCGGATATTTACGCAAGCGCCCATGGCCCCACGCCCCGTGGTGTTGCCTCTGCCACAGGGCACCCCCCGCCGGGCTGCGCAAAAAAACTTCCCCGGCATCTGTCTTTTGTTTCACAAAAGGCGTATACTGGTAGCAGTACCCAATTTGGAAGGAGTGTACGCGGATGCTGAAGAACATTCACATCAATTTGGAAACCCTGGAAAAAATGCTGTATTTCTGGCAGGCCTCCAGCGAGGGTGAAAAGGTGGCCGAGGACTACCTGGCCAACCTGGCCGACGCGCCCGAAATGGCCCTGATTTACGATGACGAGCTGAATGCCGCCGGGGTGCGCAAGGTGCTCAGCGCCATCACCAACCGCGAGCAGATGAACGCGCCCACCAAGCGGGAATGGAAGCTGTGGAACAACAATATGTGGGTGATGGAGGAGCAGCTTCTGCGCGACAATATGGTGCGGCCCATCAAAACCCTGAACGCCGACGCACTGGTGGAAAAGGTGAACGCCCAGAAGGATATGCCCCACGAGACGGTGGAAATCCTCTTCATCCCCGGCACTGCCGAGGAATATGTGATAGACGGCAACCGACTTGTTATCAACTTCTTCAAAATTCAGGCCGACCTGTTTGACGAGGACAAGGTGAGCCTGGCGGGCAAGCCCGTGCTGGATTATATTGAGGAAAAGCTGCTGGAAATGGCCTAGCCCCGCCCCGCGCTCCCTGCCCTTCAATCAACCCCAAAAAATGAGCCGCCCGGAACATCCGGACGGCTC
>CAYRFC010000020.1:0-9833 GCA_964423365.1 uncultured Oscillospiraceae bacterium
TTTGGCACGGGGGCAAAAACAAAGGCCGCTTCTTCCGGGAGGCGGTGTTTTTTGTATTGGGAGCAAATTAACTTAACATGAGATAGGCTGCACTTGGCGAAAACGGTGGATGGCTGCGTTGTCGTCAATCGCAATACACCAAGTATTGCTCAATCCTCCGCCTTGTCCTACACCGTTTCTGCCTTCGTTCGCGATACCTATATTAAGTTAATTTGCTCTGGGGCCGCAACGGGGCATGGAAGCCCGCTCTAATTGCGGAAGCCGGGGTATAGCTCCACAGAGGTAACCTCGGTGGAGACCGAGGACCCCGAGGCGGGGGTGACGATGCGGAGGCCGTAGCTGCCGCGCTGGGTGATGGGCAGCTCGTCAAAAACATAGTGTCCGTTCCCGTCAATTTCGGTGGTGGCCACCCGGTTTTCCTCGCTGTCCAGCAGCTCCATGTAGGCCCCGGCCATCAGCGCGCTGTTGTAGGGCACCGGCTGCCCGTTTTGCTGCAGCATGATATCCCCCTGCAGCCGGGTGGGGATGGAGAGGGCGATATCCACCCCGGTGTGTGGGGCGGCAAGGCTGAGCGGCAGGGCGCTTTGCCCCCCCACCAGCACCGTGGCGGCCTGCCCCGCGGCGGTTTCCCCCGCAAGGCTGGTGTGGCCGTTGTCCACCCCGGTGGCCCCG
Organism: uncultured Oscillospiraceae bacterium; assembly: GCA_964423365.1. Classification (GTDB taxonomy): domain Bacteria; phylum Bacillota; class Clostridia; order Oscillospirales; family Ruminococcaceae; genus JAAYCI01. Next base: position 673 of record CAYRFC010000020.1, read on the forward strand.
GCCGGCAGCACCAGCAAAAGCTGATATTGGCCGGAGGGAAGCCCCCGGAATTCATAGGAGCCGTCGGCCCCGGTGGTGGTGGTTTTCAGCACCTGGCCGGGGTTCTGGGCCGAGACAAGCTGCAATTGTGCGCCCGCATAGCCATATTGCGCCGGGTCGTCCAGCCCCTCGCCCGCCAGGTACACCCGCCCGGTGAGCAGCGGCGCGTCTACCACGGCGGCGGGCTGCTGCCCCGGCAGGGGCAGCACGGCCGAGGCCGCCGGGGCGGCAGGGGCCGGGCTGGCGGGCTTAAACGTCATAAAAGCCAGGCAGCCTATGCCCAGCACCAGGGCGGCCGAAACAGCAATTTGGGCCACCATTTTGCCGGCTGTGTTTCCCGCCAAAGAGGCACCTGCTGCTGCTGCATTGGCCACAGCCGCGCCCCCCGCCCCCAGCAGGGCGGGAATGCCGGCAGCGGCCAGGCACTGGCCTATCACAGCGGGGCTTACGCTCAGCACGGCCGCCTCTTGCAGGCTGGCCGTAAGCACCGGGCCCAGCGCCACCAGCGAGGCCACAGACCACATTTTTGTGCTTTGGCTCAGCTCGTTTTCCAGCTCCAGCTTCAGCACCTTGCGGGCCATGCGCATGTTATTGTTCACGGTGTCCTGGCTCAGCCCCAGCACCTCGGCTATTTGGGCGTAGCTTAAATGCTGGTAATAATGCAGCAAAATGCACGAACGATATTTTTCCGGCAGCTCGTCAATCAAAGCGGCCAGCTTGTGGCGCTGCTCGGCACTCTCTGCCAGCTCCTGCGGCAGGGCGATTTCGGAATCGTCCAGCAGAGAGTCGTCCAATGATTCAATTGGCACGGCATCCTTGTGTTTCATAGAGTCCCTTCTCATGTTCACACAGGTGGTGTGAATCAGCCGGTTCAGCCACACGTTGAAAGCCTCGGGGGCTTGCAGCCGTGCTATGCTTTTCTGCATCCGGATAAACACTTCCTGTGCGGCATCCTCACCGTCATGCGGGTTTCCCATCTGCCGGGCGCAGAGGAATATCACTTCCCGGGCTTTCAGGTTGCATATCTCCACAAATGCATCCGGGTCTGCCTGTTTGCTGGCGCGGGTTACCAGTGCCAGCAGGTTTTGGTCCTTCATGAAGTGAATTCCTCATAGACGGGCGGCGCTTTTACCTGCCGCTATTGAATAAGACACGTGTGAGAGGGGTGCCTTGCGAATATATACCCAAAAAATCATTTTTTTGTAGAAATGCACAAAACTATTGCCGCGTTTTGGAGAGAACAGCCAGCTTTTTACCCACAGATGTTGAAAACCCGGGCTGCAAAACCCACCGCCGCAACCAATACTTTACTATTATACAAGGAAATAGGATTTGCATCAAACGCTTTGGGAGCAAGACGGCAAAAAGTGCAAAAATACACGAATCCCGCCGCCGGGCACAAAAAACGGGCAGGCCCCTTGGAGGAGGCCTGCCCGCCCACATGTCAAAAAAGTATGTCGTGCAGGGCAAATGCACGAATCTTATCCGGTTTTGACCTTTGGGGGTTTTTAGGGGGGAACCCCCTAAACCGTCGGAGACATCTATGTTACCTTGGAGCCGCAGGCGACCTGCTCTTTTGCCTTTTGCTCTTTCGCCGCAAAAAATCAAAAGCGGCTCGCTTCGCTCGAAGGAAGAGCTTAAGTCTCCGACGGACCAGGGGGGAGACCCCCTGGCAACCCCCTAAGGTCAAGACCCCAAATCACATCTGCGTCGGCTTTCAGAAAGAGTTCTTTGACACTCTGACGGGCAGGCCCCTTGGAGGAGGCCTGCCCGCATAACGGCAGAAAATGGATGTTTTTACACAGCCAGCCCCAGGTAGGGCGCCAGCGAGATGATGACCCCGCCCACCAAAAGCAGGGGGATGAGGAACCACAGCACAAACTTTAGATAGGCATTGAAGGGCACGTTGAACAGCTCGATGGTGCCGAGGTTGGTGGCGCTGGGGTAGAGGCAGTTGGTGAAGTTCAGCCCCACGGTGAAGGCGCTGATGAGGATGATTTCCCCCCCGGTGCTGCCAATGGCCGAGGCCAGGAACAGCGCCGCCGCCACCGCGCCCAGAATGGGCATGGAGATGCCCGCCACACCGCTGGTGCTTTGCAGGAACACCCCGATGCCCACATAGGCCAGCAGGGCCACCACGGCGAAAATCCACAGCGGGGCGCTGGAGAGGGCGCTGGAAATCCAGTATACAAAGGTGACGCTCATACCCTGGGTGCTGTTGCCCATCAGCACCGCAATGCCGCGGCTCATGGCCAGCACCAGCACCACGCCCAGCAGGTCCTTGGCGCCGGTGAGGAAAAGAGTGGTGAACTCCTGAATCTTGATGCGGTTGATAAATTTCAGCAGCAGCGCGCCGAAGAAAAAGAGCCAGGAGAATTCGTCAAAGCCCCATTCGCCAAAGGGGGTCATGTGGCCGGTGGCCAGAATGCCGCCCAGCACCGGCACCTTGGAAAGCAGGGTGAAGGGCGCGTTCACAATGCGGAAGGCCGCGTCGCCCCCAATGTCGGCCCAGGGGGTGTAGCCCAGCAGCAGGGCCAGCACAATAAAGATGAAAACCAGCACCGAGGCAAAGCGCGGGCGGGTCATCTCGGGCAGCTCGGTGGTCTCGCCGCCGCCGGTTTTCACCCCTTCCAGCCCGTGCAGCACCGATTTTTGCGGGTTCTTTTTCACCTTGGCGGCATACTGCACCATCATGATGGTGCCAAGGCCGGTGAGCACCACAAACAGAATGGCGCGCAGGATGAGCCCCGAGCCAAGGGAGAGGGAGGGGTCGCCGATAGAGGCCACGGCCGCCCCGGTGGAAAAGGGGTTCACCACGCTGGCCATGTTGCCCGCCGTAGAGCCGATGAACAGCACCCCAAGGCCGGTCATCACGTCGTAGCCCGCATACACAAACAGCGGCACCACAATGATGGAGAAGGCCACAATCTCCTCCCAAAAGCCAAACACCGTGCCCAGAATGCTGCTCACCAGCATCATCATGATGATGAGGGCGTTGCCGCGCAGGCGCTTCAGCATCTTGCCAAAGCCCGCCTCCAGCGCGCCGGTGGTGCTCATCACATGCAAAAAGCCGCCCGCTATCAGCAGGGCTATTCCCACGTCCGAGGCGCTTTGAAAGCCCTTCACCGGGGCCATCAGCAGGTCCCACAGGCCCGCGTGCTGGGGCCCGGCGTTCTCCACTATATTGCCCTCGCTGTCCAGAATGGCGTTGAACACCACCTCCCCTGTCTCGGGGTTGTTCACCGAGGACGGCACAAACCAGGTGAGCAGCAGGGTGACCAGCATGGCCAGAAACACAATGACATAGGCGTTCGGCATCTGGAATTTTTTCTTTTTCTTTTTGCCGCCGCCCTCGGGCGGGGCAGCGGGCGCGTCGCCGCCCGTGTTCAGCAGGTCTGCCGCATCACTTTCGGGCATCACGCTCTGCCCGTTCTCATTCTTCCTCTCCTCCATGTCTCTCACCCCGTTACCAGCAGGGCAAAAGCCCTGTGATAGATTTCAATCGCCACCTTCATGTCCGCCACGGGCAGGCCCTCGTTGGGCTGGTGCTCGGTAACTGGGGCGCCGGGCAGGGTGGCCCCAAAGGCCACAATATTGTCCATGCTGCGGGCAAAGGTGGCCCCGCCGGTGGCCCTGGGCTGGCTCTCGGTGTCGCCGGTCACCTCACGGTAGGCCTGCATCAGGGTTTTCACCAGCGGCGAGCTTACATCCATGTGCAAAGCGCGCAGATAGTCAAACACCTCCACCGTCACGCCGTATTCCCCGGCGGCGGCGCTGAGGGCCTCGCCCACCTTTTCGTAGGGGTAGCTCACCGGGAAGCGGATGTCCACCCCGAGGGTCTGGGTGCCGGGGGCGAAGTTTGCCAGGCCCACGTTGAACTTCAGCTTGCCGGTGGGACCGTCCTCCACCGGGCCAAAAATGGGCAGCCCGTAGGGGGAGAGGCCTTTTTCCGTGACAAAGCGCAGCAGGCTGCCGCTGTGGCCCGCCTTCACCAGCGCCTCGCACAGCCGGGTGATGGCGTTGACGCCCTGCTCGGTGTCTTTGGCGTGCACGGCCTTGCCCGCCGCCCACAGCCGCCCGTCCTTCTGGCTGCACTCGTAGCCCAGGGCCTGCATGGCCTTCTCCACGTCTGCGTCATAGGGTATGGAGGCCGAGGCGGCCACGGCGTTCAGGGCCGAGCCCCCGGTGAGGGCCACACTGTCGGCGTCGTGGGCGGTGAGGGTGTATTCCACCAGCCCCTTTTCGGCGTAGGTGAGGGGGAAGCTGGAATCCGGCGTGAAGCCCAGGCTGGGGTGCTCCTCCTTTTCCACATAGCGCTTTACAGAGCGCCACATGCTCTCCTCGTCTGTGCAGAAGATGAACCGCACCCGCTTGGTGAGCTTGGCCCCGCCGTCCAGCAGCAGCTTCAGGCCGTACATGGCGGCCAGGGTGGGGCCCTTGTCGTCCTGCACGCCGCGGCCAACCAACACCCCGTCCCGCTGGGTGAGCTGGAAGGGCGGGCTCTGCCAGTTTTCGGCGTCGTCGGCGGGCACCACGTCCATGTGGCCCAGCACCCCCAGCATCTCGGCCCCCTCGCCAATATCGGCGTAGCCATAGTAGCCCTCGGGGTCCAGCGTGGTGGCAAAGCCCATCTCCTCCGCAATGGCCAGCATGGCCCGCAGCGCCTTATATGGCCCTTCGCCCATGGGCATGCCGGGGGCGGCGGGCATGTTCTTGCTGTCCACGGCAATCAGGCTTTCCAAATGGCCCAGAAATGCCGGGAAGCTCCGCTCTACGGCGGCCTTTACATCATTTGTACTCATGGCTTCATCCCTCGTTTCACCTTTTATTCGGGGCGGCCGGAAAGCCACCCCGTATTTTGGTACCTGCTGCGGGGCCAAAGGCAAGCCAGGCCCCGTTTTCTCAAAGCTTCCGTTCTTTTTCCCGCTCCTCCAGCACCACATGCACACGGTCTCCGGGCTGCTTGCCTATCTGCTGCCGGATGTCCTTCCGCAGGCCCAGGATGTGCCCCGGGGTTCCCATCCGCACTAAGCTGCCCTCATAGGGCACGCCGTCGAAGCTGGCGCGCACCGGCACCCGCCCTTTGCCGAACTCCGCCTTCACATCGAAGGGGATTTCCACATAGGCCCCATCGATATTCGGCACCTTTTGCACCGTGGCGTCGAACTCATAGCGTTTTTGCGGCATGGCCAGCTCCCTCCTTTTTCACCGCTTTGGGAAGTGCCGATATTTTACCACAGGGCAGGAGAAATGCAATCGTTTTTTGTCTTATTTTTTGGCATTCGCGCAAAACAGGGAAAAATGGGCAAAAAAAACCGCCATACCATGATGGCGGTGGCTATTCGCTACAACAGCGCAAACCCCGGGCTTTCAAAGAGGGGCCGCAGTTGGCAGAGGCAGAAGGGGTGCCCGGCGGGGTCCAGCATCACCCGCCAATCCTCGGAAAATTGCTGCTTTGCACAGGCCGCACCGCAGCGGAGGGCATGCTGAACCGCCTCCTCCAGATGGTCGACTGCGAAATCCAGATGGGCCATTTGCTGCTGGGCCCCGGCTTCCTCTGGCCACTGGGGCGGGCTGTAGGCGGGGTTTCGCTGGAAGCTGATGCCGGGATAGGCCCCCTGGGCCGCCCCCGGCGCGGCCACGCAGGCATATTCCTCGTTGTGGAAGGGAATTTCCCAGCCCAGCAGCGCCGCATAAAACTTTGCCAGTTCATAGGGCTCCCGGCAGTCCACCATAAACGCATACAGTTTGATTTTTGCCTCTTCGTTCATCGCTAACATCTCCCGTTTCTATAGGCTTGCCGCCCTTGCCCTTTGCTACGGCAGGGCCGGTGCGGGCTGAGCGGGGAAGGGGCAGGCCAGCACCTCCTCCAGCGCAGGGATGGCCGCTGAGGCCCCCGCCCGGGTGACGGTGATGGCCGAAGCCAGGGAGGCCAAACGCAGGGCCTCCTCGGGGGCCTCCCCCTTCAGAATGGAGGCCAGAAAATACCCGGTGAAGGTGTCGCCTGCGGCGGTGGTGTCCACGGCATTGGCCTTGTAGATGCCGTGGGAGCAGGTGGTTTTGCCGTCGTCGTACAATACGCCGTTCTGCCCCATGGTAAGCACCACGGCGGTGCCGGGGCACTGCTGGCGCAGGGCGCGCAGGGCGGCGGCAGGCTGGGCCTCGCCGCTCAGCTCTGCGGCCTCAATTTCATTTAAAATTAGCCAGTGCAGGCTGGCAAGCGGCAGGCTTTTCAGCTCGGGGGTGATGGGGCTGGGGTTCAGCGCCACCAGCATGCCCCGCGCGGTGGCCTGCTGTATGCAGTGGCCCAGCAGGTTCATCTCATTTTGCAGCAGCAGAATGTCCCCGGCGGAAAAATCCCCCAGCACGCCGTCTATATAGCCTTCGGTCAGCTCATGGTTGGCCCCGGCAAACAGGAAGATGCAGTTCTGGCCGCTGGGGTCCACCTGAATGATGGCGTTCCCGGTGGCACTGCCGTCTCTGTCCATATAGTGCAGGCTGGCCCCGGCCTTCTCCAAAACAGCCAGGGTCTCGCCGCCGTCTGGGCCCACCCGCCCCGCGTGGTACACCGGCGCACCGGCCAGCGCCAGGGCCACGCTCTGGTTCAGCCCCTTGCCCCCGGGCGACACCTTCCGCCCCAGGGTGGCCAGGGTCTCGCCGGGCTGCACAAAATGCGGCACCTGATAGGCATAATCGATGCTGATGGAACCAATATTGACTATTTTTTGCATACCATACCTCCTGCACTTTCTTCCACTTCATCATAATGCAGAAGGGCGGGAGGTGCAAGCCTTTTCCCCCGGCGGCCCCCGGTACAACATCACCGGGCTCCGTTCTTTGGCGGAAACCGCTTTGCTTGCGTCGTCAATTATAGTATAATTGTGTGGGCCCTGCCGCCCGCTTCCGCCTGCCGCAGGGCTGGTGGATACCAAAACAAAAAGCTACGTGAATACATTTTATTTTTTGTATATCTTGGTGTGTGAATGGCAGGCCCTGCGCTTTAAAATCAAAACCGCAGGGGCGTTCCCGGTGTTTTATGACCAGCCGCGGCCCACAGAGTGGCCGGGGCAGCGCTGTTTTTATAAGAAAAAATCATCCGGGCAGCCCGCGCCGGATACAACCACCACGGGCGGCCCGCCGGTGGCAGAGGAGAGGAAAAGGCAAAGCTATGATGTGGAATATCTCGGCAGAGTGTGTGTCAACCATCATACTGTGTATCATTTGGGTATATTCCCGGAAGGGAAACCCCCTGCCCACCCTGCAAAACAAGTGCTTTCACATCTGTTTCCTTGTCAGCTTTTTTGCCATTCTCTCCAATATCCTGGCCACCATTCTGCTGTTCTACTACCCCCCGGCGCCGCTGGCGCTGGTGTGGGCGGTGAATCTGGTGTATTTCATCCTCACCCCTCTCATGACGGCATTTTACTTTTTGTATGTGCTGGTGTTTGTGGTGGACGACATGGCCCTTGTAAGAAAGGTGCTCTACTGGGCGGGCACGCTGGCCATCATCTACGTGCTGTTTGTGCTCAGCTCCCCCTTCACCGGCTGGGTGTTCTTCATCTCGCCAGAGCGGGGCTATGAGCGCGGCCCCCTCATCGCCATCACCTACCTGGTGTTCTACCTCTATTGCTTCGCCTGCCCCCTGCTTTTGGTGCTGAAGGGCCGCCATCTGGACAAATCCATCCTGCGCATTCTCTTTTCCTTCCCCATCATCGCCGCGGTGGTCATCATCATCCAGTCCTTTGCCCCACAGTACATCCTGTCCGGCTCTGCGGCCACCTGCGCGCTGCTCATCATCTACCTCAACCTGCAAAACAAAAAAATCTCCATAGACCACCTTACGAACCTGGCCAACCGGCAGGAATTCATGAAGACGCTGGAGATGAAAATTGACTACAAAAAAGAGGCGTCCTTTGGGGTGCTGGTGCTCTCTTTGCGGCAATTTAAAACGGTGAACGACAAGTTTGGGCAAAAGAGCGGCAACGGGTTTTTGCAGGAGGTGGCAAACTACGTAAAGGTGGTGGCGGGCAAGCATCAGGCCTACCGCTTCAGCGGCGACGAATTCGCCATTCTGATAAGCCCTGCCCGCCAGGAGGACATGGAAACCGCTTACCGGCAGCTTACCAGCCGCATGGTGCTGCCCTGGCGGGTGGGGCCGCACACCGCCACCATAGGCTATGCCATAGGGGTGGTGGTTTACCCCCGCAGCGCCGACAATTTGGAGGGGCTGGTGGATGCGCTGGAGTTCACCGTGCAGCAGGCCAAAAGCCGGCGCGGAGAGCCCGTGTGCTACTGCACCCCGGAAATGTATGAGGCTATGAAACGGCGGGGCAAAATACTGGAATTGCTGAAGAGCCGCCTGGAGAGCAAGAGCTTTGAGGTGCATTACCAGCCCATCCTCTCTCTGGACACAAAGCAGTTCAACAAGGCCGAGGCCCTGCTGCGCATGACCCGCACCCCCATCGGCCCGGTGTACCCCTCTGAATTCATCCCCATTGCCGAGGAGACCGGCCTGATTGTGGACATCACCTACCAGGTGCTGCGCAGTGTTTGCATGTTTGTGCGCTGGCTGCTGGAGGAGGAGCGGGACATCCTCTCGGTGAGCGTGAACTATTCCTCGCGGCAGTTTTCCCAGCCGGATGTGCTGCAGCGCACCATGGAAATCATCGATGATGCGGGCGTGCCCTACGACAAAATTAAAATAGAAATTACCGAGAGTGTGCTGATTGACAACAAGGACATGGTGGTACGCTTTATCAAAACCCTGCACGACAAGGGGGTGCGCATTGCGCTGGACGACTTTGGCATGGGCTACTCCAACATCTCCACGGTGCTGGGCTTCCCCATAGACACCGTAAAGCTGGACAAGAGCCTGGTGTGGGCCGCTACAGAAAGCCCCCGCAGCGAGCTGGTGGTGCGGCACATTGTGGCGGCCTTTAAGGGGCTGGGCATGGAGATTTTGGCCGAGGGTGTGGAGGACGAGGCCCAGAGAGTGTTTGTGGAGGACTGCGGCTGCGACATGATTCAAGGCTTTTTGTATGCACGCCCCATGCCCGAGCAGGAAGTGCGGGAATATATGGGCATGGAGCTGATGGAAAGCCCCTGCCCGCAAAAAAGCTAAG
>CAYRFC010000020.1:9933-23226 GCA_964423365.1 uncultured Oscillospiraceae bacterium
CCAAGGGAGGGTGTGTATAGGATTGCTTTGGATATGGGGCGGTGTGCTTCTGGTGTTGCTGTTTGTCTATAACTTCATAGCGTTTGAGCTGATAGGGCAACTGCTGGAAGTGAAAAAAGCCAAATATATCCGCATTCTGCTGCTGGGGCTGGTGAATGCGGGGCTGGTTTTCGTTTTGTCCCTCACCGAGAGCGGCAGCACCCCGGCGGCCTATGTGGGCATCTATCTGATGCTGCTGGCCGAAACCTGGCTGCTCTACCGCGCCGATATCCGCAAAAATCTCTTTCTCGCCGTCACCTTCATGCTGCATATCATGACCTTACACACCGTGGTAAGCGCAGTGGTGGCCTGGGCCAAGGGCCTTTCCCTCTATGAGCTGACCGAAAATGACCGGACCTTATATTTTACGTTTTCCCTCACCCTTACCGTCCTGATTGTTGCCACCCTGCTGGTGCGCTTTTTGCTACCGCTTGGCAAGGTGCGGAACGTGCTGCAGAATGCCAACCAGCGGATGTTCCAAACCATCTGGATGAGCATCTGTGTGCTGTACCTGCTCTACAACTCTCAGATATACCAGCAAAATATCGCCATGGGCAGCTTCTTTTATGTGGACCAAATTTGGAAATGCCTGGCCCTGCTGCTGGGGGGCTATGTAATGCTGCTCTACAACTTCCGGGTGAGCGAGCTGCTGCGCTACAAGGGAAAAAGCGAAGACCTGACAAGCCAGCTGAATACCAACACGGGATTTTTAGAGGTGTTGACCGAAAACGCACAGCACCGCTTTGAATTCAACGTAACGGAGGATGTGTTCCGCTATGGCCTGCCGGACGGCGGCAGCCTTGCGGAGAAAAAGTGGCTGAGCTTTACCAAGGAATTCCCCCTGGTGGCCCAGCACTACCTGGTGGCCGAGGATTTGCCGGGCTTTTTAAAGCAGATGAGCCGCGAAAAGCTGCTGGAAAACTTTTGCCAGAGCAACCGCAAATTCTGGCTGGATTACCGGGTGGGCAGCAGCAAAGCCACCAGCCGCTGGCACCGCATGCACATCAGCCTGATAGAGGAGGAGGAGACCGGCGCGGCGCTGGCCCTGGCCTACACGCTGGATGTGCACGAGGAGTATGAGGAAAAGCGCCGCCTGTATGAGCAGGTTCAGCTGGACATGATGACCGGCGTGTACAACCGCGACACCTTTGAAAGCCTGGTGACCGAGGAACTGGCGCGGGGGCAGGGCATTCTGCTGATGGCGGACATCGACAACTTTAAAACCGTGAATGACCGGCTGGGGCACGACAAGGGCGACGAGATACTGCGGCAGGTGGCCCAGCTTTTGAAAAACGGCTTTCGCACCGATGATATTGTGGGGCGCTTTGGCGGAGACGAGTTCATGGTCTACATCAAAAGCAGCCGCCTGGCCGGGCATATTCTGCAGCAGGTGGAGGCCATTCAGAAGCGGGCTGAAATTGTGCTGGAGGGCCCCGGAGGGGAGCGGCTGGTGAGCACGCTGAGCATAGGGCTGGTGGAGATACCCGGCCCCGGCCTGCCCTTTGCCACCGTTTATAAGCAGGCCGACCTGGCCCTGTACCGCTCTAAAAACATGGGAAAAAATCTCTACAGCATTTATCAAAGCGAGGAGGCCTGCCGCTTGGACGGCGCCTGCCCCGAGGACTGAGACCAGCCCTTTTAGCCGGATTTTACAAAAAAAGGCTTGCGGGATGGCGGACGGGTGGGGTATACTGATATTGCATCCGGCGGCGAGAGCCTTCTGCCGCCGGGGCACGGCATGCTCCCTTAGGGGGGCCTGCCCGGCAAAAACAAACCAGCAGAGGAGGGAAAACAGGTGGAAGCGTGCGCCCGAAGTAGCAGCATGGAATTCGACCCCCTGTCGTGCAGGGGCCCTTGGGGCCTGCCGGCCGCCTGTTTTCTGGTGGCAGGGCACGCCTAAAGTGCCGTGCTATAGGGTTTTGTGTGCCTGCCTGAGGGCAGGGCCGGGCCCGGATGGTAAAGCCTCTGTATGAATAGGGAGGGGTAGTCTGCCCATTTTTGGCAGGCCCCCGCATGTTGCCCGCACGGGCGCGCTGGTGGCGAGAAACCACCGGTGGCGTTTTGTGTGGTTTTTTTGTGTTAATTTTTGGCAAAAAAGGCAAGACAATGGATTTTTACGCTTGCCTTTGGGCCTATAGGGTGGCCGCGCGGCATTGCCGCCCGGGCCGCCATGCGCCCTTTGCCCTAGCTTGGAAAGAGAGGAGGCGGAAGGATGGAGGACACAAGGCTGAAAAGCCTGGAGGCGCTGATGGAGCAGCGGGAATACCGCGCGCTGCGGGCCGCCTTTGCCGAGATGAACGAGATTGATGTGGCCCAGTTTATGGAAGAATTGCCCACCGGGCAGGCCCTGCGTGCCTTCCGCACCCTGCCCAAGGATTTGGAGATGGAGGTCTTCGCCGAGCTGGACGCCGAGACCCAGCAGCACCTCATAGAGGGGATGAGCGAAAAAGAAGTGGCGGCCATCATGGAGGACCTGTGGGTGGACGACGCGGTGGACATGCTGGAGGAGATGCCCGCCACCCTGGTGAAGCAGGTGCTGCGGCTGGCCTCGCCCGAGACGCGGGCCCAAATCAACGAATTTTTGCGCTACCCAGAGAATTCCGCCGGCAGCATCATGACGGCTGAATTCACCGACCTGCGCAAAAAAATGACGGTGGAGGACGCCATCAAGCGCATCCGCCGCACCGGGGAGGACCGCGAGAGCATCTACGTGTGTTATGTGATGGACGACACCCGCCACCTGGAGGGGGTGGTGACGGTGAAGGACCTGCTGCTGGCGGCCGACAGCGACGCCATAGAGGAGCTGATGCGCCCCGAGGTGATTTCCCTGCGCACCAGCGACGACCAGGAGGAGGCCGTGCGCCTGATGGCGAAATACAGCTTCATCTCCCTGCCGGTGGTGGACGCCGAAAACCGGCTGGTGGGCATTGTAACGGTAGATGATGTGGTGGACGTGCTGCAGGAGGAGGACACCGAGGACTTTGAAAAAATGAACGCCATGGCCCCCAGCGAAAAACCCTACCTGAAAACCAGCGTGTTCACCCTGGCCAAAAACCGCTTTGGCTGGCTGCTTATTTTGATGGTGAGCGGGATGTTTACCGGGGGCATTTTGGGGCATTACGCGCCGGTGTATGTGGCCATGCCGCTGCTGGTCACCTTTATGCCCATGCTCACCGGCACCGGGGGCAACGCGGGCAGCCAAAGCAGCACCATGGTCATTCGCGGCATTGCGCTGGGGGAAATTGGCCTCAAAGATTTCTTCACGGTGCTATGGAAGGAAACCCGCATCAGCCTGCTGGTGGGGGTGGCGCTGGCGGTGGTGAACTACCTGCGCATCGTGCTCACCTACCCCGGCAGCGGCCTGGTTCCGCTGGTGGTGTCTCTGGCGCTGGTGGGGGCCATCTTCATCGCCAAGGTCATTGGCGGGGCGCTGCCCATTCTGGCCAAGGCCATAAGGCTGGACCCCGCCCTGCTGGCCGCCCCGGTGGTAACCACCGTGGTGGATGCGCTGGGCCTGATTTTGTATTTCAACATTGCACGCTGGATTTTACTGTAAGCAGAAAGCACAGAACACCGCGGAAAGGGGGGAGGGGCTATGGCAAGCCGGATGAACGAGGTGCGGCTGGGCGTGCTGGCCGGGCAGAAGAACTACCGCAGCCTGCGCGCGGCGCTGGCCGAGATGAACGAAGTGGATGTGGCGGGCTTTATCGAAAATCTTCCCGAGGAGCAGCAGCCCCTTGTTTTCCGCACCCTGGAAAAAGACCAGGCCATGGATGTGTTTGCCGAGCTGGACACCGACACCCAGCAGCTCATTATTGAGCGCATCACCGACCGGGAGCTGGCCCTCTTGATGGAGGAGCTGGCGGTGGACGACGCGGTGGACATGCTGGAGGAGATGCCCGCCATGCTGGTGAAGCGCGTGCTGCAAAACGCCAGCCCCGAAATGCGCAACACCATCAACGAGTTTCTGCGCTACCCGGAGAATTCCGCCGGCAGCATCATGACCGCCGAGTTCACCGACCTGCGCCGCACCATGACCGTGGAGGACGCCATCAAGCGCATCCGCCGCACCGGGGAAGACCGCGAGACCATCTACACCTGCTATGTGATGGACGACGCCCGCCACCTGGAGGGCGTGGTGACGGTGAAGGACCTGCTGCTGGCCCACGACACCGACCTGGTGGAGGAGGTGATGGAGCCAGAGGTGATTGCGGTGCACACCACCAGCGGCCGGGAGGAGGCCGTGCAGCTGCTGGCCAAATACGGCTTCATCTCCCTGCCGGTGGTGGACACCGAAAACCGCCTGGTGGGCATCGTCACCGTGGACGACGCGGTGGATATCATTCAGGAGGAGGCCACCGAGGACTTTGAGAAAATGGCCGCCATGGCCCCGTCGGACAAGCCCTACCTGAAAACCGGGGTGCTCTCCCTCTCGCGCAACCGGGTGTTTTGGCTGCTGTTTTTAATGGTGAGCAGCATGATTACCGGGGCCATTCTGGGCAAGTTCGAGGCCGCCTTCGAGGCCATCCCCATTCTGGTCACCTTCATTCCCATGCTCACCGACACCGGCGGCAACGCGGGCAGCCAGGCCAGCACCATGGTCATCCGCGGCATTGCCCTGGGCGAAATTGCCCCGCGGGATTTTGGCGCGGTGGTGTTTAAGGAGCTGCGGGTAAGCCTGATGGTGGGCCTGCCGCTGGCGGCGCTGAACTATCTGCGCATCCTCCTCATGTACCCCGGCAGCGCCATGGCGGGCCTGGTGGTAAGCCTGGCCATGGTGTGCACCGTTGTGCTGGCCAACGCCGCAGGCGGCATACTGCCCATGCTGGCCCGCGCCGTGAAGCTGGACCCGGCCCTCATGGCCGCCCCGCTGATTGCCACCCTGGTGGACGGCTGCTCCCTGCTCATCTATTTCAGCATTGCCGTGCGTCTCTTGCCTCTGTAGGGCTGGCAGCCCGTCATCTTTCACACACTCTTCACAATCGCTTCGTGTTTTTTCTCTTGCATTTTTGGCGTCTTTGCAGTATAAAGGGAAGGGAAAAACCAAGGGCAGAATAGAGCCCATGCTGCTGCCCCTTTCAGACCAAGGGCCATACCGTGCAGAGAGCCGTGGCCGAAGCGCCGAGCGGCTTTGTGCGGTGTTGCTTAAGAATTAGGAGGCGTATGAAAATGGTAGTGCACGTGACAAAAGAGACCTTCGAGGCAGAAGTATTGCAAAGTGATAAGCCCGTGCTGGTGGAATTTTGGGCTTCCTGGTGCGGCCCCTGCAAAATGATGGGCCCCATCATTGACCAGATGGGTGAAGAGCTAAAAGACGTAAAGGTATGCAAAATCAACTCCGACGAGGAGCAGGAGCTGGCCAGCCAGTTCGAAATTATGAGCATCCCCACGGTGATTGCCTTTAAAAACGGCAAAGCCGTGGGCCAAAACGTGGGCGTGGCCCCGAAGGACAAGCTGATGCAGCTTTTGAACTAAGCCTGCGAAGGCAGCCTGGACAAATGGAAAAAAGCCCGGCCCCTCTGTATTTGGGGGGCCGGGCTTTTTTCAGGCCGCCCCGGTGGGCGGTGAGACGGGGGTGGTGGGCACGGCGGCAGGGATGCCGCGGGCTCTCTCGGCACCCGGGCCCGTCTCCCCTGCTTCGGGGGCTGCGGCATCCGCTGTGCCCGCCTCTGTGGGGCCGCTTTCCGCCTGGGGCGCCGCCCCGCCGGCGGCGGCCTCGCGCTGGGCCGGCAGGCTGGCGGCCTCCTCCAGTGCCCCGGCCCCCTCGGGTGCCGGGGCCGGGGCAACCTGCTGCACGGCGGGCTCCGGCTCTGCTGCGGCGGGGGGCGGCTGGGTGGGGGGAGACAGGGCCAAGCCCCCGCCAAGCAGCAACGAGAGCAGCGTCAAAATGGCGGCAGATTTTTTGTCCATTGTCTCCCCCTCCCGGCGGCAGGCGCCCGCCTGGCCGCACGATACGGCGCTTTTTTCCAGTATACCACGCCCGGCCCTTTTGGGGAATAGCCCCTGCGGCAGCTTGGCTCCATTTTTTCTCTTGCATTGCGGGAAACAAGTTGCTATACTATAGCGTCTTTCAAGAGGGTCATCTTGAAAGCAGGGCCGTATACATGGCCCGATAGCGCCGCACACACCGCTGGGCCGGGGCTATCGAAACAGAAAGGAGTGGTCTTATGAAGGTGCTGTCTATTATTGTGGGGGTTTTGCTGGCTGTGGGGGGCTTTTTGCTGATGATGACCCCCGGCATGACCTTTTCCAGCATAAGCTGGGTAATTGGGATACTGCTGGTGTTTGCCGGTGTGAGTGCGGTGGTGGATTTTTTTGCCAGCCGCAAAAACGGCACGCATTCCGTCACAGAAATTGTGATTGGCGTGCTGTGCGGCATCCTGGGTATTCTGGTGCTGGTGAACCCCTTTATCAGCCTGCTGGCCGACGGCCTGCTCATCTATGCCTTTGATTTCTGGCTGATTATTGGCGGGGTGATGCGCCTCGTGCGCTCCATCCAGATGAAAAAAGAGGGCGACAAGAGCTGGGTTTGGGTGCTGGTGTTCGCCATCCTCTCGGTGCTGGTGGGGGTGTATGCCCTGTTCAACATCATCCTCTCTGCCATGGCCATCGGCCTGCTGGCGGGCGCGGTGGTGCTGATGAACGGCATCAGCATGATTGTGGCCAGCTCTGCCATGGGCAGCAGCGGCGAGAGCGGCGGCAACCACACCGCAGCTGCCTAAGCACGGCTCGTTTGCTACCCTATAGGAAAGAAGGGGCTGCCAATGCATCTTGGCAGCCCCTTTTTTTCGTTTTGCCTCAGCGCCCGCCGTGTACCAGCGCCCTGCCCTGCGTCACCTTGGAAAGGCCCTTGCCCAAAAGCACAAACAGCAGCCCGCTGCCCAGCGCCTGCCCAAGGGAGATGGGCAGCTCTAAAATAACCGAGCCGATGTTGCCAAACAGCAGCCAGGACGCCAGCCCATAGCCCACAATGGTGATGCCGCCGCCTATCAGGGCCGCCGCAATGTTCCGTTTGCTCACCATATTCTGCCCGTTGTGGGTGAAGGCCAGGCAGAGCAGGGGCTTGATTATGAGGGTGGCGGGCAGCCAAATCATGCCGCCCGGCACCAGGGCGTCCGAAAGGCCCGCGCCCAGCCCCGCCGCCACCATGGCATAGGGCAGGGGCAGAGCCGCCGCCGCCAGGTAGATGATGGCGTCGCCGAAGTGGATGTAGCTGCCGCCCGAGCCGATGGGGACGTGAATGACGTAAATGGCCAGAAAGATGAGGGCCGCAAACAGCCCTGTGTAGGTAATTTTTTTCACCTGCTCGCTTCTCATGAGATGCCTCCTGAAGGGCGGCGCGCCCACCGGGTTTGACAGGGCCGCCGTTTTGCTCTATGCTGATTCTATCAGCAAACTGACCCCGCTACAACTTCCAGTTTTTGTATTTTTTATGGGTGCAGATGGAGGCGGACATGGAATTCGTAGGCCTGTTCTTAGACAAGACGCAAAAAACACCCCTGTACCTGCAGCTCTATCATTTTCTAGTGGCCCGGCTGCGGGAGGGCAGCATCCGGGCAGGGGAGCGGCTGCCGGGCAAGCGCAGCGCGGCGGTACAGCTGGGCGTATCGGTGAACACGGTGGATTTGGCCTACCAGATGCTGGCCGAGGAGGGCTACCTGGAGGCGCGGCCCCGCAGCGGCTTTGTGGCGGGGAACCTGGGCCCGGTGGTGCCGCCCCCCTCCCCGGCACAGGCGGGCGAGGCGCCGCCGCCCACCGCCACCGGGAAAACGGAATGGCGGCACAGCTTCCTTACCGGCGGCATAGACACCGCCCTCTTTCCCCGCAAAACCTGGAACCGCCTGTTTAAAGAGGTGCTGGCCGGGGAGGAGGACCTGTTTGCCACGGGGGAGGGCCAGGGGGACGCGGTGCTGCGCGGGGCGCTGGCGGGCTACCTGCAGGGCTTTCGCGGGGTGCGCTGCCAGCCCCGGCAAATTGTAACCGGGGCGGGGCTGGAGGTGCTGCTGGGGCTGCTGGCCCCCCTGCTGCCCGCCGGGGCCGTGGCACTGGAAAACCCCGGCTACGCCAAAACCACCCGGCTGTTCCAAAACGCAGGCCGGGCCACCGTGGCGGTGGATGTGGACGACCAGGGCATGACGGTGGAGGGCCTGCAAAGCAGCGGGGCGGCTGCGGCCTACCTCACCCCCAGCCACCAGTTCCCCACCGGCTGTGTGATGCCCGCCCCCCGCCGGGCGGCCCTGCTGCGCTGGGCGGCAAAGCAGGGGGGCATTTTGATAGAGGACGACTACGACAGCGAATTCCGGTTCAGCGGGCGGCCCCTGCCCAGCCTGCAGGGCATGGACAGCCACGACAGGGTGGTGTATGCGGGCACCTTCTCCCGCAGCCTGGCCCCGGGCATCCGCGCGGCCTATCTGGTGCTGCCCCCGGCCCTGCTGGCGGCCTGGCAGCGGGCCTACGGCGGCTACGCCTGCACCCTGTGGCGGCCCGAGCAGCACACCCTGGCCCGCTTTATGAGCGAGGGCCACTTTGCCCGGCGGCTGAACCGCCTGCGCGGGGCCTACCGTGCCCGGCGCGACCAGGTGCTGCAGGCCGTGCAGGCCGGGCTGCCCGCAGCCGCCTGTCAGCTTTTCAATACCCACACCGGGCTGTATTTTGTGCTGCGGCTGCCGGGGCGGGACGCGGCGGCCCTGGCCGGGCAGGCCCGGCAGAGCGGCCTTGGTCTGGAGGCGCTATCGCAGTTTTGCCAGCCGGTGGGCAGGGGCGGCTTCTCCCTGTGGGGGGGCGGCGCCGACGCCCTGCTGCTGGGCTATGGCGGCCTGGCCGAGGGCGAAGCCCCCGCCGCCGTGGCCGCCCTGCTGGACATTTTGCGCTAGAGGGTGGCGACACCCTGTAGCGCTTACACTGGCTCTTTGCGCCGTGGGGTGGGGCTATGCTATACTCAATAGACGGGGCAGGCCCTGCCCACCCCATATTCTTTTTACCGAAAGGAAACCACACCATGTCCCCTGTTTTTGCCATCCGCCCCGCCACCCAGGCCGACTGCGGCGAGCTGCTGCGGCTGATACGCTGCCTGGCCGTCTACGAAAAAATGGAAGACCAGATGGTGGCCACCGCCGAAGACCTGTGCCACAGCCTGTTCACCCTGCACAAGGCCGAGGCCCTGCTGGCCGAGGAAGACGGCAAGGCCGTGGGCTTTGCGCTGTTTTTCGAGAATTACTCCACCTTTTTGGGCCGGGCCGGGCTGTATTTGGAGGATTTATTCGTGGAGGAGAGCTGCCGCGGCCGGGGCTATGGCAAGGCCCTGCTGGCCCGGCTGGCGGGCATTGCGGTGCAGCGCGGCTGCCAGCGCTTCGAGTGGGCCTGCCTGGACTGGAACACTCCCTCCATCGAGTTTTATAAGAGCCTTGGGGCCCTTCCCATGGAGGGCTGGACCACCTTCCGCCTCTGCGGCCCCGCCCTGGCGGAATTGGCAAGCCAGGGGCAAGAATAAGTACAGTGGAAAGTTGACAGTGGAAAGTGGAAAGTCAAAATCAAGACCAGTTCCGCCCACAATTTCCGCTGTCATTCGGCAAAAGGCAATTTTTGTCTGTGTGTTTTTCGGCGCAGGGGTTTGCAACACACGCCCGCCAAGCCCTTGTGCATACAGTCTGTGGGCCAAAGGAGGCTTACATTATGGTCACCATCTTCAACCGGCGGGAGCTGGCCAGCACCCAGAATGCAGGCAAGCAGGCCGCCTGGAGGCAAACCCTGCGCCAAAACGGCATAGAGGTGTATGTGCGGGTACAAAACCGCCAAAGCCCCTCGCCCTTCTCGGCGGGCACCCGGGCCAGAAGCGGCAGCCTTGGCGGAGCTTTGGACTATGCATACACCCTGTTTGTGAAAAAAGAGGACTATGAGCAGGCCGCTTTTTTGCTGCAAAACAGCCCTTTGGGGAAATAGGCAAATGACACTAAAAGAGCGCGCAGCGCAGCTTAAAACTGACCTTCCCGCTTTGTTTTTGTGCCTGAAAAGCCGCAGCACCCCTCTTTTGCCCAAAATATTGGCGGGCCTGACCCTTGCCTATGCGCTCTCTCCCATCGATTTGATTCCCGACTTTATCCCGGTTTTGGGCTATCTGGACGACATCCTCCTCCTGCCCGCCCTGGTGGCCCTGACCATCAAATGTATCCCCAAAGAAGCCCTGGCGCACTATAGAGAAGAAGCCAAGGGCCTGTGGAAAAACGGCAAGCCGAAGAAATGGTATTTTGCCCTTCCCATCCTTGCCCTTTGGCTGCTGGTTCTCTGCCTGGTGGCCAGGGCCATTCTTTTGTAGCCATACAAAATAGCAAAAAGCGGGGCGGCTGCGCAGAGAATTTCTGTGCAGCCGCCCCGCTTCTATGTTTGGATGTTTTTTAAGCCGCTGCACCCGCCTGGCCCTCTGCAAGCAAGGCGGTGAGGGCGGCTATCTCGTCCTCGGCCAGGGGCGAGGCCCCCTTGCCATACAGCACCTCGTAGCGGAACAGGGCAAAGCCGCCGTAGCCCTCCATGCCGCGCAGGGCGGCCACCATGTCGGCCAGGTTGTGCCCGCTGTTCCACTCCTCCTCGGTGCCCTCGCTGCCGTCCCCCTCCTCAATGCGGTAGGCCCCCAGCCCTGCATAGAGCTGCACTTCTGGCGCCCGCGGGAAGGCCGCCCACTCGGCGGCAATGTTGGCAAAGGCAAAGCGGTCGCTGCCATTTTTCAGCTGGTAGCCAAAGCCCCAGTAGAGCTGCGGCATCACATAGTCGCAGTACCCGGCCTCGGCCATCCACAGCTTTACATCGCTGTATTGCTGGTTATAGTTGTTGTCGTTGTTGCCCTGCGGGCTGATGCCAAAGCTGACCCCTGGCTTTTCGGCCTTGATGGCCGCATAGGCGGCCTTTACCAGGTCGTTCACGTTCTGCCGCCGCCAGGCCGCCAGCTCGGCCCCCTCTCCATACTGGGCATAGGTCTCCTCGTCAAAGGCCAGGTCCTCGCCCGCGTCCGTCTGCTCCCCCGTGAACGCCGGGTAGAAATAGTCGTCGATATGGATGCCGTCCACGTCGTAGTTCCGCACAATCTCCGCCATGCCGTCCACAATCATCTGCTGCACCTCGGGAATGCCGGGGTCGTAGAAGCTGCCCACGTCCTCCACCTCGCGCAGCCACTCTGGGTGCAGCCGGGCGGGGTTGTTTTCGGCCAGCTCCTCGGGGCCCAGGTTTTCGCCGGGCAGGTTCACCCGGTAGGGGTTCACCCAGGCCTCCAGCCGCAGGCCATGGGCATGGGCCTCCTCCACCATCACGGCCAGCGGGTCGTAGCCGGGGTCCTCGCCCTGGGTTCCGGTCAGGTGGTGGCTCCAGGGGAAGATTTCACTTTTGTACAACGCGTCGCCAAAGGGGCGCACCTGCACAATCACGGTGTTCAGCCCCATAGCCTGGCACTCGCCGAACATCCGCTGCAGCACCCCGCGCATTTTTTCCTCTGTGGATATGTCATTTTTTAGCCACTCCAGGTAGGAAATCCACATGGCGCGCATCTCGCCGGGCAGGGCGGCAGCGGCCTGCGGCGCAGCAGAGGAGGCCGCCGGCAGGGAGGATGACGCGGCCTGCGAAGCCGAGCCGGAGGTGACCACGTAGGCCGGGCCGCTGGAAGACGAGGAGGCCGGGGTTTTGGGCTGGTTCCGGTTTTGCGCCCACACGGCCAGGCCCGCCGCAATGGCCAGCACGGCTATGGCTATGGCCAGCACAAGGGGGCTTTTGTTGCTGCGTTTTTTGGGGGTCTGCCTTGGCAAGGCTTCGTCCTCCTTTGTTTCTATTATTTGTTTTCTAATGCTAATCTCCCTAAAAATGATGAATCCATTTCTATGGGAAACGGCAACAAAGTGGCGTTGCCGCTTCTAACGCCCCGGCATCAAGCCGGGGCCTCCCCCGCGCGGCGGTGCAGCCGCAGCAGCACCCAGAACCGCAGGGCCGCCACCAGCAACAGGCTGAGGCCCACCATCAGCGGGGCATAAGCGCGCAGGGCGCTGGTGAGGGCCAGGGTGCGGCAAAGGGCATAGCCCAGCTCCCCCACGCAAAGAAACAGGAGGGGGGGGCGGTCTCCCTTTTGGTAAAACAGCAGGCAAAGCAGGGGCAGCACCAGCATTTCCAGCGCCGGGCAGAGCAGGGGCAGGCCAAACGAGGAGACCAGCAGCATTAGGAACAAGCCCAGCAGCCGCGTGCGCATGGCGCGGTGCTCTGCCCCCTTCATGCTGAGGGCCAAAAACAGCAGCATGGCACCGTTCATCACAAAAGCAATGGTGAGGGGCAGCTGGGCCGCCCCCTGGGTGAACAGCATCAGCACGCCGGAAACGGCGCTTGCCACCGCGGCCACCAGCCCCATCAGGAAGCAGGTTTTTTGTTGCAGCATCTTCTTTTTGGGGGGCATACGGCCTCCTTTCCGTCCCCTGCCAAAGCCATGGCAGGCAGCGCGCCGCCGTGGCGGCGCCGGGCTCGCTATCGATATACAATCTATCATAGCGCCGGGCTCTTTGGGTGTCAACTTGGCCGTGCCCCCGCTTGACAGCCCCGCCGCCGCCGGAGTACACTTTGCAAAGAGGCTGTTTTTGGCACGCAAACCGCCCCGCAGGTCTTGCCGGGCGGTTTGGTAATTTTAGGTTATTTTTATAGGAGGCGCGGCAATGCCCGGATACAACAAGATAGGCTTTGTGGGCGGCGGAAAAATTTCCGAGGCCATTTTGCGGGGGATGGTGAAAAGCGGCGGGGTTTCGCCGGAGAATATTTTTGTCACCGACCCTGACCTGGAGCGCCTGCGCTGGCTGGCGGCCGAGTGCGGGGTGAACACCATGCACAACGACGTGGACAACGCAGGCGCACGCCAGCTTGCCAAGGAGTGTGCCGTGCTGCTGCTGGCGCTGAAGCCCCAGGTGGCGGGCAGCATTCTGCCCCTGCTCACCCCGGCAGTAAGCCCCGGCACGCTGGTCATCTCGGTGATGGGCGGGGTGCCGCTGGCGGTGCTGGAGGAGGCCTTTCCCGAAAACCCGGTGCTGCGCGTGATGCCCAACACCCCCATGATGGTGCGCCATGGCGTGGCCGGGATGGTGCCGGGGGCGCGTGCCAGCAGCGAAAATATTCAGCTGGCGAAGGATTTGTTCTCCTTGGTGGGCACGGTGGTGGTGGTGCCGGAAAAATGGCTGGACGCCCTGACGGCCATCTCCGGCTGCGGGCCCGCCTTCGCCTACCTGTTTATCGAGGCGCTGG
>CAYRFC010000021.1:0-23147 GCA_964423365.1 uncultured Oscillospiraceae bacterium
CTAGGTGCGGTAGTCGCCGTTGATTTTCACATAGTCGTAGCTGAGGTCGCAGCCCCAGGCGGTGCCGCTCTCCTGGCCAAGGCCCATGTCGATGAGAATCTGGATGCTGTCCTCGGCCAGCACCTTGGCGGCCTCCTCCTCGCTAAAGGGATGGTAGACTGCGTTTTGGCAGACCAGCACCTCGCCCACGTCGCTTTTCAGCACCAGCGAGACATGCTCGATGGAGAAATCGCCCGGGGTGTAGCCGATGGCGCAGAGCACCCGGCCCCAGTTGGCGTCCTCGCCAAACATGGCGGTCTTGCACAGGTCGCTGGCGATGACGCTTTTCGCAATCTGCCGCGCCAGCGGGGCGGTGGGTGCGCCGGTTACGTGGCATTCCAGCAGCTTGGTGGCGCCCTCGCCGTCCGCGGCCAGGGCACGGCACATCTTCACGCAAATCTTGTGCAGCACCTCGCAGAAGTCCCGGTAGTCCTCGCCCTCGGCGGTGATGGGCGGGTTTTGGGCCAGCCCGTTTGCCAGAATGGCCAGGGTGTCGTTGGTGGAGGTGTCGCCGTCCACATAGAGCTGGTTGAAGCTGAGCTGGGTCTCCTCGGCCAGGGCCTTTTGCAGCATTTCACTGCTGATGGCCACATCGGTGGTGACAAAGGCCAGCATGGTGGCCATGTTCGGGTGAATCATGCCGCTGCCCTTGCAGATGGCCCCCATAGAGCAGCTTTTGCCGCCCAGGCTGAACTCGTAGGAGAATTCTTTGCGTTTTGTGTCGGTGGTCATGATGGCGTCGGCGGCGTCGGAGCCGCCGTTTGTGCTGAGGGCGGCGGCCAGCTTGGGGATGCCGCTCTCGAAGGGGGCCAGCGGCAGGGCCTGCCCAATCACCCCGGTGGAGGCGATGACGAAATCCTCGGGTTTGTGGCCGGTGGCCTGGGCGGCCAGCTCACAGCAGCGGCTGGCAATGGCGGGGCCGTCGGGTGCACAGGTGTTGGCGTTGCCGCTGTTGCACAGGATGCCGTAGGCCTTGCCGTTGGCGATGTTCTGCTGGGTGGTGAGGATCGGCGCACCCTTCACCTTGTTTTGGGTATATACGGCGGCGGCGGCGCATTCGGCCTCGCTGAGGATGAGGGCCATGTCCTTCTTTTCGGCATTTTTGCGGATGCCGCAGTGCAGCCCCGCCGCTTTGAATCCCACTGGGGCACATACGCCGCCGGGCACTTTTTTATATTTCATGGTTTGTTTCCTTCTTTCTGTAGGCTTGTTTATAGAGGAATGGCAGGGGAACGTGAAAAGAGGGGAGGGGAGGCTACAGCACCAGGCCCTCGGTTTCGGGCAGGCCCAGCATCAGGTTCAGGCATTGCACCGCCGCGCCCGAGGCCCCTTTGCCGAGGTTGTCGAACCGGGCGGCCAGCAGAAACTGGTTTTCGCTGCCCAGCACAAAAATCTCCAGGCTGTCCCGCCCGGCCATCTCTGCGGCACTGATAAAGCCGTCTTCGGGGGCCGCGCTCGCCGGGTGCACCGTGATGAGCGGCTGCCCGGCATAGTATTCGGCCAGCAGGGCGGCCAGGGCTTCGCGGCTTTGGAAGGCCGGGGCCAGTGCCGCGGCGGGCAGCGGCAGTGTCACCAGCATGCCGCTGTAGTAGTCGTCCACCACCGGGCAGAAGAGGGGCGGCGCGGCCAGCCCGGCCACGGCCTGCATCTCGGGCAGGTGCTTGTGCTGCAGCGAGAGGCCGTACAGCCGGGGGGCCTGGTAGCTCTCGGGCTTGTCGGGGCTCTCGTACTGGGCAATCATTTTTTTGCCCCCGCCGGAGTAGCCCGTGAGCGAGTGGCAGGCCAGCGGGGCGGCGGCGGGCAGGGCGCCCTTTTCCACCAGCGGGGCGGCCAGGGCCAAAAAGCCGCTGGCGTGGCAGCCCGGCACCGCCACCCGCCGGGCGGCGGCTATCTGCCCTCGTCGCCCGCCCAGCTCCGGGAAGCCGTACACCCAGCCGGGCTTTGTGCGGTGGGCTGTGCTGGCGTCGCAGATGCGCGCCTCCTCCCCGGCGGCCTCCACCAGTTCTTTGGCGGCGGCGTCGGGCAGGCAGAGCAGGCTGAGGTCTGCCTGGCGGACGGCGGCCACCCGGGCGGCCAGGTCCTTGCGCCGGGCCTCCTCCAGCGCCAAAAGGCGGATGCCGCTGCGCTCAGCCAGCCGCTGGCGGATGCGCAGGCCGGTGGTGCCCTCCGCGCCGTCTATGAATACCGTATACTGCGCCATGCCTTGCCGTCCTTTCTGTGAAACCGGATAAAATGGAAAAGAATATGAATATTATACATGCAAAACCCGGGTATTGCAAGCCTTATTTGAATATTTATAAACAATTACCTGCATATTATTCACATAAAGTGAATAATGCACGAAGGCAAAAGAAAACGGCTACCGGGTAGCCGTTACATTGTGTATATTACCTGCCCGTGAGCTAACTTCAAATACCCGAGCCGCGGCAAAACGCACATGTCATTCTTGCTGCCGGGCGTTTTGCAGGCGAGGCCAAAAATTATTTCATGTAGCCATTGCGCATATGCCGCACATCGTTCACCGTGATGAGGGCCGCCGGGCAAAGGCTCTTGATGAGGTTGATGGCCTCCCGCTGGGCCTTGCGTTTTAGGAAAATCATCAGCACATCCACCGGGCCGTCCTTGCCCTCGCCGCGCAGAATGGTCACCCCAAAGCCCTGCTCCCGCATCAGGCGGCTCACCTCGTCGCTTTTGCACTCGCTTACCACGGCCTGAATGCAGGCCATGCCGATGGCCAGCTTGTTCTCCAAAATGACGCCGCAGTAGTTGCCCAGGGCGTAGGCCAGGCAGTAGGCCACCACCTTGAAGGGGTCCTCCAGAACATTTTGCAAAACGGTGCTGACCACCACCACCCAAATCATGGACTCGAAGAAGGCGATGCAGGCCCCTTTCACCTTTTCGCCCCGCACAATCAGCACATTGCGTACCGTGGCAAGGGAGACCTCCACCAGCTTTGCAAAGAATATGAGAAAGTATCCCAAAATGCCCATGTCTGTCTCCTTTTGCGTTTGTATTACCACCAGTATAGAGGGGCGGCGGGCAAAAGGCAACGGGGCAAAAGAGAGGTTTTTGCGGGGGGAAAAGAAGGTTTTCTGTGGAGTTTTTTGCCGCCCGGCAAGGGCAAAGCCCCCCGCAGCCGCGGGGGGCTTTGCCAGCACGGTGTTTGCCTTACAAAAGCTGGTCCAGCACAAACATCTTGAGCAGGAAAATGGCGCCCAGCACCCACATGAGGGGGGTGATGTCGCGGAATTTTGCCACCACCACCTTGACGAGAATGTAGGACAGGATGCCCCACATCAGCCCGGCGCTGATGGAGTAGCCCATGACCATGAAGCCGATGGTGATGACGGCGGGCACCAGATGCTCGGCGTTGTTGAAGTCCATATCACGCAGGGGCTCGAACATCATGATGCCGACCATGACCAGTGCACAGGTGGTGGCAAAGGCGGGAATGGAGCCCACGATGGGGAAGAAAAAGAGGGAGAGCGCGAAGCAGGCGGCGGTGGTGAGGGCGGTGAGGCCGGTGCGGCCGCCCTCCTCCACACCCGCGGAGGATTCCACAAAGGTGGTGACGGTGGAGGTGCCCAGAATGGCGCCTGCGGTGGTGGCAATCGCGTCGGCGGTGAGGGCGCCCTTGATGCCCGGCAGCTCGCCCTTTTCATCCAGCATGCGCGCCTTGGTGGCCACGCCCGAGAGGGTGCCCAGGGTGTCGAAGATATCCACATACAGGAAGGTGAGCACCACAATGAGGAAGCGCCCGAAGTTCGCCGCGCTGGTGAAGGCGTCGGCAAAGCCGCCGAAGGCCAGCCCAAAGGTGGGGGCCAGGCTGGGGGGCAGGTCCACCACGCCGCTGGGGAACAGCGAGAAGGCCCCCGCGTCGGGCATCACCTGGTACCAGCCCAGCAGCTGGGCCAGCATGCCCAGTACCCAGGTGGACAGAATGCCGATGAGCAGGGCACCCTTTACCTTTTTCATGTACAGGACGATGGTGAGGGCCAGGCCAATGATGGCCAGGGCCACCGCCGCGCCGCTGAGGTCGGGGTTGATGGCCACCAGGGTGGCCTCGTCATTCACAATAAAGCCCGCGTTTTGCAGGCCAATGAACATGATAAACAGGCCAATGCCCGCCGAGACCGCCATTTTCAGCTCCCGTGGGATGGCGTTGAACAAAGCGGTGCGGATGCCTGTGAGGCTGAGCACAATGAAGATGAGGCCCTCGGTGAGCACGGCGGCCAGGGCGAAGCCGGGGGTTTCCCCCATGCCCAGCACCACCGTGTAGGCGAAAAAGGCGTTCAGCCCCATGCCGGGGGCCAGCGCAAAGGGAAGCTTGGCCAGAAGGGCCATCAGTACGGTGCCCAGCACCGCAGAGAGCGCCGTAGCCATGAAGACGGCGCCGCCGTCCAGCCCTGCCGCAGACAGGATGGACATGTTGACAGGAAGGATGTAGGCCATGGTGGCGAAGGTGGTGAGCCCGGCCCGAATCTCGGTGCCAAAGCTGGAGCCGCGCTTGGAGTAGCCAAAATAGTTGTCCAGTAAGCCGCTTTTGCCAGAGTTCATAGTTTACCCCTTTCTTTCCAGAGCGTGCGGGCACACTCTTACATGCATGCGTGTGGCATCTATATAAACATGCGGCAGGCGGGCCCTGCGGCATGGGTGCTTCACAGCTTTTTTGGGGGGAGAATGCGGGGCGGGGCTCTTCCTTTGCCAAGAGAAGGGAGCGCCGCGGCGCGTTGCCGCGCTATGGCCGGGCGAGGCCGGAAAAGACAGGGGAGATACCCTTTATTTGTGGGCCAGGCTGTGCTATAATGAAAGCAAAGAAACGCTGAGGCGTTGAGCACGTACGAAAAGAGGTGCGGGTGTGAGGCTGGTTTTGGCAGAGGAGCTGACGAGCGGAATGGTGCTGGCGCAGGACTTGTTCCTGTCGGAGTACGATTCTTCTCCCTTCATCAGCCGGGGAATTTTGCTGAGTGACTATGTGATTGATAAAATTCGCAAGCGGGGCTTTCGCAATGTATATGTGGAGGGCACCGGCCAGGAGCAGGCGGGAAGGCCGTACAAGCCCAGCTCTGCCCCGGTGCTGGCCCCCGAGCTGCGCGATGAGGCGCTGGACACCCTGGAGGATGCTTTTAACACCTTTGGCCAGGAGGATTTTCACGAGGCCACCAAGCGGATTGTGCAGCGGGTGGACACCGTGGTGGACAAGATGGTGGGCTACCTGCGTGGCGACAACAACACCCTTGTGAATATCAACGACCTGAAAAGCTACGACGACTACACCTTTCACCACTCCCTGAGCGTGGCGGTGCTGGCGGTGGCCATTGGGCAGCGGCTGGGCTATTCCGGCGAGGAGCTGAACCGGCTGGGGGTGTGCGCCCTGATGCATGATATTGGAAAAACTGCCATTCCGGTGGAGATTATCCGCAAGGCCAGCAAGCTGGACCTGGGGGAGATGAGCCTGATAAAAACCCATTCCACCGCCGGGTATGAATATCTAAAAAAGGCGGGCATTGGCGACGACGAGATATGGCTGGCGGTGCTGAGCCACCACGAAAAGATGGACGGAACCGGCTACCCGCAGGGGCTGAAGGGGGAGGAGATTCCCCCTTGGAGCCGGATTATCTCGGTGGCGGATGTGTATGACGCGCTGACCTCGAACCGCCCCTACCGCCGCCCCATGGAACCGGCCGACGCCATTGAGTACATCATGGGCGGGGCGGGCTCCTCTTTTGATTTTGATGTGGTGCAGGCCCTGGTGCGCAAGATTGACCTGTACCCCGTGGGCAGCGTGGTGGAGCTTTCGGACGGGCGCATGGCCGAGGTGGTGAACAATGAAAACCAGATGCGCCCGGTTATCCGCCTGCAAGAGGAGAGCCGGGAGCTGGACCTTTACCGGGACAGAAGCTGCCTCTCGCTGGTGATACGGCGGGTGGTGCAGGCCGGGTGAACCGGGGACGGAAAACAGCGGGCCGCATGGAGGGTTTCCTCTCCATGCGGCTCTTATGTTTTTTAGCTTGACCCCACGGTTAGCTCCCCTTGGTGGCTGATGAACACCCGGGCGCTGTTTCGCACCTCATTGAGGCTCATGCTGAGCTTGCCTATGGTGATGCGGGTGGGTGGGTAGATGATTTTGGCCGTGATGGTGGAGCCTGTGGAGGACTCGATTTTTTCCTCCACCTCTTTCAGGGCGGCGTTTAGCTGCTCGCGCTTTTTCTCGGTGATGGGAAGGGCCAGCTTGGTGCGCTGCAAAAGCTGGATGCGCTCTTGGGGAATCTCCCGCTGCTGCTCCACCATTTTTTCTATATAAAGGGTATTTTTTGTCATCTCCTCTATATATTTTGTCACGTCCGCCAGTTGGTCTTGCAGCCGTTTGCGCTCTTTCAGCAGCCGGGGGGTGATGCCCACCGTCACCAGAGTGGGGGTGTTGGATTCGTTGCCAATCTCCTTGGCCTTGATAGAGCCGAAGGCGGTGATTTTTCCGCCCACAATGGTGCCGTGCTTGCTGGTCACGTCAATATCGCCCTCACACTCCACGGTGCTGTTGATGATGGAACCGGCCACCACATTTTCGCCCGCACGCACCAGGCAGTTTTCTATAAAACCGGCGTTGACATTTTTGGCGGCGGTGATTTCGGCCTTACCGGTGCCGTTGATGCCCTGCTCTATGTGTATGTTGCCCTTGGCTTCCAGTGTGGCGCTGCCCACCCGGCCCTGCAGGGTGATGTTTCCCCCGGCGCGGATTTCAAAGCCGTCCTGCACTTCGCCGGATACCACCACATCCCCCGAGAACTGAATATTGCCGATATCATAGTCCACATCCTGCACCCGGAAGACCTCGTCCACCGTGAAGCGGCCGCCCCGGAACACCAGATTGCCCGAGACGGTGGTAATCGCCTTCAGCCCGTCGTCGCTTACACGGGTGCCCTCCCCAAGTGGGGGCATGGCTTTTTTCCCGGCCCGGGCCTTCAGTTCCCGGCCCTGGATGTTGGTGCCGCTTGTGCCCTCGGTGGGCAGGGTGATTTCACAGATGACGGAGCCGGCGGGCAGGTCGCAAATCATGCCCAGCTCCTTGTAGTCCACAGAGCCATCCTCTTTTTCGGTGATTGTGGCCTCCCGCTCGCGGGCATACAGCTCCTTGCAGCTGCCGTTTTCACCGTCGACGGCAGGGGTGCCCCGGGCCACCTCCACGCTGGTGTCGTAGCTGGGAAGCAGCAGGCGGGCCAGGCCCTCCTCCTGAATGCCGTACACAATTTTCCCCTTGGCCAGTGCGGCGTCCAGCATCTCCCGGGTAAGGGGCTGGCCCCCCTCCTCGGGCGGGTCCACCACAATGGCCGCCGTCATGTTGTCGGGTGCCATAATCAGCCGCACATTCGCGCTTTTTTCGCTGCCGGCCGGGCCCTCCTGCGCGGCGGCCGGGCCCTCGGCCGCAGGGGCCTCCTCCGGGGCTTCGGGGTCTGGCGGCGGGGTGTCTGTGCCGGTGGCAAACGGATTATGGCTGGCAGGGGGCGCCGGGGCCGCGGGGGTTTCCTCCGGGGCCTCCTGCTTTTCAAACAAACCCTTAGACCGGGTGTGCCGGGAGAAGATGCTCTCCTTTTGGGTGGAGAACAGCCCCTCTTTCTGGTCATCACGCATAGAAATTCCCCTTTTTTATGGCAGATTCACCTAAAAATAAAAAACAGGCACCCCAATGCCGTGTGGGCGCCTGCCCGTATCATCCGGCTACCGGGGCACAGGCCGCACTGGCGGTGGGGGTAGATGGAAGCTCCGGAGATAGGATGTAAAGGGGAGGGACAGAGGCCGGCTTAAGCTCGCCCGGCACTCTAGCCCTTCCACTCTCCGCGCTTCGGGCTGCGGATGGTCATCTTGAAATCATCGGCGTTGAAATACAGGGTGCGCCCAAAATTGGCCCCGGTGTCCTCGGCCAAAATGGGGATGCGCAGGCCTTGCAGGGTGGCCTTCACAGCCTCCACGTTCCGCGCCCCAATGTTGGCAATGGCGGCGTTGCTGGTGGAGGCGAACATCTGCGCCCCACCGGCTATTTTTGCTTTCATACGGGCGCGCATGGCCCCCATGCTCTCCATTTTTTTCACCAAAAGGGGAATGGCGGTGTCGGCAAACTTCATGGGGGCGTTGGCCCCGGGAATTTGCTGGGAGCTGGGCAGGAGGATATGGGAAAGCCCGGCGGCCTTCACGTTCGGGTCGAACAGGCAGATACCCACGCAGGAGCCAAGCGCAAAGGTGACCAGGATATCGGGAGAGCGGACGACATTCAAATCGGCAATGCCCACGGATACGGTATTACTCATACATCCAACCCCAATTTAGAAATGAGCCGGTCAAGGGAATCCACATCGGGAATGAGCAGGATGTTACTGCTCTCATCGTTGCCGCCGCCTTCAAACTCGTCCTCTATGAAAATGACCTTGTCGCTGATATTGGCAAAATGGATGGCAGGCACGCTTAAGATGGAGCCCACCATATCAATGCAGATATCCGGGGGGGAAATTTCAATGGTCATGCCGGAAATTTGGCTGATGGCATTCACGTAAGAGGCCGCCATGATATTGCCAATTTCCTGCATGGCAGAAAGGCCCATCTCGTCCACCTCGGTAAAGCTGGCGAAGCTTTGCCCCAGCAGGGAGTTCAGAATCATGTGGGCAAACTCCTCCTTCATCAGGAACATCATCATGCCGCTGATATCCTGAGAAAGGGTGAGCATCATGCCCACCATCAGAGATTCGGGGCCGCCCAGCTCACGCGTTACGGCGTCGTAGTCCAAAAAGCTGATGCGGGGTACCTGGATGTTGATGGTGCGCTGCAGCATGGCAGCCAGAGAGGTGGCCGCATTGCCCGTGCCAATATTGGCAATTTCCCGCAGCATATCCACCTGCATATTATTCAGGTCATCATACGTTTGAATTGGCATCCTCAAAACTCCCCACTATATTCCCATTTGTGGCCCCTGCCGTGCAAAACCGCTAGCGCAGGTTGTTCAGCTCATCGGCAATCTGGTCGGCCGTTTGCACCACACGGCTGTTCATCTGAAAGGCGCGCTGCGCCTCAATCACTTCCACCATCTGCTTGGAAAGGTCTACGCCGGAAAGCTCCAGGTAGTGCTGCTTCAGCTCATAGCGCTGGGCGTTTGGCCCGGCGTTTTGGGCCAGCAGGGTGGCCTGGCCGGAGTTCCCGCTCTGGGTGAAGCGGGAGTTGTTTTCGGCCACCAGGCCGTAGGGGTTTGCAAAGCCCCATACGCCCAGCCGCTCGGTCAGGCCGGTGCTGTCCACCTGGCCATCGGTGTAGGGCAGGGTGATGCGCTGGCCGTTCTTGTCCAGCACAAAAGCGCCGTCGTTGGTTACCAGTGTGGCCTGGTTGCCCGCCACCGAGAGGTTGAAGGCGCCGTTGCGGGTATACTCCCGCTGGCCGTTGGCATCCACGGCAAAAAAACCGTCCCCCGCAATGCCAAAGTCCAAGTCGTAGCCGGTTTCCTGCAGAGAGCCCTGGGTCATCAGGTTGTCTATATACTGCTGCTTCACCCCATGCCCCACCAGGTTGTTGCCCTCCACGTTGGTGTTCATCCGGGTGCGGATTAAATCATCAAAGGCGGCGCGCTGGGCCTTATAGCCGTTGGTGTTCAGGTTGGCTATGTTGTGAGACACCACGTCCAGCTTGCTCTGATAGGCCCGCATGCCGGAAGCGCCGTTCCAAAAACTGATGCTGCTCATAAAAATGTCCCTTCCTTGTGCCACATGAAGATGGCACCAACAGTATACCACAATTGGTCCAAATATGCATCAAAAGATTTGACCAAACGATTTTTCTTGGGGAAAAGCCGGCCGGGCCTACAGGGCGGCTATGTTGACGGCCTTCGCGTAGGTGGCGTCTATGAATTGCAGCGCCTGGGAGGCGGAGGAGAAGTTGCGCTGGGCCATCATCATGGCGGTCATCTCATCGGTCATGTTGACGTTGCTGTTTTCGTAGGCGCCCTGCACCAGCTCGGGGTTTTGGGCCGGGGCGCCCACGCCGCCGCCCGCCAGGGTGAACAGGCCGTTTGCGTTCTGGTCTATCGCGGCGTCGTCGGCCGGCACGGTGATGGCCAGCTGGCCCAGCACCGCTCCGGTGAGGCTGTTGGTAATCTGCCCGTTTGCGGCCACGCTGATGCTGCTGGTGTTGAGCTGCAATGGCCCCCCGGTGCCCAGCACCCGCCCGCGGCCCCGCAACACAAGGAAGCCCTCGTCGTCCAAATCAAACTGTCCGTCGCGGGTGAGGTAGGTCTGGCCGTCCTCGCCCTGGATGTTGAAAAAGCCATAGCCGGTGATGGCCATATCGAAGGGACGGCTGGTTTCGGTGACGCCGTTGAAGGTGAAGATATCCGGCACCTCGTCCACAATGCGGGCGGGGTTGCCCACCCCAATGCCCGTGGCCTTGTATTTCTCAAAGCGGTTGAGGAACTGCTGCTCGAAGGTGCTGGAAATGACCCGGCTGGTTTTAAAGCCCGGCGTCTGCATGTTGGCCAGGTTGTTGGCAATCACGTTTAAGCTGCGCTGCTGCATGAACATGCCGGACGCTGCTGTGTAAAAACCCTGTAGCATAACATAGTCTCCTTCCGCTGCTAGCGATGGTACCATTATACAACAAATTGGCCGGTTTTTCTGCCCGCCGGGAAAATTTTCGCTTCCGGCAGGTCAGAGGCTGAGGTAGCTGGCCAGCTTTTGCTTCATCTTTACAATGGCCTTGGAGTGGGTTTGGCTCACCCGAGATTCTGAAACCCCCATCACCTTGGCAATCTCGTGCAGTTTCAGGTGCTCATAGTAGTAAAGCGATACCACCAGGCGCTCCTTCTCGGTCAGGCTTTCCACGGCCCCTTTCAGCTGCTGGTGCAGCTCCTGCTGCATCAGCCCTTTTTCGGGCAGGCCCTCCTCGTCGTTGTTCACAAGGCCGGGCGGCTCGCTGCTGCCGGGCAGGGCGCTTTGCAGCAGGTCTTCAAAGCTCAGCACGGCCCCGGTGTGCATCTCAGAGAAGTGCTTGTTCACCGCCTCCTCGGAAAGGCCCATGTGGTCGGCCAGCTCCCGTGTGGTGGGCTCCCGCATCAGCTCGGTGGCCAGGGCGTTGTAGGCCTCGCTCACCTCGCGGGCGGTGCGGCGCACCCGGCGGGGCACCCAGTCCTGCTTGCGCACAAAGTCAATGTTCGCGTTGCGTATGCGCATATAGGCGTAGTTTTCAAACTTCATGCCCTTGTCGGGGGTGTATTTGTCCAGGCAGTCCATCAGGGTCAGAATCCCCTCGTTCACCACATCCTCCACCTGGGCATAACCCGAGGTGATGCCGCGCATCTGCACGGCCACGCTTTTGGCAATGTAGCTGTAATGCATCACCAGCTGGTTGCGCAGTTCAAAATCGCCTGTTTGCTGGTATTCGGCCAGCACCTCGGCGGGGTTTTCCAATTTGAATTTTGTATCCGGTTCAGCCACTGGCGGCCCCCTCATTCCCGGGTTTGGCACTCTTGCGGAAAAGCCCGGTGGATTTAGATACTAGTATACAACAAACAAGTGAAAAACCTGTGGGCAGTTTCAAAAATATACCCGAATGCGGCATATATGGCGGGTGATGCTAGCCTGCCATGTCTGCCTGGCCCAGCGCGATATTCCCCAGCGCCTGAATCTGGATGTCGGTGTCAATTTCGTTGAAGCTGAGCACCACCACCCGGGGGTAGAATTGGTCGATGAGCTTCTTGAAGTAGATGCGCACGATGGGACTGGTGAGCACCACCAGGGTTTGCACGATGTCGCGCACCTTATCGAACTGGGTGCCCGAGGCCGCCACAATGCCCTGGATAACATCCGGCTCCAGCGCCAGATAGCTGCCCCCGTCCATTTTCTTCACCGCACCCATGATGATATTCTCAATTTCGGCGTCCAGCGTAACCACCTTGAGCTGCCCCGCCTCACAGAAGCGGTGGGAGATGGTGCGGCGCAGGGCCTGCCGCACATACTCGGTCAGCATGTCGGTGTCCTTCACGGCGGCGGCATAGTCGCCCAGGGTTTCCAGAATGGTCTCCAGGTCGCGGATGGGCACCCCTTCGCGCAGCAGGTTGGAAAGCACCTTCTGCAAATCGCTGGTGTTCAGGATGCCGGGGAGGGTCTCCTCCACAATGCTGGGGTTGGTTTTCTTGAGGTTTTCCAGCATGTTCCCCACCTCCTGCCGGGTAAGCAGCTCGTGCGCATGCTGGCGGATGACCTCGGCGAGGTGGGTGATGATGACGCTGGTGGGGTCCACCAGGGTATAGCCCGCCAGCTCGGCCTTGGGCTTGCGGTCCTCGCTAATCCACTTGGCCGGAATGCCAAAGGCGGGTTCAATGGCGTCGATGCCGTCCACGGGGTCGGCGCTGTCGCCGGGGGCAAGGGCCAGGTAATGGTCCACCAAAACGTCGCCCTGGGCCACCTGCTCGCCCTTAAAGCGGATGGTGTACTGGTTCGGGTTGAGCTGGCCGCTGTCCTTCAGCCGCACCGAGGGCACCACCATGCCCATCTCCATGGCAAACTGCTTGCGGAACATCACCACCCGGTCCACAAAGCTGCCGCCGCTGGCCTCGTCCACCAGGGGCAGCAGGGAATAGCCGAACTCCATCTCTATCTGCTCCACATTCAGTAGGGAGTAGACATTGTCTATGTTGCGGTAGTAGCTGGCCTCGCTGGTCACCTCCTCGCTGGGGCCCTCCGCCTCCGAAAGGCCGGCCCCGCCGATGACGGGGCCCTCGGCCGGGGCCAGCTGCTTGCTGCGCCGCCGCAGCAAAATGCCCACGGTGATGAGGGTGCCGCTGACCAGGATGACCTGGACGGGCGGGAAATTGACGAAGATGAGCAGCAGCATCACAATGCCGGTGATGATGAGGGCCAGGGGCTGGGAGGCGAACTGCCGTGCGATGGTTTTGTTCAGGCTGTCGTTGTTGCCGCTGCGGGTTACCACCATGCCGGTGGCCACCGAGATAAGCAGGGAGGGAATCTGGCTCATCAGGCCGTTGCCGATGGTGGAGGTGGCGTAGATATCCAGAATGGAGTTGAAATCTCCGTTGCCGCCAATGAAGCCCATGGCCAGGCCGCCAATGAAGTTGATGAGCACGATGACGATGGAGATGATGGAGTCGCCCTTCACAAACTTGGTGGCGCCGTCCATGCTGCCGAAGAAGTCGGCCTCGCTCTGCACCTTCTGGCGGCGTATCCGGGCCTCGCCCTCGTCAATCAGGCCGGAGTTTAAATCGGCGTCAATGGCCATCTGCTTGCCGGGCATGGCGTCCAGGGTGAAGCGGGCGCTCACCTCGGCCACACGCTCAGAGCCCTTGGTGATGACCATGAACTGCGCCAGCACCAAAATGAGGAAGATGACGATACCGATGACGTAGTTTCCCTGGATGATGAACTGGCCAAAGGCGCGGATGACGTTGCCCGCCTGGCCGTCGTAGAATAAAATCAGCTTGGTGGCCGCCACGTTCAAAGAGAGGCGGAACACCGTGGTCACCAGCAAAATGGAGGGGAAGATGGAGAATTCCAGCGGCTCCTTAATGTACATGGTGATAATCAGGATGATGAAGCTGAGCGCGATGTTCAGGATGAAAAAAACGTCCAGAAGAGCGGCGGGAACCGGCACAATGAGCAGCAAAACAACCGCGATTACGAGAATCGCGACGCCGTTTTGAAGAGGGTTGAATTTCTTCACGCTGCTGTGCTCCTTTTAGAATGGGGTTTTGAGACTGTTTAGGCGGGGGGCGGGGCGGGCCTTCCGGTGCCGGCGGCCGCTTGCTTCTTGCCGGCCGGGCTTCCGTCCAAAGATTTGTTCTGCACGCTGTACACAAAGGCCAGCACCTCGGCCACGGCGCCGTAAAACTCCGCGGGAATTTCCGCGTCCAGCGGGGCGTTTTCGTAAAGGCTGCGGGCCAGGGGGCGGTTTTCCACCAGCATCACGCCGTTTTCCTCGCCCACCCGGATGATGCGCAGGGCCATCAGGTCGGCCCCCTTGGCCAGCACCCTGGGGGCGTTGTTTTCGCCCGGGCGGTACTGCACGGCCACGGCGTAGTGGGTGGGGTTTCGGATAATCACGTCGGCCTCGGGCACCGACTGCATCATGCGCGCCTGGCTCATCTCGCGCTGCTTCTGCTTGATTTTGCCCTTGATTTGCGGGTCGCCCTCGGTCTGCTTGTACTCCTCCTTAATTTCCTGCTTGGTCATCCGCAGGTCTTTTTCAAACTGCCAGCGCTGGTAGAGAAAATCGGCGGCGGCCAAAAAGAGGAAAATCACCGCCACGTTGGTCACAACATCCATCAAAAAATCGGCGGCGTAAAACAGCACCTGAACGAAATCCATCTCCATCAGCCGGGGCAGCTCGCCCACCCGTTCCATGTATTTGGAGTAGATGACATAGCTTAAAATAATGATTTTGGCGAGAGACTTGAGGAGCTCCACCACGCCCCGCAGGCTGAAAATCTTCTTTAGCCCTTTTGCGGGCGACAAACGGCTGAATTTGGGCTTCATGGCCTCGCCCGCAAAGTTGCCGCGGGTTTGGGCCACCGTCACCAGTATCACCGCCAGGCCCGCCGCCAGCAGGCAGGGCAAAGCGGCAATGGCGAAGGTGCCGGCCCCCTGCAAAAACAGCTTTCTCACATCTCCCAGGCCCAGGGTTTCCGCCACGCCGGCCTGCATCCAGAAACGCCGGATGCTGCCGGTGAGGGTGTTCATGATGAGGCCGCCCAGGGCCTGTAGGGTGAAAAAAACGGCCAGAAGACCCGCCAGAATGATGATTTCCTGGCTCTTGAACACATTGCCTTTTTTGCGCTCGTCCTGTTTCCGCTTGGGCGTTGCCTGTTCGGTTTTCTCTTCGCCCGGCAAGATGTTCCCCCCTTAAAGGCT
The DNA here is from genome assembly GCA_964423365.1 of uncultured Oscillospiraceae bacterium. Lineage (GTDB taxonomy): Bacteria > Bacillota > Clostridia > Oscillospirales > Ruminococcaceae > JAAYCI01. The sequence goes on from CAYRFC010000021.1 coordinate 14,934, forward strand.
TTCGGGTGAATGGCGGTCTATCAGGGAACCACGGCCATCCCGCCGGACATCACCTGGGTGGTGCCCATGAGGTTATCGAACATGACCGTGAGGTAATTGTCGATGAATTGCCCGATGAAAGGGGCGAAGAGGTAGAGCAGCAGCAGGCCCAGCAGTATGCGAAGCTGGAAGTTGATGACAAAGACGGTGATTTGCGGGATGAACTTCATCAGAATGCCCATGGAGGCCTGCAAAATGAACTCGGCCACCATCAAAGGGGCAACCAGCCGAATGGCCAGCATGAAAACCGAGACGAACAGCTCCAGAATGAAGCTGGTGATGCTGAGGGTGAGACCCCCCGCCCCGAGGGGGATGTAGAGGAAGGAATCGGCAAACATGCGGATGAGGGCCAGGTGGCTGCCGGTGGCAAAGAGGTAGGTGATGAAAAAGACGGTGACAATCTGCCCGGAAAAGGACACCTGGATGTTGGTGGCAGGGTCGAAGCTCTTGGCCATGGCAAGGCCGATGTCGGTGTCCATCACATCGCCCGCAAAGTAGAGAAAATAGTAGAACAGGATGAAGACATAACCATAGACGGCGCCCACAAACAGCTCCCGTATGGCGGCCACGGCATACTGCAAATCGGTCATGGCGGCCACGGCCTCCACCGGCTGCATGGGGGCTACCAGCAGGGTGAGGGCGATGATGAGGCCCATGCGCACGGTTTGGGGCAGGTTGTTGCGTGTGAAGACGGGGTTTAGCAGCAGCATGCCCGAAAAGCGCACGAACACCAGCAGGTATACCAGCAGCCCTTCAAACAAAATTTGTATCTGCATGCAAAGCTCCCCGGCACAGCGAAAATTGGTTGGCTACAAGGTGGTCATCAGCTCAAAGATGCCGTGGGTGAAATTGCTCATCACACTGAAAATGAAGGAGCCCATGAGCAGCAGCATCAAGGCAATGACGAGCAGCTTTGGCACAAAGGTGAGGGTCTGCTCGTGAATCTGGGTGGCCGCCTGAAAAATGGCGATAACCAGCCCCACCGCAATGCTGACAAGCAGAATGGGCCCGGCGATTTGCAGGCAGACAATCAGCATCTGGCGCAGGACGTCCAGCACCTCGCCACTGGTCATTTGCATGGTGCACGCCTCCTTTCTGTTCCGGCTGGGAAAAGTGTGGAAAGCTGGCTGTGCTTTACCCGGCGGCAATGCTGAAAGAGTCCACGAGGGTTTTCATGGTCAGGCTCCAGCCGTCCACCAAAACAAACAAAAGCAGCTTAAAGGGCAGTGAAATCATGGCGGGGGGCAGCATCACCATACCCATGCTCATCAAAATACTGCTCACCACAAGGTCGATGATGAGGAAGGGCAGGAAGATGAGGAAGCCCATCAAAAAGGCCCGGCTTAGCTCGCTGGTGATGAAGGCGGGGGTGATGACCGTGAGGGGCAGCTCGGCCAGCTCCACGGGGTTGGCCTGGTCGGCCACCTCGGGCATCTCGGTGCCGCTCATCTCCAAAAACAGGGCGAGGTTGCTCTCGTAGGTCTGGGTCAGCATAAACTTTTTCAGCGGCACCGAGGCCTCGGCCAGCGCCTCGGTGCTGGTTATCTCCCCGGCGAGGTAGGGCTGGTAGGCCACCTCGTTCATCTCGCCTATGGTGGGGGTCATGATGAAAAGACTGAGAAAAATAGCAAGGCCCACCAGCACCATGTTGGGGGGAGACTGCGCGGTGCCCATGGCGTTGCGCAGGAAGCTCAGCACAATCACAATGCGGGTGAAGCTGGTCATCATCAGCACAATGGAGGGCAGCAAGGCCAGAAAGGCAAAGATGACAATGACTTCCAAAGCGCCGATGTTGCCGTTCGCGTCGCCCGCATTCACATCAATGGTGACGCCCGCGGCCTGCACATTGACGCTGAGGAACACCACCAGGCAGGCGCAGGCCAAAGCACTGAGCAAAAAGGTGCGCAGCAAGCGCCCCAGCTTTTTCTTTTGGGGGGGAGAGAGTGGTTTTCTCATTCCTCTCCTCCCGGCCCGCCCGGGCCCTTTGGCTTCTTCAGCTTTTGCATGGCCTGCTTCATGGCGTCGGAGAAAGGAATCATCTCGCCGGGCGGGGGCGTTTGAATCTCGCCGTCGGGGTCGTCAAACTCGCCAATTTTGGCAATGGCATGGTCGCTCACGGCCAAAAAATAGACCTTGCTTTGCACGCGCACCAAAAGAAGGCTGCTGTTTTTGCCAAAGCTCACACGGTCCAGAATATTCAGCAGGCGTTTGGCGCCGCCGGGCGTGCCGCCCATGCGCGAACCCATCCACCGCAGAATGAACCACGCGAGGAAAAGCACCAGCGCCAATGCCGCCAGTGCGCCGAGTATCCGTAAAATGGTTTCGCCAAAGCCCAACGGTGCTGCCTCCCTTGGTGGAATCTGTACACAAAACTTGTGGCTTGCCCCAAGGGGCCAGCCACAAGGGCTTAGCGTTTAGCCCAGAATTTTTTCCACGGTTTGCAGAATGCGGTCGGGCTTGAAGGGCTTCACAATGAAATCCAGCGCGCCGTAGCGGATGGCGTCCACCACCATCGACTCCTGGCCCATGGCCGAGCACATCACAATTTTGGCGTTCGGGTCGGCCGATTTGATGGCCTGCAGGGCCTCCAGGCCGTCCATGTTGGGCATGGTGATGTCCATGATGACCAGGTCGGGCTTTTCGGCCAGATAGGTATCCAGCGCAATTTTTCCATCGGCGGCCTCAATCAGGTTGCTAAAACCCTGCCCGGTAAGGCTGTTTTTAATCATCATTCGCATGAAAGCCGCATCGTCTACAATCAGAATCTTTTTGTCTTGCATAATCATCCTGTCCCTTTCCGTTTCAATACTCACCTGCCCCATTTTAAGCTGGCCGGTTTGCGGTTTATTGGCGTGAATTGTGGCCTATCCCTGCTTGTGCTGCTCGCTCAGGGTGTTTAGCAGTTCTTTGGTTCCCACAATCTCGGTAATGCGAACACCGAAGTTGTCGTCAATCACCACCACGTCGCCGTGGGCAATCATCTGGCCGTTCACCACAATGTCCACCGGTGCACCGGCCTGCTTGTCCAGCTCCACAACGGTGCCGGAGGTGAAATTCATGATATCCCGGATTTTCCGCCGGGTGGTGCCAATTTCAATCGAGACATTCAGCGGCACATTCATGATGAGGTCGAGGTTGTTGCCCATCACGGGGATGCCGTCGCCGTAAGCCCCCTGCGGGAACTCCGGGAACTCCACACTGCGCACGTCCACCGCAGGCGGCGGCGCATAAGAGGAGGGGGGGTAGGCATAGGCCGCGGGCGGCGGGTAGCCGGCCATGGGCTGCTGGGGGTAGGGGTAGGGGGGCGGCATGGCGGCCGCCGGGTCCTGGGGCGGGTAAACAGGGGGCGGGGCCGCTGCCGCCGGGGCAGCCACCGGTTCCTGCATGGGCTGGGGTGCCGCCGGGGCGGGCGCAGGGGCCGCGGCTGGCGGGGGCGGGGGCGCCTCGGGCTCGGGCTGCTGCACCTCGCCGTTCTGCCCCAGGAAGGGGGCGATAATCTCCTTGGCCAGAGAGAGGGTCATCACGCTGATGAACTCGGAATCCAGCATGTCCTTGATGGTGAGCCGGAAGGTGATGGCTACCACGTCGGTGTCGGGGGGCAGGCCAATGGAGTCCCGAAAGGTGTTTTCCTCCATCACCGTGGCCGTGGGGGTGGAAATGTCAATTCTCTTGCTCAAAAAATCCGCCAAAGCCGTGGCCGAAGACCCCATCATCTGGTTCATCACTTCGCAGGCGGCCGAAATGGAGAGCTCATCGAACACAAAATCATCACTGGGCGGGTCGGGAATGCCCATCAGGGTGTTCAAAATCATCTGCATGTCGTGCTGGCGGAAGACCATGATATTGGAGCCGTCCAGCCCCACGGTATACACAATTTTCACCAGCAGGGCAGGCTCGAACTGGTCGTATGTCACGTCCGACATCTTCTGAACCTGCACCGTAGGCGTGGTAATTTCCACCTGCTTGTCCAGCATCTGGGAAACCGCCGTGGCGGCCGACCCCATGCTGATGTTCATCACCTCGCCAATGGCATCTGTCTCAAGCGGTGTAAGAAGCATGCCTTCCGCACCATCCGTAGGATTTGTCCCCATGGTATCCTCCTCAAAAGAATGTTAGCGGCCCAGGGCCGCAGGCCGGGCTTCCGGCGCTATCCCGCGGTACCTTCTGCGGGTTCCCCGGCCATGTAGTCATCGGGCACCGGGGGCAGGCTGTCGTCGGGGGCCGGTGTTTCAGGCTCCGGCGGGCCGGGGGCAACCGGCGGTGGGGGCTGCGGCGGCTCAGCCAGCGAAAAGGAGCTTTCGGGTGCCTCGTCCGCCTTGTCCTCCTCCACCGTACTCAGAATCTTCACGGCCTTCCAGTTTCGGCTGAAACCAAGCTGGGCCGAGAACCAGGGGGTTTCATCCACCACCACCTGCACAATGCCATCCAGAGGCTTTGTCAGGGGGATGATGTCGCCCGGGCGAAGCCGCAGGGCTTCGTGTATCTCCATGCTCGTTTGGTCAAACACGGCGGTCATTTTCAGGTTCGTGTCAGACAGGGAATCCTTGATAATCATGCGCCGCATGGATTCCAAACGTTCATTGGTGATTTTGTGGGAAATGCGGGAATATTTGGAGGTGAACTCGCTGAGGTAGTTTTCCAGCCCCAGCGCGGGGATACACACCGAGAGGGTGCCTTCGGTATCCCGCAGCTTCACGTTCAAAACGCAGACCACCACAATGTCCTCGGGTGCATACACCTGAATGAGCCGGGGGTTTGTCTCTATGCTGGAAAGCTCGCCCTCCACGTCTAAATGGTCCTTCCAGCTCTCAATGACAAAGTCGGTAATCCGCTGGTAGATATCGTCCATAATGGCCAGCTCAATATCGGTAAAATCCCGGTTGAGCACCGTGCCCGAGCCCTGCCCGCCCAGCAGGCGGTCTATGAGGAAGAAGGAAAGATTGTTGGACATGTCCAGCATCAGGGTCGAATCCGGCAGGTTGATGTTGTTGGGTTTCAGGTCAACAAGGCCAATGAGGGCAGTGTCCGGCAGGGCGTTGTTGTACTCATAGTACCGCATCTCCTCCACCTGAATGACCTCTGCCTCGCAGAAGACACGCAGAATGCCCGAGAGATAGGAGGAGAGCAGGCGGGCGATGTTTTCGTGCAGGCTGTCTATGGTGCGAAGCTGCTCTTTGGTAAATTTTTTGGGGGAGTAAAAGTCATATACTTTTACCCGGGTCTCTTCGCTTTCCTCGGCCTTCTCTATCGATTCCCCGCTGTTTAGGCTGTTCAGCAGCGCATCAATCTGGTTTTGGCTCAGAACCTCCGCCATGGTTTTACCACCCCCTTTTTTACAAATATGGAAAAGAGGCCGCACCTCTTGTAGAAATCTGGTGTATCTGCGCACACCGCGCCGGCACCTTGCCGTTGGCGCCTAGGCTATGGGTGTAACACCCGGCGGCACCAGCCCGCCGCCGCTGCCGGCCGCTTGCGCCAGGGCCTGCCCGGCCAGGGTGGGGTCTACCGCGTCGATGTAGTTATCGGGCAGGTCCACCGGGTTGCCCTCAAAGAAGCCGGTGGGGTCGCTGGGGAAGTACACCCGCATGGCGTCCATCAGGGTCAGCTCCATTTTGGCCGCGTCGTTGCCCAGCACTATGATATCCACCCGCCGGTTTTTGGCCCGGCCCTCGGTTACGGCATTGTCGGAGATGGGGTAGTTTCGCCCATAGCCTATGGGCTGCACCTTAAAGCGGTTGAAATTCCCCTGGTTGGTCACATAGCTTGCCACGGTGCTGGCCCGCTCGGCCGAGAGGTTCCAGTCGTTCACCGCGCTGCCCGCAATGGAGGCGGTGTGCCCATTGAATTTAATCTGCAGTATTTCACCCTCCACCGCATTGAATGCCTCGGAGAGGAAGGTGAGAAAATCGGAGGTTTCCGCTCGCAAAACGGCCGAGTCCCCGTCGAACAGAAGGTTATCCGACAGGCGGATGAAGGTGGCGCCGCTCTCGCTTCTCTCCACACTCACCTGGCCCTGCATGTTGTTTTGGTCAACGTACTGCTGAATGGCCTGCTGCAATTGGGAAAGGTCCTCCGGCAGGGTCTGGTCTGCATTCATCGCCTGGCCGGTGGGGGGAATCTCTCCAAAGTCAGAGCCGGAGGAGGCTGTGGGGCTGCTCACCGAAGACATGTTCATTGGCTGGGTGCCGAAGCGGGTGGACAAGGCCTCCACAAAGGCATTGTACTTCACCTCTTCCACGGTGGACATGGAGAACAGAAGCACAAAAAAGCACAGCAACAGGGTCACCAGGTCGCCGTACGTGTCCATATAATTATACTTCTTGCCCTCTTTTTTCTGCCTGGCCATGGCCGCATCCCCCCTTTCAAGCCCACAAGATTTTCAGCCGCTACTCCGCAGCCTTGGCCTTTTTCCCCTTGCCCTTTTTCTGCTGAATCAGCAGGTTGAGCTTTTCCTCAATAAATTTCGGGTTTTCACCGGCTTGAATGGCCTCCACACCCTCGCAAATCAGCTCCCGGCAGAGGTATTCCTCCTCGTGGCGCAGGCCCAGCTTGTTGGCAATGGGGCTGAAGATGATGTTGGCCAGCATGGAGCCGTACATGGTGGTGAGCAGGGCCACCGCCATGGCCGGGCCAATGGAGTTCGGGTCGTCCATGTTGCCCAGCATGATAATCAGGCCGATGAGGGTACCAATCATGCCGAAGCCTGGGGCGTAGGCACCGCCGCTTTCAAAGAAGGCCCGGCCTCGGCTGTGGCGTTCGTCCAGCTTGGTCAGCTCGGCCTGCAAAAGGTTGTGCACCTTCTCCGGCTCCACCGAGTCCACCACCAGCATCAGGCTGGATTTGAGGAAGGGGTCCTGTGCCTCGCTCAGCTTGTCCTCCAGCGAAAGCAGGCCCTTCACGCGGGCCTCCTTTGCAAAGTTGACAATTTGCTCTATATAGTCCTGTGGGTCGTATTTATTGGGAAGAAATGCAATTTTAAAGAGCTTGGGCACCGTGGCCACCACCGACATGGGGAAGGCGATGAGAAGAGCGCCGATGGTACCGCCCACCACAATGGCAATAGAGGGCACGTCAATAAAGGCGTCCGTAAGCGTCCAAGGCCGGAAGGAACCTCCCTCCTTGTCAAACTTCGCTTTCTCTTCCTCATATTTGGTCATTTCAGCGGCAAATTCCTCTTCCGTCACCCGCTCGGTTTTCACGGGCACAGGAGGTTCCGATTTAAAGCTGATTCCAAAGAAAATGAGGCCCAAGGCAACCACTATGCCCAGGACTGTGAGAATGTCGAATGAGGTTTTGCCGCCTTTTTTCTTGCCGCCGTCTTCGTTCAAAGCCTAGTCCCTCCTTAACAGGCCCGAAAAGGTAGCCTGTTTATACCGAATCGTCGCGTTCACCACTTCCTCCATCGTCTCCTTCACAATATAGATGTTGCCTGTGGTGAGGCGGATGGTGGTGTCGGGGTTTTCCTGAATGGTTTCAATCAAGTCACAATTCAGTACAAATTCTGTGTCGTTCAGCTTTGTTAAGGATATCATACCGCTGCTGCCCCTTTCGGCACTTCGCACTGCTTTGGCTTCTGCCATGCCCGCCTGTACAGAGCTTGCCTGCCCCAACCCGTGTTTTTCCACGGGCAAGGCGGGCGAGAGCACTCGTCCGCCTTGCCCGTGGCAGCAAGCCCAGCCTGCTGCCACGGGAGTGGTTTCATAATATGCTGTTTTCTAGCGTTTCAGGTTGATGAGCTCCTCCAGCATGGTGTCGCTCACCGTGATGATGCGGCTGTTGGCCTGGTAGCCGCGCTGGGTGGTAATCATGTCGGAAAATTCGCGGGAGAGGTCCACGTTCGAGAGCTCCAGGGTGCCGCTCACCAGCTTGCCAGAGCCATCGCTGCCCGGCTGGCTCAGCTTGGCCGCGCCAGAGTTCTGGCTGACGGAGTATTTGGAGGCGCCGCTCTCTGTCAGGCCGCTCTGGTTGGCAAAGGTGGCCAGGTCGATGCGGCCAATGTACACCTCGGTGCCCTGGCTGTCCAGCCCCACAATGATGCCGTTGGGCGAGATGGCGATGCCGGTCATGTCGGCCAGGCCCTGCGGGCCGCCCGCGGTGCCGCCCTTCAGGGTAAGCGCCTTGGAGGAGAGGCCCAGCGCGTAGCTTTTGCCAGAGGCGGTGGAGGTGCCGCTGAGG
>CAYRFC010000022.1:0-17874 GCA_964423365.1 uncultured Oscillospiraceae bacterium
CGCCAAACTGGAAGCCATGGCCGATAACCAGGTCATAGCCCATCTCGGCATAACCACGGAATACCTCTTCATAGTCCGAGGCCTCTACGTTTTCTGTGTACTGTATTTCGGCGCCCAGCTTGCTCTGCACCTCTTGCAGGCCACGGTAAGCTTCGGCGTTCCAGCCCTGGTCGTTGATGGGCCCGCCCATCAGCAGGGCCACTTTTAGGGGTTCGCCGCTGCCGCCTGCCTTCGAGGCAGGGGCCGCGCTGCCGCCAGAGGCTGCTGCCGAGCCAGAGGCTGCCGGGGCCGCACTGCCGGAGGCGCCACCGCCACATGCGGCCAATGCCAGCATCAAAACAAGAGCAATTGCCAAACTCAAAAACTTTTTCATACTACTTCCAATCCTCCTTGGGGTATACAGGGCTTCCTCAAACCCTACAGTTTTTTGTAAGCCTTGCCAAGCGCAGCCGGGCCACCCGACTTCTTGACGAAGCACACAAGCGCAATGATGGTGAGCAGATAGGGAATCATCTGCAGGAACTGGGTGGGGATGGGGCTGCTGGTGGCCATCAGGCGGTATTGCAGCGCATTGCCCAGGCCGAATACCCACACCGCCAGCATCACACCCACGGGGTTATACTTGCCAAAGGCCACCGCCGCCAGCGCAATGTAGCCGCGGCTGGCCGTCATCTCCTCCGAAAAACTGGTGAGCAGGCCGGTGGAGAGGTAGGCCCCGCCAAAGCCAATGACCATGGCCCCCAGCACCGTGCTGAAATAACGAATTTTGTAAACATTCAGGCCCACGGAATCCACCGCCAGGGGGTTTTCGCCCACAGAGCGGATTTTGAGGCCGGGTTTGGTCTTTTTCAGGAACCAGAGCAGGAAAAGCGCCAGCACGATGCCCAGGAACACCGGCACCGACAGGCCCCCCACCAGGGTGGGAAAGCTCTGAATCTTCACCACCGAGGTGTTCACGCCGAACACCAGACGGTAGAGGGTGGTGGTGAGGCCCACCGCCAGAATGTTGAAGGCCACGCCCACCACCACCTGGTTGGCCCGCAGGTGGATGACGAAGACCCCAAAGAGAAGGCCGAACACGCCGGTAACCACCATGGAGAACAGGCCGCCCAGCCAGGGGTTGCCAAAGAGGTAGGTGCCGGTGTAGCCAAAGAAAGCGCCGGTCAGCATCATGCCCTCTGCGCCAATGTTGATGACGCCCGAAAGCTGCATGATGAGAATGCCCAAGGCTGCGAACATGATGGGCGTGGAATAGCGGAGCATGGAGAGGAACAAATCAATGATAGTAGACATATCTGTTACCTGCCTTTCTTCGCCGGAACGGTTTTATACCGTTTTCTGAGGAAATCGACCAGGACGAAGAGGATGACCAGGCCCTGCACGATGCTGGTGATGGCGGAGGGAACACCCTCGGTCATCTGCACGCGGTTGCCGCCGGTGCGCAAGGCACCGAACAGAATGGAGGAAAGCAGCACGCCCGGCGCCGAGTTGTTGCCCAGCAGGGCCACCGCAATGCCATCGAAGCCATACCCGGCGGAGAAGCCCTCTTTGAGGCGGAACTGGTTGCCCAGAATCTCCAGGCTGCCCGCCATGCCGCCCAGGCCGCCGGCCATCACCATCGAAACCAGCACCACCTTGTTCACACTCATGCCGGCATAGGCGCCCACGTTGGGGTTTTTGCCCACCACGGTCATCTCGTAGCCCGCCGAGGTGTTGTGCCAGTAGATATAGTAGGCCACCAGCAGCACCAGCACCAGCACAAATCCCCAGTTCAGGCGGGTGCCTTCAATCAAAATGGGAATTTTGGCGCTGTCTGCCACAGGCAGGGTTTGTGGGTTCACCCCGCCCGGCTCCTTCATCGGGCCGGTCACCATATATCCTATAAAATAGATGGCGACATAGTTCATCATCACCGTGGTGATGATTTCGTTTGAGCCGAACTTGTTTTTGAGGAACGCAACAATGCCTCCCCACACACCCCCGCAGATGAAGCCTGCCAAAATGCAGACGGGGATGTGTAGAAAGGCCGGAAGATTCAAGTATATGCCTGCGGCGGTGCTGCCCAGGGCCCCCATGTAGAGCTGCCCCTCAATACCAATGTTGACAAGGCCGCACTTGGCGGCAAAGGCATAGGAAAGGCCCACCATCACCAGGGTGGTGGCTTTCAGCAGTGTTTCGGCTATGGCGTTTTTAGAGCCAAAAGCCCCTTGGAACATGCTTTGGAACACAGCCAGCGGGTTCTTGCCCAGCAGGGCCAGAATGATGGCCACGATGCAGAACGCCACTAGAATGGAAATAATGGGCCGCAGCAGCGCCTTGCCTCTCTCCTCTGTAAAAATCTTCTTCGTCCTGGTTTGCATAAGCATCTATCCCCTCAAATTCCGTTAGTCCTTTCTCACAGAAAGGCGCGGTCTATTCTACCGATAGAGACTTTCAAAGCAGAGTGGCAACGCCGCAAAAGTCGTTAGATGAATATATGAATTTTTCAAAATTATAACACGTGCCCTTCAAAAGCACAAGCATGTATCTACGCTTTGTGAACAAATTCGTCATATTGAACCAAAAGCTAAAAACAATTCTAGAGCATCTTTCCAAAATCTCGCTGCCCAGCTATTACCACACGGGCATTTTACATACACGCACGGTTTTTGCCGTCATAGGCTATAGTATACTATACATATACAATAATACAAGAACATAAGACGGCAAAATAACACAAGAAAACCGCCCCCCATAAGGGGAGGCGGCCCGCTCGCTTTTGTTTGGGTTATTTGGCAGAAGCCGCGTAGATGGGCAGGGTGGCGTAGAACTTGGTGGCCTTCACCAGCTCATCAATGGGAAGCTTATCCTGGGTGGAGTGGCAGAGGCTGCCGTCGCCGGGGCCGTAGCCAATGGCCGGGATGCCCATGCGCCCACACAGGTGGGTGGCGTTGGTGCAGAAGTCCCAGCGGCCCACGGTGGGGTCCTCATTGAACTGGGCCTTGAAGGCGTCCACGCCGGCCACAATCAGAGGGTGGTCTTCGGGCAGCACCCAGGAGGGGAAGTAGTCCACACAGGTGATGTCGTAGCCGGTGTAGGTGGTCACCTTCTCGGTGTCAATCTCGGCCTTCACACCCTCTACATCTTTAAAGAACTCGCCCACCTCGGCCAGCAGGTCGTCGATGCTCTCGCCGCAGGAGATGCGCCGGTCGCAGGTGATGATGGCCTCGCCGGGGATGGTGTTCAGAGAAGGTGTTTTGCAGTCTACGTTGGTGATTTCGATGGTGCCTTTGCCCAAAAAGTCATCCTCTTTAAAATCATGGAAGTTATGCACACGCTCCATGATGGGCAGGGCCTTGGCCAGGGCGTTGTCTCCCCGCCAGGCGGCAGAGGCGTGGGCGCAGCGGCCCGGAACACTGATGCGCACCAGGGCGCGGCCCTTGTGGCCGCGCACAATGCGGCCCTCGCTGGCCTCGGCCACCACAATGAAATCGGGCTTGATATCCGGCGCCTCCTTGGTCATGGCCTCCACGCAGGAGCCCTCCACGTCCTCCTCGGAGATGGAGCCGGACACCCAGAAGGTGAAATCCTCGCCCAGGCCCAGGGCCTTGATGGCCTTGCCTGCAAAGGTGAGCCCGGTGAGGCAGCCTTTGTCGTCCACCGCGCCGCGGCCCCAAATTTCGCCGTTTTCCACCTTGGCCTCCAGGGGGTTAAAGCCCCAGTCCTTGGGGTCGCCGGGGTCTACGGTGTCAATGTGCGAGTCGCACAGGAAGACGGTGGGGCCATTGCCCACCCGGCCCAGCACGTTGCCCACCTTGTCGATGCGCACCTCGTCATAGCCGAACTCCTTCATCTTGCCGGCCAGCCACTTCACCGCGTCGCCCTCGGCATAGGTGGGGCTGGGAATGGCGATGAAATCCTTGAGGAACTGCACCATCTCATCTTGGCTGTTGTCCAGATAGTCATTGATTTTTGCTACGGCGTCCTTCTTGTCAATCATCTGTTTTTACCTCCCATTTTTTGACAATGTCTCACAAACCATGGCCCATCTTTTGTGCACTTCAACTATTATTTGCCAACTGGAAAACTTCCTCTTGCCAGAGGGCAATAACTGTAATATAATAATAACACAAATTGTTATAGTGATATAGTTAATTTGAAAATTTTTTTCAAAAAATTTTTAGGAGGTATTGGATTACAATGGTAACTGGAATGAAAGGCAAACATTTTCTCTGTGAGCAGGACTGGACCAACGAAGAAATCGAAACTTTGATGGAGGTAGCGAAAGAGCTGAAAATGCGCTACACTCTGGACCTGCCCACCGAGTGGCTGAAAAACAAATCTCTGTTTATGCTGTTCTTCGAAGAGAGCACCCGCACCCGCAACGCTTTTGAGTGCGGCATCACCCAGCTGGGCGGCCACGGCAACTACCTCACCCCCAAGGCCACCCAGATTGACCACGGCGAGACCCCGAAGGACACCATCGAAGTGCTGAGCCGCATGGGCCACGGCATTGGCGTGCGCAACACCCTGGTGGGCGGCCACAAGTGGATGCAGGAGCTGGCCAAGCACAGCAAAATTCCCGTGTTCAACATGCAGTGCGACATCTGGCACCCCACCCAGAGCATGGCCGACCTGATGACCATCAAAGAGAAATTCAACAATGACCTCAAGGGCCGCAAGTTCGTCATCAGCTGGACCTCTGCCGGCAACTACATGCGTCCCCTCTCCATGGCCAACAGCCTTGTCACCCTGATGCCCCGTTTCGGCATGGACGTGACCCTGGCCCACCCCAAGGGCTTTGAGCTGTTCCCCGAGGTGCTGGACATGGCGAAGGCCAACGCCGCCGCCAACGGCAGCAAGTTCGAAGTGGTGAACGATATGGACGAGGCCTGCAAGGACGCCGACATCATCTACGCCAAGGGCTGGGGCCCCATCATCACCGTGGGCGACGACGAGGAAGCCGGCGTGAAGATGATCAACGAGAACCCGGGCTGGATTGTGAACCAGAAGCGCATCGACCTGGCCAAGAAAAACTCCATCTACATGCACTGCATGCCCGCCGACCGCGACATTGAGGTGACCAGCGAAGTGATGGACGGCCCGCACAGCGTGCTGTACGACGAGGCCGAGAACCGCCTGCACACCATCAAGGCGCTGATGGCCCTGACCATGGGCAACACCTCTGCCCGCCGCTAAGCTATATAGTATACATTAAATAGCCTGGCAAAACAAATTGCATAGACACAATAGTCAAGGTGTCCTGACCTCTCCTAAGGCCGGGGCACCTTGCTAACAAAATGAGCAGGAGCGTGCCTTTGATGGAAGCTAGCCACATTATAAACGCAAGTGCCGTGCTTACGCCAAGCGGCTACCAAAAGGACTGGGGCATCCGCATCCAGGGCGGCAAAATTGCCGAGGTGGGGCCGAATGCCAGCCTGAAAGCCGCCGCGGGCGACACCGTGACCGACGCCAAGGGGCAGGTGATTCTGCCCGGCTTTGTAAACGGCCACACCCACATGTACGGCGTTCTGAGCCACGGCATCACCACCGACGCGCTGGTGACGGAGTTCGGCAGCTTTTTGGAGGATTTTTGGTGGCCCTATGTGGAAGACCGCATCGACCACCGCCTGGCCAAGCTGACCGCCCAATGGGCCTGCGTGGAGATGATTGAGAGCGGCGTGACCACCTTCTTCGACATTCTGGAGGGCCCGAACTCCATTCCCGGCGGGCTGGAGGCCGAGGCAGAGGCCATTCACGAGGCCGGGCTGCGCGGCTACCTCTCCTTTGAGGCCTGCCAGCGGATGAGCGAGGAGAACGGCCAAACCGGCATTGCCGAAAACGCCGATTTCTTCCTGGCCCACCAGGACGACGAGCTGGTGAAGGGCATCATGAGCATCCACACCCTTTTCACCTGCGACAAGGATTTCGTGCTGGCGGCGCGCAAGCGCGCCCGCGAAATTGGCGCAAAGTTCCACATGCACCTCTCCGAGAGTGTGATGGAGCCCGCCTGGTGCGAGGAGCACTACGGCATGCGCACCATTGAGTATTACGACTCCATCGGCGCGCTGGACAAGGACGTGGTGGCCAGCCAGATGGTGCAGCTGAGCGACAAAGAGATAAACATGGCCGCCAAAAGCGGCATGAGCGCCGTCTCCATGCCCCTCTCCAACTGCGAGGTGGGCGGCGGCGTAGCCCCGGTGCCCGAGATGCTGGCCGCCGGAATGCAGGTGGGCCTGGGCAGCGATGGCTATGTGAACAACTTCTTTGAAGTGATGCGCGGCGCCTTCCTGATTCACAAGGCCTACAAGCAGGACACACAGGCCATGCCCGCCAACGTGGTGTACGACATGGCCACCGCCATGGGGGGCCGTGCCCTGGGCCGGCCGGACCTGGGGGTGATTGCCCCCGGCAACCCCGCCGACGTGATTACCATGCGGGTGGACGATACCCCCACCCCCATCAACGACCGGAACTTCTACGACCAGGTGGTGCTGTTCCGGAACCCGGCCGACGTCATCAATGTGTATGTGGCCGGCAAGGCCCTGAAAGAGAACGGCCAGTTGACCACCCTGAACAAGGAGGCCATTCGCGCCGAGCTGCGCGAGGCCGCCGCCCGTTTTTGGGCCGGGGAATAAGCCCGGAGCCACCCGCGGCAGCAAGCCGCGGAACGTGAAAAGCCCCGAGAGGATGGCGCGCCCTGCCCTGTACAGCAAGGGGCAGGGGCGGCCAACCTGAAAAAGTGGAGGTGCACACATTGCCCCTGTATGGACAGAAAAAGGACCAGTACAATATCATCAACCGTTCCCTTCCCCGTGTGGACGGTGTTGACAAGGTGACCGGGCGGGCCCATTTTGCGGCCGACCTATGCTATGACCGTATGGTGTATGGCGGCATGCTGCGCAGCGGCCTGGCCAGCGCCAAGGTAAAAAGCATCCGCACCGAGAAAGCCCGCGCCCTGCCGGGTGTTTTGGCCGTTTTAACTGCCAAAGACCTGCGCAAGCCCCAGAGCTGGGCCATGTATATGTACCTCACCGAGCAGGTGCGCTATGTGGGGGATGTGGTGGCGCTTGTGTGCGCCGAGACCAAAGAGCAGGTGAAGGCCGCCCTGGCCGCCGTTGAGGTGGAATACGAGGAGCTGCCCGCCGTGTTCACCATCCGGGACGCCATTGCTCCCGGTGCCCATTCCGTACACGAAATTTACCCCGACAACAAATTTACCCCCTCTGAATTCCACATCAACAAAGGCGATGTGGACGCCGGCTTTGCCCAGGCGGACTATATCATTGAGCGGGAGTATGAGACCCAATATGTGGAGCATGCCTACATCGAGCCCGAGGCCGTGCTGGCGGTGGAGGACCCCGCCGACGGCGTGATGACGGTGCATGCCTCCGCCCAAAACCCCTTCTTCACCCGCCGCTACGTGGCCGACATTCTGGGCGTGCCCATGAACCGCGTGCGTGTGGTGCAGGAGACCCTAGGTGGCAGCTTTGGCGGCAAAGAGGAGGGCGTGGGCCTTCTGGCGGCCAGGGCGGCCCTTTTGTGTTCTATTGTGAAGCGCCCGGTGAAGATGGTGTTCAGCCGGGAGGAAAGCCTGCTGGAGAGCGCCAAGCGCCACCCCTTCCTGCTGCAATACAAGGCGGGCGTGATGAAGGACGGGCGCATTGTGGCCTGGGAGGGCAGCCAGATTGACAACTCCGGCGCCTACAACAACCAAACCCAGTTTATGAACTGGCGGGCCAATGTGCATAGCTGCGGGCCCTACAGCATCCCCAACGTGAAAACCGAAACCTACGGCGTCTTCACCAACAACATCCACTCCGGCGCCTTCCGGGGCTACTCCTCCCCCTCTCTCATCTACGGGCAGGAGCAATTCCTTGATGAAATTGCCGAGGAAATCGGGATGGACGAGGTGGAGCTGCGGCGCATCAACTGCCTGAAGGACGGCACCACCAACGCCACCGGCACGGTGATGGAAAACGTGATTCTGCAGGAGGTGATGGACCACACCGTACAGCAGACGAACTACCAGGCCAAGCGCGACAGCTACAAGGCCCAGCCCAAGGCCCCCAAAATGCGGGGCATCGGCATGGCCATCTGCCACCGCAGCTGCGGCCTGGGCGCCGAAGCGCCGGACGCCTCGGGCGCGATGGTGATTGCCAACGAGGACGGCTCGGTGCAAATCAACACCGGCCTTGCCGAGAACGGCCAGGGGCTGAAAACCGCCTATGCACAGGTGGCCGCCGAGGCCCTGGGCGTGCCCTATGAGAGCGTGGTGATGTACGGCACCAACACCCATGCTGTGGCCGACAGCGGCATGACCGTGGCCAGCCGCGGCACCGTGATGGGCGCACAGAGCATGCGCAAGGCCGCCGCGAAGCTGAACACGGTGATGCGGCAGAATGCCGTGGAACTGGGCTTCTTCTGCCACGAGAAGGTGGAGGAGGGCTGCGGCCTTGCCAAGGGCAGCCTGGCCGGGCTCTCTGCCAAATGGGAAGATGTGGAGCTGAAAGACGGCTTCTTCTGCCTGCCCAGCCACCCGCAATACAAGGTTCCCTTTGCCGCCGTGTGCGGCGCGGGGCTGTGGAGCGGCTGCCAAATGGCCGCCTACGAGTGGTTCACCCCCGACCCCTGCATCCAGGACCACCACACCGGCCAGGGCGTGGCCGCCCCGAACTTCGCCTACGGCTGCGTGGTGGCCGAGGTGGAGGTGGACATGGGCACCGGCTATGTGGATGTAACCAAGGTGACCGCCAGCCATGACGTGGGCACCGCCATCAACCCCGCGCTCATCAAGGGCCAGGTGTACGGCGGCATTGTGATGGGCCAGGGCTACGGCGTGATGGAGGAGGTGGAGCTGAACCGGGGCAAGGTGCAAAACCAGAACCTGGACGAGTACATCCTGCCCACCTCCATGGACATGCCCGAGATGGACATCAACATCTTTGAATGCGACGACCAAAAGGGCACCTTTGGTGCGAAAAGCGTGGGCGAGCCCGCCACCGAAGCGGTGGCTGCCGCCATTGCCAACGCCGTGCGCAACGCCACGGGGCGGCGCATCCGCCAGAATCCGGCCGGCCTTGAACAGGTATTGCTGGGCAAAAAACTGAAAAAGGGTTGATACTATGCAAACATTAGCGTATTTTAAACCAGACAGCCTGCAAGCAGCCCTGGAACTGATGGACCAGCATGCGGGGAAAATCAAACCCTACGCCGGTGGCACAGACCTGATGGTGCAGCTGCGCGAGGGGGCAAAGCGCCTGGCCGGTGTGGAGTACATGCTGGATTTGGGCGGCCTTGCCGAGCTGCGCGGCATAGAGGTGGGCGAAAAGACCATCAGCATTGGCGCCATGGCCAGCCACACCGAGGTGAGCCGCAGCCCCGATATTTTGAAGCATGCCCCCTTCCTGGCCGCCGCCTGCGCCACGGTGGGCTCTCCCCAAATTCGCAATGCGGGCACGGTGGGCGGCAACATCTGCAACGGCTCCCCCGCGGCCGACTCCCTCTCCCCCTTCGTGGCGCTGGACGCCAGGCTGGTGATTGTGAGCAAAAAAGGCCAGCGCACCGCGCTTGTGAAGGATATCTATGAGGGCGCCAACAAGGTGAGCCTGGCCGGGGATGAGATTGTGACCCGGATTGAGTTTGACCGCATTGACGACTTCAGCACCGCCTTCATCAAGCTGGGCCGCCGCAAGGCGCTGGCCATCAGCCGCATGAATGCCGCCGCCGCCGTAAAGCTGGATGCCAGCGGCAACATCGCCGAGGTACGGCTGGTGCCGGGCTGTGTGTTCGCCACACCACAGCGGGTGGAAAAGGCCGAGCAGTTCCTGCTGGGCAAGAAGCCCACAAACGAGCTGTTTGTGGAATGCGGCAAGCTGGTGTCGGCCTATATGATTGAGTGCACCGGGGTGCGCTGGAGCACCGAGTACAAGCAGCCCGTGGTGGAAGCCCTGAGCCAGCGGGCCCTGTGTGAAGCCACCTCCCTCCCCTGGGCGGAGTAAAGGAGAGACGCAAATGGATAAATATAACTTACAATTCACCTTAAACGGCAAGGAGACCGCCGTCGCCATCGACCCAAACGCCCGGCTTCTGGACGTGCTGCGCGAGGAGCTGAACCAGACCGGCACCAAAGAGGGCTGCGGCGTGGGAGAATGCGGCGCCTGCACCGTGATTGTGGACGGCGAGGCGGTGGATAGCTGCCTCACCCTGGCGGCCAGCGTAGCGGGCAAAAGCGTCACCACCATAGAGGGGCTGGCAAACGATGACATTTTGCACCCCTTGCAGCAGGCGGTTTTAGACCACCACGCCCTGCAGTGTGGCTTCTGCACCCCCGGTTTTATCATGAGCGCCAAGGCGCTGATGGACAAAAACCCCCACCCCAGCCGCGAGGAAATCAAGGTGGCCATCAGCGGCAACCTCTGCCGCTGCACCGGCTACCAGCAGCTCATCGACGCGTTTGAGGACGTGGCAAGCCGCCAGAAATAGACGTACACACCCGTGCAGGCCTATGCACGGTACACAAAACTTGATAAAGGTGTGAAAAACTATGTATGACAAGAAGAAGCTGCAAGGTGCGGATATCAGCGTAGACTATTGCGGTATCAAGCTCCAAAGCCCCTACATCCTCACCTCCGGCCCGCTCACCTACGCGGCCGAGGGCATGATTCGCGGCCATGAGGCGGGCTGCGGCGCGGTGGTCACCAAGACCATCCGTCTGGGCCGTGCCATCAACCCGGTGTTCCACATCGGCGGCATTGGCCCCACCTCGCTCATCAACGCCGAGAAATGGGCCGACAGTGAGCGCGAGCTGTGGTATGAGCGCGAGATTCCCATGACCAAAAAGGCCGGGGCCGTGGTCATCGGCAGCGTGGGCCACACCCCCGAGGAGGCCATCGCCATCGTAGAGGACGTGGAGAAGGCCGGGGCCGACATCATCGAGCTGGTGTCCTACGCCGAGGAGACCCTGCTGCCCATGCTGGACTATACCAAGGAGCACGTGAAGGTGCCGGTTATCTGCAAGCTGAGCGGCAACTGGCCCGACCCCATCGGCTCGGCCCGCAAGTGCCTGGAGCACGGCGCCGACGGCATTGCCGCCATCGACTCCATCGGCCCTGCCCTGAAAATTGACATCCACAAGCAGCGCCCCGAGATGCGCGGCACCAACGGTGTGGGCTGGCTGTCCGGCGAGGCCATCCGCCCCATCTCCCTGTACATCAACTACGAGATTGCCCGCCAGAACCCCCAGCTTGTGAACCAGTACGGCAGCGGCGGCGTGATGAGCGCCGAGGACGCCATGGAGTACTTCATGGCCGGCTGTGACGCCGTGGGCGTCTGCACCGTGGGCATCCTGCGCGACATCGACTACGTGGAGGAGATGTGCTACGACCTCTCGAAGCTGATTAAGAAGCTGGGCTTTAACAGCGTGGCCGAGGCCGTGGGCGTGGCCCAGGCGAACTTCCCGCCCACCGAGTACATCGGGCGTTTGCAGTTCAGCTATAACCCCGACTTTGCCCCCTGCCAGGCAGAGTGCCCGGCGGGCGTGAACGTGCCCCAGTACATTGAAGAGGTGCGCAAGGGCCTGTACACCGAGGCCTACAACCGCGTCAGCATCACAAACCCCTTCCCCGCCATCTGCGGCCGCGTCTGCGACCACCCCTGCGAGGCCCAGTGCCGCCGCGAGGAGACCGACGAGCACATCGACATCCGCCTGCTGAAGCGCACCGCTGCCGACAAGACCTATGAGAAATACGGCAAAGAGCTGCCCATCCCGGCGGTGAAAGCCCCGAACGGCAAGAAGGTGGCCGTCATCGGCGCAGGCCCTGCGGGCCTCTCCGCGGCCTACTACCTGGCCAAAGAGGGCTACAAGGTGAAGGTGCTGGAAAGCCAGCCCGAGGCCGGCGGCATGCTGGCCGTGGGCATTCCGGACTACCGCCTGCCCCGCGACATCCTGGCCAATGAAATCGCCCGCATCACCCGCATGGGCGCCGAGATTGAGCTGAACGCCGAAATCAACTCCCTGGACGCCCTGCGCAAGGACTACGACCGTGTGCTGGTGGCCGTGGGCGCCCATGGCGACAGCCCGCTGGACATCCCCGGCGCAGAGCTCTGCGTCTCGGGCGTTGCCTTCCTGCGCGACGCAAACCTGGGCAAGGCCGCCCGCCTGGACGGCAAGAAAATCGCGGTCATCGGCGGCGGCAACGTGGCCGTGGACGCGGCCCGCAGCGCCCTGCGCCTTGGCGCAGCCGAGGTCTCCATCGTCTACCGCCGCAGCCGCGACGAGATGCCCGCCTATGCCGAAGAGATTTGCCATGCCGAGGAAGAGGGAATAAAGCTCTGCCTGCTGGCCGCGCCCGAAAGCGTCTCCGCCGGCAAGCTGAGCTACAAACCCATGAAGCTGGGCGCGCCGGATGAATCCGGCCGCCGCCGCCCCGAGCCCTCGGGCGAGGCCAATGTGAGCATGGACGCCGACCTTGTCATTCTCGCCATCGGCCAGAAGGTGGCCGCCGGCTTTATGCCCGCCATGAAGGGCGAGGGCAGCTTTGAGAGCACCGAGAGCGGCGTGTATGTGGCGGGCGACTGCCTCTACGGCCCCGCCTCTGTCATCAAGGCCATTGCCAGCGGGCGCGACGCCGCCTGCGAGATTGACAAATCCCTGGGTGGCACCGGCAAGCTGATGGACCAGGACGACAGCCGCGAGCTGCGCCTCTCCCCCATCGCCAACGCCCACACCTGCCGCAAGGAGGCCGCCTGCCTGCCCGCCGCCCAGCGCAAAACCAGCTTCGCCGAGGTGGAGCAGGGCCTCAGCGAGAGCGACGCGCGCGACGAGGCCGAGCGCTGCCTGAAATGTGGCTGCATCAACTGTGGCCGCTGTGTGGCCGTGTGCTGCTACGACGCCCGCACCCTCAACTTCCCCGACATGAAGGTGGACGAGAAGGAGTGCCGCGGCTGTGGCATGTGCGTCTCGGTGTGCCCCACCGGTGCCCTCACCGCCGTGGAGCTGCCCCAGAACAAGGACGACCTCGCGCTGTACGAGGAATCTCAGACCTTCTACAAAAAATACTTCACCGCCCACTAGTCTCTGCCCGGAAGATTCACTGCACGCTTCCGCAAGCTCCTGTGGCGCGGGCACACACTCTCCTCTCTGCCCCTCTTAGGAAGGCCGGGAGATACGCAGCACAGGGAAACGGCGGCGTGGCGCTTCTTTTACAAAGAGGGCCCGCCGCCGTTCTCCCCATTCTTTTACATTCGCTACAGTAAGAATGACCCAGACATAGTAAAGGGAGGTGGCTCCCATGCCCCTAGCGGCCAACAACCGTAAAGACGTTTTTGCCAAAGTGACCGGCCGGGCCCTATACACCGGCGATATCCGCCTGCCCGGCATGATGCACGCCCAGGTGGTGCGCAGCCCCATTTCCAGCGGGCGCATTTTGGCCATCCGCGCCGAAAAAGCCCGCAGCATGCCCGGCGTGCTGGCCGTGTTCACGGCGGCCGACCTGCCCGGCGTAGCCAACATGCCCAGGGAGCGCCCGGTGCTCTGTGCCGAAACCGTGCGCTATATCGGGGACGGCGTGGCCCTGGTGGTGGCCGAAAGCCGCTGCCAGGCAGAAGCCGCCGCCAGGCTGGTGGAGGTGGACTACGAGGAAACCCCCGCCCTGCTGGACCCCCGCAAGGCCCTCGCACCGGACGCCCCGCAGGTGCACGAGAGCGGCAATCTCATCTGCCGTTACGTCACCAAACGCGGCAACGCCGAGGCCGCACTGAAAACCGCAAAACACGTGCTGCACCGCGAGTACAGCACCCAGCGGGTGCAGCACGTCTGCCTGGAAACCGAGACCGCCGTGGCCCAGTATGACCCCTGCACCGGAGAGACCACCCTGCATGCCCCGGTGAACAGCCCCTTCGTCATCCGCAAGGTGGTGGCCGACACCCTGGGCTGCCCCCTCACGGATGTGCGGGTGGTGCTGCCCGCCATAGGCGGCTCCTTCGGGGGCAAAAACTACGATATGGCCATGGCTGCCTCCCGGGCGGCGCTGGCCAGCCGCAAGCTGGGGGGCCGCCCCTGCAAGATGGTGCTCACGCGGGAGGAATCCATCACCGAGGGCACCAAGCGCCACCCCCTGCTGGCCGACTACACCGTGGGCTTTGACGACGACGGGAAGATTTCCGCCATGAAGATAGACCTGCTGCTGGACGGCGGGGCCTACACCAGCAAAACCTTCCCCGTCACCTCCCGCATGGCCATTGAGGCCACCGGCCCCTATGTGGTGCCGAATGTGGACACCGTGTCCACCAGCGTCTACACCCACCACGTCTATTCCGACGCCCTGCGGGGCTTTGGCTCGCCCCAGGTGGATTTTTGCAGCGAGTGCCTGATGGACGAGATTGCCGACTATCTGGGCCAAGACCCGCTGGAGGTGCGGCAGCGCAACATGCTGCGCGAGGGCTCGGTTTCGGCCTTTGGGCAAACCATGAGAGACGTGAGCCTCTCCGACTGCTGGCAGGCCCTGGACAAGGCCGTGGACATCTCCGAAAAGCAGCGCCGGGCCGAGGCCTACAACCAAAAGGGCGGCCCGCTGAAAAAAGGGGTGGGCATTGCCTTTTTGCACCGGGGGGAATCCTTTGGCGCGGCGGGCCAGGGCATAGACGTGGCCGAGGGGGCCCTCTCCATCCAGGCCGACGGCAGCGCGCTGATACATTCCTCCATGGCCGAGGTGGGCCAGGGCAGTAATGGGGTGCTGCTGGCTATGGTTCATGAATATTTCGGCATCCCGCTGGAAAAAATCCGCATCAGCCGGGTGGACACCAGTACCTCCCCCGACGCGGGCCCCACCGTGGCCACCCGTGGCACGGTATTTTCGGGCGGGGCCGTGCTGGACGCCGCGGGACAACTGGCCCAAAAGCTCGCGCAGTATGCAGAGCCTCATCTGGGCAGCGGGGAGATTCTCTTTCAAGATGGCTTTGTGTGCAGTGCGCAAGACCCGAAAAAACGCTTGCCCTTCACAGAGCTGGTGAAGGAGGTCTACGCCAACAGCGACCACCTGAACGCCTATGGGCACTTTTGCGCCCCCGCGCTGGAATATGACAAAAGCTGCGGTGTGGGCGACGCCTACTGGAGCTTTGTGTATGGGGCGGCGGCGGCCGAGGTGACGGTGGACACCCAAACCGGCACTGTCTCGGTGGACAACTACACCGCCGTGCACGACGTGGGCCACGCCTTCAACATCGAAGAGGTGAAGGGCCAGATGATGGGCGGCATCTCCATGGGGCTGGGCTATGCCCTGCTGGAGGAGGTGGAAGTGAGCGCTGGCCGGGTGAAGAACCTGAACTTTGAAAACTATCTCATCCCCACCGCGCTGGATATGCCCGAGATGCAGACCATCGCGCTGGAACATCCCAGCTCTGTGGGCCCGCTGGGCGCCAAAGGCCTGGGAGAGCCCGCCACCTGCGCGGTGGCCCCGGCCATTGTAAACGCCATCCACCAGGCCTGCGGGCGGCGGGTGCGGGCTCTGCCCGCCAACCTGGAGCAGGTGGCACTGGGCAAAACCCTGCACAAATAACCCCCAAGGAGGGACGCTTGATGAAAACCCTGATTCGAAATGCCTGGACCCTGACCATGAACGACAGCTATGATATTCTGCGCGATGCCTATGTGCTGGTGGACGGTGAAAAAATCACCGAGGTGGGGCAGGATGCCGCCCGCGCCGAGGCCCTGGCCAAGGAGTGCGGCAAGGTCATCGACGCCGATGATAAAATTCTGATGCCCGGCATGGTGAACGCCCACACCCACATGTTCCAGACCTTCATGCGCGGCCTGGCCGATGACAAGCCCCTTTTCCAGTGGCTCAGCGAAGAAATTTGGCCCTTCTCCCTGCTGATGACAGAGGACGACTTCTACTATGCCGGGCTGCTGGCCTGCCTGGAAAACCTCAAAACCGGTGCCACCAGCGTCATAGACCAGCACTACGTCTTCACCAGCCTGGGCAACGGCGACAAGGTGATGAAGGCGATGGAGGACTCCGGCATCCGCGGAAATTTCTGCCGCTGCTTTGCCAATATTGTGTACAACGAAAATTTCCGCGAAACCGAGGAGGTCATTCTCTCCGATATCCGCCGCCTGCATGGCGAATGGAACGGCAAAAACGGGCGGCTCTCCCTCTCGGCGGGGCCCATCAACCCCTGGGCCGTGTCGCCGGAGCTGTTTAAGAGCAGCAAGGCGCTCTCCAAGGAGCTGGGTATCAAGTTCCAGGTGCACACCGCCGAGACCAAGGCCGTGGTGGAGCGCACGGCGGATATGTACGACGGCGTACGGAATTTGGAATTTTTCGAAAATTTGGGTATACTGGATGAGGACACCCAAATGGCCCACAGCGTGTGGCTGAACGACAAGGAGATGGCCATTGTGGAAAAATACAAGCCACAGGTGGTGCACTGCCCGGTGGCCAACATGTATCTGGCCTCGGGTGTGGCGCGCGTGCCGGAGTTTTTGAAGATGGGCAACCCCGTGGCCCTGGCCACCGACGGCCCGGGCAGCAACAACAGCGAGGACATGCTCTCCACCCTCAAATTCACGGCCTGCCTGCATAAAATTCACAACCTGGACGCCCAGGTCATCTACCCAAAAGACGTGCTGACCATGGCCACCCGGAACGGGGCCATCGCTATGGGCGACGCCGCCCTGGGCCAGGTGGCCCCCGGCATGAAGGCAGACCTTGTGCTGGTGGACTGGAAAAAGCCCCACATCGCCCCGGTGCACAAGGCCGATTCTGCCCTTGTGTACAACGCCAACGGCAACGATGTGGACACCGTACTGGTGAACGGCGAGGTGGTGGTGGAGGGCAAAAAATCCACCAAGGTGGACGAGCTGGCCCTGATTGACGAGTGCCAGCAGCGCATTGAGTTCATCAAGAAAAAAATGGCCTAACCCGTTTTTCCGCAAAAAAACCGTGTGCCTGGGCGCACTGAGGAGCGTTACCGCAATGAGTTTCACATCTCTAAAAAGTGGAGGTGGTTCTGCCGTGGCACGAACCAATTACAGCACCTATATGGCGATTAAGCGCCAACTGCTGCAAATGTTCAAAACCGAGGAGTTTGACCGCAACAAGCTGCCTCCGGAATCCACCCTGGCCGCGCGTATGGGCATCAGCCTGGTTACGCTGCGCGAAGCGCTGCTGATGCTGGCGCTGGAGGGCTATATCACCAAACGCCACGGAAGCGGCAACTACATCCACCCCAGTGCGCTTGACCACGAGAACCGCAGCTTCTATTTTGCCGACTGCTTGGAAAACGACGGCTATAAGGTGCGCATAGAGCAGCTCTCCCACGTCATTATGGGGGCGGATGAGGTGGTGGCCAAGGCGCTGCACATCCAGCCTGGCGACACCGTGGTGCAAAACAAGCTGCTCTACCATGCCAACGATATCACCGCCATCTACACCTCCGGCTACTTCCCCACCTACCTGCTGGTAAGCGATGATTTGGAGCATTTGGAGTTTGCCCATGTGCACGTGTGGATTCGCCAGATGATGAACCGGGATGTGGCACATTCTCTGAACGAGTATACCCCCGCCGCCCTCACCGAGGAGGTGGCCGGTATCTTCCATCTGCCCGCAGGTACCCCCATCATCAGCTCCACCCAAACCTTTTATGATATTCAGGATGTGCCCATCTTGTACAACAACCACTATTTCTACCCAAACCTCTACCGCTTGAAAACCCTGCAGAATTGGGATTTGGGACAGTAAGAGCATTTCCCCGCCTGCGGCGGCAAAAAGTGCTAAAGCAATGGCTAGAGCAGGAGAAGAATCTTCTCACCCAAAAGAGTGTTTTGATAAAAGAGCAAAGCCCCTGCCGTCCGGCAGGGGCCTCTCTCTTGTATCGGCTGCTTTTGCACAAGCC
>CAYRFC010000022.1:17974-22907 GCA_964423365.1 uncultured Oscillospiraceae bacterium
GCCCCTGCCGTCCGGCAGGGGCCTCTCTCTTGTATCGGCTGCTTTTGCACAAGCCAGCTTACTCCACTGTCTCGCCAATATCCTTAATGAGCGCGTGGAACGCCTCATCCTCACTGACAATCAAAATGGGCTGTGAAAAATCCAGCACATACATGCCAATATAGCTCTTTGCGTCCACGATGATGGAGCTGTCTACCGAGTGCAGGCCCACATCAGACTGGCAGCGCGTGGCCAGCTTTTGCAGCTCCTGCAGCTGCTGAATGGTGCGAAACATTTTTTTGGTTACCATACATATCCCTCACTTTGCCTGCGGAGCCACAACAGCTGCGGTCTTATTGTCCGGGCAGAGTCTCTCTAGCTATCACCAATTTTACATGTTCACCCGGTACCTTGTCAACAGAAAAACCACCTCTGTCTCGTTCTTGCGGCAAAAAAATTCTCCATTATGCTCAAAATTTTTTATATTCTTTATGCTGTCTGCACAAATCTCTCTCCTGCCCTTGTCAGAATCGAGTCAAAAGAGTATTATCTCATTAGACGTACATACCTATTTGGAGGTGCCGCCATGTGCTTGCCCATTTCTGAACACCCCATCTTGCCCCTGCCCGCCGGGCAGAAGGTGAATTTCACATTCGACGGAAAACCCATGCAGGGTCTTGCCGGGCTGCCCATTGCCGCCGCCCTGCTGGCCGGTGGGGTGCAGGCTTTCCGCCATACCCAAAAAACCGGCCAGCCCCGCAGCCTGTTCTGCGGCATTGGCCAGTGTAATGACTGTGTGGTGGTGGTGAATGGCCGCCCCAATGTGCGCTCCTGCGTCACACGGCTGGAGGCCGGCATGGTAATTGAGACCCAGCAGGGCTTTGGAAAGGTGGGGAAACCATGCCGGTAAGCGATATTCTGGTGGTGGGCGGCGGGCCCGCGGGGCTGGGCGCCGCCATAGAGGCCGCCCGCTGTGGGGCCGCCGTTACCGTGGTGGACGAAAACGACCGCGCTGGCGGCCAGCTCTACAAGCAAATCCACAAGTTTTTTGGCTCCGGCCAGCACTATGCCGGGCTGCGCGGCTTCCAAATTGCCGATATCCTGCTGGAGGAGGCCCGCTCTCTGGGGGTGGACATCCGGCTGGAGGCCCGGGCGCTGGGCCTTTTGGACGATGGCAGCCTGGCGGTGCGTCAGGCCGGAGGCCAGGTGGAGCCCCATCGCTTTAAAAAGGTCATCCTGGCAACCGGGGCCAAGGAAAATGCCCTGGCCTTCCCCGGCTGGACCCTGCCCGGCGTCATGACCGCCGGGGCGGCCCAAACCTTCAGCAATGTGCACGGCACCCTGGTGGGGAAAAATATCCTGATGGTGGGCAGCGGAAACGTGGGGCTGATTGTCTCCTACCAGCTTATGCAGGCCGGGGCCAAGGTGGTGGCACTGGTGGAGGCCGCGCCGCAAATCAGCGGCTATCAGGTGCACGCGGGGAAAATCCAGCGGGCGGGGGTGCCGGTGTATACCGGCCACACTGTGGCCGAGGCCCGGGGCAAAAACCATGTGGAAGAGGCCGTGATTGCCAAGGTGGATGCAAGCTTCCAGCCCCTCCCCGGCACCGAAACAACACTGGCGGTGGACTGCATTCTGCTGGCTGTGGGGCTGAACCCCCGCACCGAGCTGGCCCAGATGCTGGGCTGCCAAAGCACCTTCGAGGGGACTCTGGGTGGCCACTTCCCCTGCCACGACGCTTTCATGCGCAGCAGCCACCCGGACGTATATGTCTCTGGGGACGTCGCCGGGGTGGAGGAGGCCAACACCGCCTTGGAGGAGGGCCGGCTGGCGGGCCTGCATGCCGCTTTGTCCCTCGGCCTTTCCGGCGGGGGCGGCCCCGCCCGGCTGGAAGAGCTGCAGCAAAGCCTGGCCGAGCTGCGCAGCGGCAGCCATGCCCGCCGCCGCCTGGAATGCAAGGCCCGCACCATGGAGAAAGGAGCCCGGCACTATGCCTGACACACACGGTATTGCCATCTTGGAGTGCAGCCAGGAAATCCCCTGCAACCCCTGCGCCACCGCCTGCAAAACAGGCGCCATAGAGAAAGCCAGCCTGAACGCCTGCCCGGTGCTGCATGCGGAAAAATGCATGGGCTGCAAGCTCTGCGTGGCCGCCTGCCCGGGGCAGGCCATCTTCCTGCAGGTGGCAGACTACGACGGCCAGCACGCCACCATCACCTTCCCCTATGAATACCTGCCCCTGCCTGCGCCGGGCCAGGAGGTGGAGGGCACCAACCGCCTGGGCCAGACCGTGTGCCCCGCCGAGGTGCTGGCGGTGGAGCGGCATAACGCCTTCAACCAAACCTGTCTCGTCACTTTGAAAATCCCCAAGGCCCACCGCGACGAGGTACGCTTTATGAAACGCCTGCCCAAGGAGGACGCCGCCCATGGAACAAGATAATCTTCTGGTCTGCCGCTGCGAGGAGGTGACCCGTGGCGAGGTGCTGGCCGCCATCCGGCAGGGGCACCACACGGTTGCCAGCATCAAGCGCGCCACCCGGGCGGGCATGGGGGCCTGCCAGGGGCGCACCTGCGGGCGGCTCATCCAGCAAATGCTGGCCGCCGAGGGCATTGCCCCCCCGGCCGAGCTCCCGCCCGATAAACCCCGCTTCCCCACCGTACCCTGCGAGAGCGCCGCTTTGGGGGGTGAAGCCCATGAACGCTAGCTACGACGCCATTGTGGTGGGTGGGGGCTATTTCGGCTGCGCCGCGGCCTACTACCTGGCCAAGGCGGGCCAGCGCACCCTGCTGGTGGAGAAAAAAGAGGTATCCAGCGGAGCCTCCGGGGCCAACTTTGGCAATGTGCAGGTGCAGGACGCCTCCATGGGCCTCAGCTACACCCTCACCCTGGAGGGCTTTGCCAAGATGCAAACCATGGAGGCTGAGCTGGGCTGCAGCATTGGCTACAACGCCCAGCCCTCGCTGATAGCCGCCGAGAAGGAAGACCATCTGGAGGAGCTAGAGCGCCTGTACAAGGAGAAAAAGGAGGCCGGGCTGGACATCCGCTGGCTGAACCGGGCACAGCTGGCCGAGCTGGAACCCAACCTGAACCCCGAGGCCGTGGTGGCCGCCACCTATTTTGAGCAGGGACGGGTCTACCCCTTTCACTACCTCTACGCCCTGCTGGGCAAGGGGAAAGAATATGGCCTGGAAGTGCGGGAGTTCACCGAGGTGGAATCCCTCCTCATCGAGGGCGGGGCCTGCACCGGCCTCTGCCTGCAAAACGGCGAAACCCTGCGCGCCACCCATGTGGTGGTGGCGGCGGGCAGCGGCACCCGGCCCCTCTGTGCCACCGCGGGGCTGGACGTTCCCGTCCTCTCTGTCAAGGCGGAATCCTTCGTCTCCGAGGCCATCCAGCCCTTCATGCGCAGCTACTATTCCTCCGCCGCCTTCTTTGCCGAGGCGCACGACCAGGAGAAGGCCGCCACCTCGCTGTGCATCGGGCAAAGCCACTACGGCAACCTGCTGCTGGCCGAAACCGCCAAGCCCCACCATCTGGTGGCGGAGGCGTGGCAGGACGCCACCTCGCTGGAGCACTGCCGCAACATCCGCGCCAAGCTGGCCCACTTCTTCCCCTGCCTCGGCGATTTGCAAATTCTCCGGGGCTGGGCCACCGCCTCCCCCTTCACCCCAAACAACGAGCCGGTGTTTGGCAAAAGCCCGGTGCCGGGCCTGCTGCTGGCCGCAGGCTTCAAAAGCGCGGTGGTCATGTCGGCCGTCGCGGGGGAAATCATCGCCGGGCTGGCCACAAAAGACCACTCCCCCCACAATCTCTCCTGCTTCATGCAGGAGGTGAAAAAAATCTAGAGGCATACCGCCCATGCAGGGTGTTTGCACAAAAAGAGAGGAGCTTGTGCAGATACCCACGTAAGAAAGGGATACAGCCTATGAGAGCCTTAAAAGCCGAAAACCTGCGCCAGCAGGCCTACCAGGCCCTGCTGGATGAAATTTCCACCATGCAGCCGGGGGAAAACCGCCTCCCCTCAGAGGAGGAACTCTCCCGCACCCTGCAAATCAGCCGCACCACCATACGGGAGGTGATGCAGCTTCTGGTGGGGGAGGGCTATGTCACCCGGCGGCACGGCAAGGGCAACTTCGGCCACCCCTCGGCCACCCGCCTGCCCCGCCGCATCGACCTCTCCTCCGACTTTTTGGAGCTTCTCGGCACCCCCGGCCAGCCCGCCGCCTGCCGGGTGCTGCACAGCGCCTTTGCCGCCCCCAGCCAGGCCATGCTAAAACGCTTCCCCGCCTGCCCGCCCCGGGTCTACAGCCAAAACTGGCTCTACACCCAGGGCGAAAAGCCCATGATTTTCTGCCAAATCTCGGTGCCGGAAAGCCTTTTGGCCCAGCCGCCCCAGCCCGCACAGCCCTCCCAGCACTTCAGCGGCTGGCTGGCCGGCTACTGCCAGGCCGACGCCGCCTACTACTCGGTGCATCTGGGCTGCCAAAAGGAGGGCGAGGCCTCTGCCGCTTTTGGCATTTCGGCGGGTTTTGTCTTGCCAAACTGGCAGGAAATCGTATATGATATTCATGATGAACCCATTGCCTTCTGCAATTTGTTTTTCCACCCGGAAAACGCGGAAATTTCCATGGCGATGCGTTTTTAACTATTACCCCAGAAAAGAGGTTTCATCATGATAGACAGGCTCCTCACAGGCGGCGTCATTGTTAGTGTAAACAAGAAACGCGAGGTGTTTTTTGATGGCGCCATCGCCATCAAGGACGGCAAAATTTTGGAGGTGGGCCCCTCGGCCGGCCTGGCCCAGCGCTACCCAGACTGCGCCCGGCGCACCGAGCTTGGCGGCAAGCTGGTTTTCCCCGGCTTTGTGAACACCCACAACCACCTGTTTCAAACCCTGCTCAAGGGCCTGGGCGACGACATGGTGCTGAAGGACTGGCTGGAAACCATGACCTT
>CAYRFC010000023.1:0-9610 GCA_964423365.1 uncultured Oscillospiraceae bacterium
CTTGCCGGGGTATTGTTTCGTTATATCGATAATAATTTAGATTAACGCAATGCCTGAAGTGCAATGGCACATTCCAGCCGCTGTTTTTCCAGCTCACAGGATATCGTATAGGGCTTGAGGATACTCTGGCGGAAGCTGTGGTTGTTGGCATTACAGCCGCCGCTACAGTAAAATTTGGCCCAGCACTGGCTGCATTCCGGTTTGTTCAGCAGGTGGGCGGCAGCAAATTCGGCATGCAGCTCGGGGCGGGTTATCCCCCTGTCCACATCTCCCATGGCGTAACCCGCCTGCCCCACAAACTGGTGGCAGGGATAAAGCTCCCCGTCTGGTGTAACGGCCAGATACTCGTTACCACAGCCACAGCCCTTCAGGCGCTTGATGGCACAGGGGCCATTGTCCAAATCCAGCATAAAGTGGAAAAAATGGAAGGGGACAGCTCCGTCTTCCGCGGCGTCCAGCATGGTGTTCAGCAAACGGTCATAGCTTTGGGCAATCTCCGCCATATCCTCCTGCCGGATGCTATAGGCGTCTTCGGCTGGGCCCACTACAGGCTCCACCGAAATCTGGTCAAAGCCCAGGGAGGCCAGATGCAGCACATCCTTGTCAAAATCCAGATTGTCCCGGGTGTAGGTGCCGCGGACATAATACTCCTTGTCTCCCCGCCCGGCCACCAATTGCTGAAATTTGGGCAGGATGACCTCGTAGGAGCCCTCGCCATTTGTAAGAGGGCGCATGCGGTCGTTTATTTCCTGGCGGCCATCCAGAGAGAGCACCACATTGCTCATTTCCCGGTTGATGTAGGCAATCCTGTCATCTGTGAGGGCCAGGCCGTTGGTGGTGATGGTGAAACGGAAATTCTTGCCTGCCGCCTGCTCCAGGCTGCGGGCGTATTCTACCGTTTGTTTCACCACGTCGAAATTCATCAGCGGTTCACCGCCAAAAAAATCCACCTCCAGGTTCCGCCTGGGGCCGCTGAGAGAAACCAATAAATCAATGGCCTTTTTTGCGGTGGAAAAGGACATGAGCTCCCGCTTTTGGCCAAAATCTCCGGTGGAGGCAAAGCAGTAGCGGCAGCGCAGGTTGCAGTCGTGCGCCACATGCAGGCACATGGCTTTTACCGGGGCCTCCCCAAGCTGGGCGCCAAATTCGGCGTAGCTGTCGCTGGAATACAGCAGCCCCTGCTGCACCAGACCACAAAGCTCTGCATAGGTGTCGGCCAGGTCTTCGGCCGGATAAACAGCCAAGCTTTTTGCCACGGCAGCAGGGAGGCTGCCGCCGCGAAGCTCCTCTTCGGTGAGTGCACAGAGCAGGTCGAAAGCCAGTTCATCCAACAGGTGGATGGCCCCGCTGCCCACATCCAGGGCAAATGCCTGGTTTTGCTTCTGAAACAGATGTATCATAAATATAATTCCTTTGTATCGTCCCGTCGGCTAGGGCGATGCTGCCAGCCCCTGCATAAATAAAAAGAAGAGGTGAACCAAAGCAGTCCACCTCTTTTGCCTATAATCTGGCGGAAATAACAAACACTACCGGGCTTTCGGGGCCAGTTGTTCGCATTTTTGGTTTGCCACGGTGCAAGAGGTTTTGCAGGCGGATTGGCAGGAGGTCTGGCACTCGCCGCAGCCACCCTTGCAGGCAGACTCTTTCAGGTTGGCTTTGTTGATGGTTTTGATGTGTGTCATGATGGTACCCCTTCCCTCGGAATTATTCGCTTTTCCCACTGTCTGTGGTGTCTTTTTTGTCCTTCTTCTCGGCAATGGCCTCGCCCTCGCCCTCCAGGCTGAGCTTGCTCACTTCCTGAATGGCCCAGCGGCGGAAACGCATCCGGGAACGGTCGCCGGCGGTTTCAATCACAAAGGTATCTTCTTTCACGCTCACCACACGGCCCACAATGCCGCCAATGGTGGTCACCTCGTCGCCCACGTCGATGGAGTTGCGCAGCTCCTGCTGCTTTTTCTCACGCTTTTTCTGTGGCCGGATAATCAAAAAGTACATGATGACGCCGAATACCACCAGCATAATTATAAATGAATAATTGCTAGGATCCATTTTTATCCCCCTTGTTTCTCTAATATATCTTAGTTATTATATCGGATAAAGAGCCAAGTTGCAAGCACTTTCCCCTATTTTCTGCCACACAGCCGGAGCTGGGGCCTAGATGCGTTTGCCTATTACAGAAATATACTGGTTGTAAAAGCTCTCAAAAGTGCCGGAATCCAGCGATTCTCTTATGTGTTTTAAGAAGGAATTATAGAAATACAGATTGTGTAAAACGGTCAAACGCATTCCCAGCATTTCCCCAGCCTTCAAGAGATGGCGCAGGTAGGCCCGGGAGTGGCGGGTGCAGGCCGGGCACTGGCAGCGGCTGTCTATGGGGCTTGTGTCCTCGGCATATTTTGCGTTGTTTAGGTTGATTACCCCGTCCCAGGTAAAGAGGTGTCCGTGGCGGGCGTTTCGGCTGGGCATCACACAGTCAAACAAATCCACCCCCCGGCGCACCGCCTCCAGCATATTGCCCGGGGTGCCCACCCCCATCAGATAGCGAATTTTTTCCTTGGGCATCCGGGGCTCCACCTCAGAGATGATGTCATACATCACCGCGGCTTCCTCCCCCACGGCCAGCCCGCCGATGGCATAGCCGTCCAAATCCAGTGCGGCTATCTCGTCCATGTGATTGCGGCGTAGGTCGGCATAGGTACCGCCTTGGTTTATTCCAAACAATAATTGGTGTGGATTGATGGCGGTATTTTGTTCTTTTATCCTTTTCATTTCCTCCTTGCAGCGCAGCAGCCAGCGGGTGGTTCGCTGGCAGCTCTGCTGCACATAGCCGTATTCGGCTGGGTTTGCCACACATTCGTCAAATGCCATGGCAATGGTGGAGCCAAGATTTGCTTGGATGCGCATGCTCTCCTCGGGGCCCATGAAGATGCGCTTGCCATCGATGTGTGACTGAAAGGAGACACCCTCCTCGCTGATTTTGCGCAGGCTGGCCAGGCTGAAAACCTGAAAACCGCCTGAATCGGTGAGGATGGGGCCCTGCCAGCCGGTGAAGCGGTGCAGCCCGCCCTGCCGCGCCACCAGCTCATCGCCGGGGCGAAGGTGGAGGTGGTAGGTGTTGCACAGCATCACCTGGGTGCCGATGCCGGCAAGGTCTTCGGCGGCCACAGCGCCTTTGATGGCCGCCGTGGTGGCCACATTCATGAAGGCTGGGGTTTGCACCGTGCCATGCACGGTTTCAAGCGCGCCGCGCCGTGCCGCTTGTTCGGCAAATTTCAGTTTAAACATATTCCTCCATATATATAAGATGTAGTTTTGTTATTGTTCGCTAAATGAGCAGCATGGCGTCGCCAAAGCTGAAGAAGCGGTATTGCTGCCGCACGGCCTCCTCATAGGCGGCTAAAATATTTTCCCGGCCATGAAAGGCCGAAACCAGCATCAGCAGGGTGCTTTCGGGCAGATGGAAATTCGTAATCAGGCCGTCTATGGCCCGGAATTTGTAGCCCGGGGTGATGAAAATACCCGTCTCTCCGCTGGAGGCCACCACCTCGCCATGCTGGGCGGCCACAGCCTCCAGGGTGCGGCAGCTTGTGGTGCCCACCGCCACCACACGGCCCCCCTCTTGCTTTGTGCGGCGCACGGCCTCTGCGGTCTCCTCGCTCACCGAGTACCATTCCACGTGCATTTTGTGGTCTTCCACCAGCTCCTCTTTCATCGGGCGGAAGGTGCCCAGCCCCACATGCAGGGTGAGCTCGGCGGTGCGAACGCCCTTTTCACGCAGCTTTGCCAGCAGCGCTGCGGTGAAATGCAGCCCGGCTGTGGGCGCGGCGGCACTGCCTTGGTGGCGGGCATACACGGTTTGATAGTCGGCCGGAAGGCTCTCCCTGCTTTGAATATAGGGCGGCAAGGGCATTTCGCCAAAGGCGTCCAGTTTTTCATAGAGGGTTTTTGTATCGTATACAAAGTGCACCCGTTTCCCCCCCTCCGGCAGGGTTTCCAGAATCTCGGCACGCAGGCTGCCGTCTCCAAATAGCAGGGTATCGCCCGGTCGGATGCGCTTGCCGGGCCTTGCAAGGCACTCCCAAAGGCCGTTCCCCTCCTCCTTCAGAAGCAGCAGCTCACACAGGCCCTCATGGCCCTCCTTGTGGCCCAGAAGCCGGGCGGGAATTACCTTGGTGTTGTTCAAAACAAGCAAATCCCCCGCTTGTAAAAGCTGGGGCAGCTCATGAAAGCGATGGTGGCTTATCCGGCCGGTTCCGCGTGGCAGAAGCATCAGCCGGGAGGCGTCCCGTGGCTTCATGGGCGTCTGGGCAATCAGGTTTTCGGGCAGATGGTAGCTAAAGTCGCTTTTTCTCATAGGCTTCCTTCTTACAGGTATTGACAAAACCGCGCAACGGGTGCTATATTTAGGCCTAAGGCAACACAGAGGTGCGGTTTTGATGAGTAACACGGGAGCTGGCCCGCCAAGGCCAACAGCGCCGTGTGAAAGGCAACACCGCCGAAGAAGGCGCGCCGGCAGTGCGTTTTCTGGGTTCGCTACCGAAAGGGGCGAAACTGTCGCGCGAAAGTGCGGAGCGCTGTGTACCATGCATACCGCGGCCCTGCCGGGTGATGCAAGCTGGGTTCTTTTCGCGTGCCGTTCCCATTATAGGGCACCTACTGCCGGTTATGCAAGGGGCATACCCGGCTTTTTCATTTGCTCCCGGCCCGCCGCCCCCAGCCTGGGCCGGGGTTTCTCCCAGGTTTACACAATTTGTAGTATAGAGGAGTGTCGATTGTATGAAGAGCTTTAAAGTGGGCGTTGTGGGCGCCACGGGCATGGTGGGGCAGCGCTTTGTGTCCCTGCTGGAGCATCACCCCTGGTTCACCGTCACGGCGCTGGCCGCCTCGGCCCGCAGTGCCGGGAAAACCTATGCCGAGGCCGTGGGCGACCGCTGGGCCATGGCTAGCCCCCTGCCCAAGGCCATGGCGGATATGGTGGTGCTGGATGCATCGGCCGATGTACAGAAAATTGTATCGGCGGTGGACTTCATCTTCTGCGCCGTGGATATGAAGAAGGAGGAGATTCGTGCGCTGGAGCTGGAATATGCCAAGGCGGATTGCCCGGTGGTTTCGAACAACTCGGCCCACCGCGGCACCCCGGACGTTCCCATGGTGATTCCCGAGGTAAACCCCGAGCACACCGAGGTGATTCACAGCCAGCGGAAGCGCCTGGGCACCAAGCGCGGTTTCATCGCCGTCAAGTCCAACTGCTCCATTCAAAGCTACGTGCCCGCCCTGCATCCCCTGGCCGATTTCGGCCTCACCGAGGTGCTGGCCTGCACCTATCAGGCCATTTCTGGCGCGGGCAAAACCTTTGAAACATGGCCGGAAATGGTGGACAACCTCATCCCCTACATCGGCGGCGAGGAGGAAAAAAGCGAGCAGGAGCCGCTGAAGGTGTGGGGCATGGTGGAGAACGGCGAAATTGTGAACGCCGCCGGCCCCAGCATCACCACCCAGTGCCTTCGGGTACCCATCAGCGATGGCCACACCGCGGCGGTGTTTGCCCGTTTTGAGAAAAAGCCCTCCATCGAGGACATCAAAAAACGCTGGGCCAGCTTTACGGGCGAGCCGCAGAAATTGAAACTGCCCAGCGCCCCCAAGCAGTTTATCCAGTATTTTGAGGAGCAGGACCGCCCGCAGGCCAAGCTGGACCGTATGCTGGAAAACGGCATGGGCGTTTCGGTGGGCCGTTTGCGGGAGGACAGCCAATATGATATTAAATTTGTCTGTCTTTCGCATAATACCCTGCGCGGTGCGGCGGGTGGCGCGGTGCTGATGGCCGAGCTGCTCTGTGCCCAAGGTTTTATGGATTGAGATACAAAGCCGTTATCACAGAATAAGAACTCAACTGAGGTGAGCATTTTGAAAAAACAACTATTTTCCGGTGCTGGTGTTGCCATTGTGACCCCGATGAGCCCGGATGGCTCGGTAAATTACGAGGTCTTTGAAAAGCACATCAACTTTGTGGTGGCGGGCGGCAGTGATGCCGTCATCGTTTGCGGCACCACGGGCGAGGCCTCCTCTTTGACCGACAAGGAGCATCTGGATGTGATTGAGTTCTGCGTGAAAACGGTGAACAAGCGGGTTCCCGTCATTGCGGGCACCGGCTCGAACGACACCATGCATGGGGTTGAGCTCTCCAAGGAGGCTTCTATCCGTGGGGCCGACGGCCTTTTGCAGGTGACGCCCTATTACAACAAAACCAACCAGAGCGGCCTTGTGCGGCATTTCACCACCATTGTGGACGCGGTGGGCCTGCCCACCATTCTGTACAATGTGCCCTCCCGCACGGGCATGACCATTAAGCCCGAAACCTACAAGACACTGGCGGAGCACCCGCTGATTGTGGCCACCAAGGAGGCCAGCGGAGATATCTCCCACATCGCCAATGTGGCCGCCACCTGTGGGGATAAATTGGCCATTTATTCCGGAAATGATGACCAAATTGTGCCCATTCTGTCTTTGGGCGGCATTGGCGTTATCTCGGTGCTGGGCAATGTGGCCCCGCAGGAGGTACACGATATCTGCCGTTTGTACCTTTCGGGCCGTGTGCAGGAGAGCCTGGAGCTTCAGCTGCAAATGCTGCCGCTGAACAACGCCCTCTTTAGCGATGTAAACCCCATTCCGGTGAAGGCTGCGGTGGGTATGATGGGCTTTGCGGCCGGGGAATGCCGCCTGCCGCTGGGCCAGATGAACCCCGCCGGGCTGGAGCTGCTGGCCAAGGAGATGAAGGCGGCCGGTTTGGTGCAATAGTACGGTTTGTAATACAAAAGCACAGCCGCAAAATATTTTGGGGTTGTGCTTTTTTGTATTTTTTTGCTTTTTCCTCACGCAAAATATATACATAAGGTAATTTATTTGCGCTATTCCTTTCCCTTTTATATCGGAATATGTTATACTTTTATTGTACCATCATGCAAAGGCTGTATCGCTGTGCATCAATTCTTTAAATACCGATAGAACTCTGATTTGATTTCCCGAATCATTACAGAAGGACGTGATTGTGGATGTGTGACATAATCGTTCAGGGGGCCGGTGGGCGGATGGGCCACGCTTTGGCCGCCCTGATTGCCCAAAGGGACGACTGCCGGGTGGTGGCCGGGGTGGATGTGGCGGGAGACGATGCCCTTGGGTTCCCCGTGTACCCCAGCCTGGCAGAGCTGAAAGAGACGGCGGATGTTTTGATTGACTTCTCTCTGCCAGCCGCCACCATGGCCTCTCTCCCCCTCTGTGCCCAGCGCGGCCTGCCCTGTGTCATTTGCACCACCGGGCTGGACGAGGAAATCAAGCACGCCATGCAGGAAACCGCCCAGAAAACAGCGGTGTTCTACAGCGCCAACATGTCTCTGGGCATCAACCTGCTGCTAGAGCTGGTGAAGCGCGCCCAGAAAACACTGCCCGGTTTTGATATAGAAATAGTGGAGAAACATCATCACAATAAATTGGACGCGCCCAGCGGCACCGCGCTGGCCCTGGCCGACGCCATCAACGATGCCTCGGGCGGGCGCTACCACTATATCTACGACCGGCATGAGGTGCGCCAGAAGCGCGCCACAGATGAAATTGGCATCCATGCGGTGCGTGGGGGCAGCATTGTGGGCCAGCATGACGTGTTGTTCTGCGGGCCGGACGAGGTGATTACCCTGGCGCATGGGGCCTATTCCCGCGATGTGTTTGCCAACGGGGCCATTGCGGCAGCCTTGTTCCTGAAAAACAAGGAACCCGGCCTGTACAGCATGCGCGATGTGATGGCGGAGGCACTGTAAATCATGGGTAACCCTTCCCCGCAAAACAGAAACAAAAACAGGAAGAAAAGGACAAATAAGGTATACCTTGTTTCTGTTGTTTTGCTTTTGCTGTGTATTTCTGTTTTGGGGTGGGCCATTTTCAGCGCCGTTATTCGGGACGTTCCAACGGCCAGCGGCCCTGCCGGCCTTCCCCTCCCCTCCGCCTCGGCCAGTGGCATGGTCTCCTCGGCCCCGGAACCACAGCCCACAGAAAATGTGGTGAAATTCTCAGCAGTGGGAGACAATCTCATCCACAACGGCATCTATATGCAGGCGGAAGAACGGGCGGGAGGCCAGGGCTATTCCTTTGATTATGTCTATGAGAACGTCAAATATTTCCTGGAAGACTACGATGTGAACTGGATAAACCAAGAGACCCTGGTAAGCTGGGACATTCCCCCCAGCACCTACCCGATGTTTTCCACCCCCGGAGAGCTGGGTGTGGCCGCCTACGATGCGGGTTGGCGGGTGTTTGCCAGCTCCAACAACCACAGCTACGATAAGGGGGCCGACGGCATTGCCGCCACCCGCCGTTTCTGGGCCGGAATGCCCGAGGATACCGTGAATACCGGCTTTTACCCCGCGGGCGGAGCGGACGAGGAGGGCATCAGCCTGCAAGAGGTGAATGGCATTACCCTTGCCTATGTGGCCTTTACAGAAAGCACCAATGGCTTGCCCACCCCCGCCGGCACCGAGGCCACCATCATCTACACCGATGAGACCGAGCGGATGGAGGCGCTGGTGCGCCGGGCAGACGAGCTGGCCGACGCTGTGGTGGTGTGCCTGCATTGGGGCACCGAAAACAGCCACACCATCCGGGACGACCAGCGCAGCCTGGCCGCCACCCTGGCCGACTGGGGAGCCGACACGGTGATTGGCACCCACCCGCATGTGGTGCAGGGCATTGAGTGGGCCACCGGGCCCACCAGCGGCAAAACCATTCCCGTGGCCTACTCTCTGGGCAATTTTCTCTCGGCCCAAAGCCAGGCCAACCAGATGATAGGCCTCTGCTACACCTTCGATATCCGCCAAACCAGCTACCCGGACGGCAGCAAGGACCCGGTGCGGATTGAGAACGTAAAGGCCTACCCTACAATTACGCATTATGATGCTAATTTTTCCAATATCCGCAGCTATATGTACCGCGACTATAGCCCCGAGCTGGCCGCCCAGCATGGCGTGAAGGAACGGTACCCCGGTTTTACCCTGGAATATATACAAGGTGTATTAAACGAAAATGTAAGCAGTGAGTTTTTGGTCTTAGAATAGCCAGTTTCTATATATACAATATGTAATTTAGCGATGGGAGTGTTTTCACCATGTATGGAGTGAACCGAATTACCAGTGTGGATGACATGATGCTGATAAGCCTGAGTGAGGCCGACCCCGGTTTTATGGCCAAAACCTTGCGCACCCTGGCCGATGCCGGCGTGGTGGTGGATATGATTAGCCAGAGTGCGCCGCTGGGCGGCAGCATCCGTTTCAGCTTCACTGCGCCCTATTCTTTTTTTGAAACGACCCTGAAGGCCATTGGCCCGGAGGGCAAAAACCCGGGTCCCAAGCCCATGATAAGCGGAGGCTATTCCAAAATTTACCTGTTTGGCGAGGAGATGGTGGACAGTGTGGGGGTGGCTTCCCGTGCTTTGGACGCCCTGCTGGAGGCCGGAGTGGAGATTTCCCTCATCACCACCTCAGACCTGGATATCTCCCTTTTGCTGCGCCAGGAGGATGCCGATATTGCCGCCGAGGTCTTGCACAAAACCTTTGGTTTGCAGCAATAA
>CAYRFC010000023.1:9710-22870 GCA_964423365.1 uncultured Oscillospiraceae bacterium
CCCAAAATGGCTTTGTGGTACACCTTTTTTCCCTTTTTTATCACCAGACCATCGGCCAACTGCTGGCGGCTGACCAGCATGGCCACGTCCTCGGCCTTTGCCTCTCCCAGCATCACGCCCCCCTGCTCCACCAAGCGGCGCGCCTCCTTCTTCGAGGGGGCCAGCTGGCAGGCCAGCATCAAATCCAGCAGTCCAATCTGGCCGTTTTCCAGCTGCGCTTCGGCAATGGTGGTACTGGGCATATCCTCGCCCTCACCCCCGCCGGAAAAAAGCTGCCGGGCGGTTTTCAGCGCCTTATCGGCCTCCTCTTTGCTGTGCACCACACAGGTCAACTCATAGGCCAGCTGTTCCTTGGCCGCGTTGATGGAAGCGCCGTCGTTCTCCACCACGGCCTCTATCTGCTCCAGCGGCAGGTTGGTAAGCAGGCGCATGCAGTTCTTCACATCGCCATCGTCAATGTTTCGCCAATACTGGAAGAAATCGTAGGGTGGCGTTTTTTCCGGGTCCAGCCAGACGGTTCCCTTCTCGGTTTTGCCCATCTTTTTGCCCTCGCGGGTGGTAAGCAGGGTGAAGGTGAGACCAAAGGCCTCCGCATTTTCTTTGCGGCGAATCAGGTCAACACCGGCCAGAATATTGCCCCATTGGTCGTTGCCGCCAAACTGCATCCGGCAGCCGTGGTTGCGGTAAAGATGCAGAAAATCAAAGCTTTGCAGCAACATATAGTTGAATTCCATGAAGGTGAGGCCGCGCTCCATGCGGGCCTTGAAGGCCTCTGTGGCCAGCATTTTATTCACCGAGAAGCACACGCCAATGTCCCGCAGAAAATCCATATAGTTCAGCGAAAGCAGCCAGTCGGCGTTGTTCACCATCTGGGCCTTGCCGGGCCCAAACTCCACAAATTTCTCCATCTGCCGCATAAAGCACTGGGCATTGTGGTCAATTTCTTCCCGGGTCAGCATTTTGCGCATGTCGCTTTTCCCGGTGGGGTCGCCCACCATGGTGGTGGCCCCGCCCAGCAGTGCAATGGGCTTGTGCCCGGCCTGCTGCAAATGGCGCATCACCACCAGTTGCAGAAAATGGCCCACATGCAGGCTGTCGGCGGTGGCGTCGAAGCCAATATAAAATGGGATGGACTCCTTATCCAAAATCTCCCGAATGGCCTCGGCATTGGTTGCCTGCGCCACCAGTCCCCTCTCCTCCAGTGTGGTGAATACATTACTCGACATGCCTCTACTCCTTTTGTCTCTGCATAGTGCAGAAATTGCTCATTTTATATTAGTAAACTTAATCTATGAATAGAAAACAGCTAGTGCTTCGCCAGGCGCAGCATCTCGTCGGCATTGGCCCTGGCCGCTTCGCTGAGCTGATTGCCCGAGACGATGCGTGCCAGCTCGTCCACACGTTCCTCCCGGCTAAGCGGGCGGATATTTGTGTAGGTGCGCCCATTTTCTACCTGCTTTTCAATGTAAAGATGGGCGTTTGCATAGGCGGCAATCTGGGCGGTGTGGGTGACGCAGATGACCTGCCGCCCGCCCGACGTATCCTGCAGCATCTGGCCGATTTTGCCCGCCGTCTGCCCGGAAATACCCGTGTCAATCTCATCATAGATGACGGTGGGCATGTCGTCCCGCTGCGCCAGCGCATTTTTCACCGCCAGCATTACGCGGGCCAATTCGCCGCCAGAGGCAATTTTTGCCAAGGGGCGGGGCTCTTCTCCGGGGTTGGCAGAGAATAAAAATTCTATCTCATCCTGCCCGCCCGGCCCCAGCGCCACCTTCTCCTGCCGCAGGGCCATTTTGGC
The DNA here is from genome assembly GCA_964423365.1 of uncultured Oscillospiraceae bacterium. Taxonomy (GTDB): domain Bacteria; phylum Bacillota; class Clostridia; order Oscillospirales; family Ruminococcaceae; genus JAAYCI01. The sequence goes on from CAYRFC010000023.1 coordinate 11,512, forward strand.
GCCGGGCATATTCAAAAAAGCCAAGGCCTCTTTTATTTCCTCATAAAACCGCACAAATGCCTCTTCCCGCGCCCTGCTCAGCCGGTCAGCCAGCGCCTGTGTCTGTGCACGCTGGGCTTCCTCCTGCCGGCTGAGCTCTGCCAGGCGCTGCCCCGAGGTTTGAATGCTTTGCAATTCCTGCGCTGCCCTCTCGCCATACGCCATGATGGCTTCCACGCTTGGCCCATATTTTTGTTTCAGGCGATATAGCAAATCCAGCCGCGCCTCAATGGCGTCGAGGGATTCCCCTTCACCGGAATATTCTGCTATGCTATGCTGTAATTCTCGCTCCCATTCCCGTGCAGAATAAAACGCCTCCCGCAGGCTGTCGGCCAGCTCTACCAGAGGGCTGGCAATGGCGGCGGCGGCGTCCAGCTGGCTGGAGGCCTGCCCCAGCAGCACCACCGCGCCCTCTCCCTCCTCCTCATCGCCCGAGAGGGCGAGGCTGGCCGTGTTCAGGGCATCCAGCAGCGCCTGGGCATTTCGCACCAGGTTCCGGCGTTCCATCAGGTCTTCTTCTTCCCCTGCCTGCAAACCGGCCCGCTCTATCTCCTCTGCCTCATACTGCAGCAAATCAATTTTCCGGGCCTTCTCCGCCTCGTTCATGGAGAGGGCATCCATCTGCCGCCGCACCCCAGTCCACGCCTCGTATGCCTTTGCATATTCTGCCAGCAAATCTCCATGCCCGGCATACAAATCCAGCAAGGGCAGGTGCTTTGCCTCCTGGGTGAGGCTGTGATTGTCGTGCTGGCCGTGAATTTGCACCAAGGCTACGCCAATTTCCTTTAAAACAGCTGCCGTTGCAGGCATGCCGTTCACCCGGCATTGGCTTTTGCCCTCGGCCGAAATTTCCCGCTGCAAAATCAGCTCATCCTCCTGGGAAAAACCCAGTTCATCCAGTTTTTTCCACAAGGCCTCATCCACCTCTTGAAAGGTGGCCCAGATGCGTGCTTTGTCGGCTCCACTGCGAACCAGGTCTTTGCTGGCGCGGTTGCCCAGAATGGCGTTGATAGAATCAATCATGATGGATTTACCGGCCCCGGTCTCACCGGTGAGCACCGTAAAACCAGGCCCAAAGCAGATGTGGGCCTTTTCAATCACCGCCACATTTTCTATGGTAATTTCACTCAGCATCGTTTTTCACCGCCCCTCACTCTTGCTGTGGCAGCCGAATATATTCTTGCAGGCGGGCACAAAGTGCCTCTGCTTCTTTGGGGCTTTTCATCAAAACCATGAATGTGTTGTCGCCTGAAAGGGTACCCACCACGTCGCCCCACTCGGCACTTTCCCGGTCGAACATCTCACAGGCGGCATTGGCCATGCCTGTGAGGCACTTCACCAGAATGATATTGCCGGAGGTGTCGGCGGAAAGCACAGTTTCTGCAAAAATCATTTCAAACCGGCGCTGTGATATGTTGTTTTTGAGAATTGTATACCGCACTGCGCCACTCGCATCCACCGATTTTCCTATCTGCATCTCCCGGATATCCCGCGAAATGGTAGCCTGGGTCACCTCAAAGCCCGCCTGCTTCAAACGGTTCATCAGTTCCATCTGTGTGGGGATAGCCTGCTGCTGCACAAGCTGTGATATTGCATATTGACGTGATTCTTTTTGCTTATCTCGCTCCCGGGGCACCGCCGTCACCTGCCTTTCAGCTTACTGTCTATGGCCTGCAGTTGGTTTGCATCACTGAATTGTACCAGTGGCATGGTATGCTTCGATTGATAAATCACCGCTTCGGCTAAATCGGGCAAATTGTGGCTTGTGTGGCCGTCATAGCTCACCAGCACCTTGTCGCCGCCGGCACACTTAGACACCACCCGCAGCACCCTGTCGCCTGCAAACACCATCGAAGGCATTTTAACGATATGCGCACAAATTTGGGTGGCAATAATCCCCCCCAGCCGGGCATCCACTATCGGCCCGCCTGCACTCATAGAGTAAGCGGTGGAGCCTGTGGGGGTGGCAAAGACCACGCCGTCGCCGCGAAAGCTGCTGATTTTGGTCTCATCGCAATAAATATCCACATTCATAATGCGCTCCGGCAGGGCTTTAAAAAACGTGATATCGTTTAACGCATAGCCCTCTACCGGGGAGTCCTTGAACCGGAAGGCCAGCATGCTGCGGTTTTCCACAATATATTGTCCATCCAGCAGGCGCCGCAGCTTGCTCAGCTCCTCTTTTTCCAGAGCGGTGAGATAGCCCAGCCGCCCGAAGTTGACACCCAAAACCGGTTTTTGATGCTGCATCGCCTGCTGGGCCACATGCAGGATGGTACCATCCCCCCCCAATGTCACCACCAAATCGCTGTTTTGCCAGGCAAAGCTCTGCGAACAGTACAGCACATTCCCCAGGCCATACTTTTGGTGCTCTTCCTCCATCAGGATGTCTGCGCCTGCCGCCGCCAAAATAGAGGCGGCATGTTCCGTCACCTGCAGGGCATTCTGCTTGAGTGGGTTGGGCAGTAAAAAGATTTTCATTCCTTCACTCCATGTAGACAATCCTGAGCATTTTGCACAATGATTTTTGCCTGTTCTTCTTCTATGACTGTGATAGAAGCCTCTTTTTTAAGATGCAGTAAAAACTCAATATTCCCCTCGGGACCTTTTATGGGAGAAAAATTCAAGCCAGCGGAAGAAAAGCCGTTTTCTGCCGCAAACGAGGAGGCCAGCAGGATGGTCTGCAGATGGACGGCGGGGTCCCGCACTACCCCTTTTTTGCCCACCTTATCCCGGCCGGCTTCAAACTGAGGCTTCACCAGGCAGATTCCCTCAGCACCCACCTTAGTTAGCAAGGACAGGGTGGGAAAAACATATTTTACAGAAATAAAAGAGACATCTATGCTGTAAAAGTCTATAGAATCCGGAATGCTCGCCGGCTCCAGATGGCGTATATTACAGCGCTCCATCACCACCACACGGGAATCGCTGCGCAGGCTCCAGGCCAATTGTCCGTAGCCCACATCCACGGCGTATACCTTTTGTGCGCCATTTTGCAGCATACAATCGGTAAAACCACCCGTTGATGCACCCACATCCATGCATACCTTGCCCTGCACGGTGCAAGGAAATACCGACAACGCTTTTTCCAGCTTGAGGCCCCCGCGGCTCACATAGGGAAGGCTGTTGCCCCGCACCTCTACCTTAGCATCAGTTGGTACAGTTTCACCTGCTTTTTCGGCTTTTACACCATTGATGTATACAATTCCTGCCATTACAAAGGACTTGGCGCGCTCTCGGCTGGGCGCCATACCCTCCGCATACAGGTATTGGTCCAGCCTCATGAGGAAGTACCGCCTTCCCGTACCAGCTTGGCAATTGAGGCGGCATCCAGCCCTAAATCCACCCGCAGTTCTTCCACCGAGGCATGGTCAATGCCAGTTCCGGGCAAGGCCAGATGCACATAGCGGCCACGAAACCCCTTTTGGAACAGGGCCGCCAGCATATGCTCCCCAATGCCCCCGTGCTGTATTCCCTCTTCTGCAAAAATAACGGTGTCATAGGCAGTTAATTCCTCCACCAGCCCGGCGGGCAGTGGGTGAATCACCAGCATCTGGTAGACATCGGCCCTGTTCTCTTGTCCGGCCAATAGGGTATCGGCCCGCAGCAGCTCCTCCATTTCAGCCCCATAGCTAACCAGTGCAGTATTGGCTTTATTATGAGAAATTAGCTTGTCATATTCGTTCCCACTGCATGGTTTTTCGGCCAGCAGGGGGGATTCGGTGCCACGGGGGTAGCGTATGGCCCGTGGGCCGTGGCAGTCGGCCACCAATTTTTCCAGCCAATAGCATAGCTCGGCATAATTTCCCGGAGAAACCAAGGTCATTGGATGCTGACTCAGATAGGCAGCGTCGTAAATCCCCTGATGGGTTTCTCCATCGCCCGGCACCAGGCCCGCCCTGTCGATGGCGAATAAAACATCGGCATGGGCCAGCATCACATCATGAATAATTTGGTCATAGGAACGTTGCAAAAATGTGGAATAGATGGCGACCACCGGCAGAAAGCCCTCCGCGGCCAAGCCCGCGGCAAAGCTGACGGCATGGGCCTCGGCCATACCCACATCGAAAAACCGCTGGGGCCAGGCCTTCTTGAAATATTGCAGGCCCGTGCCATATTTCATGGCTGCCGTGATGGCGCACAGACGGGGGTGTTCTCCCCCCAGCTCCCGTAGTTTTTTGCCAAACACCGTGGAATAGGAATCCTTGGGGGAGATATCAGGGTCGCGCACAGCCTCACGGTTAAACGCAGACACGCCATGAAAAGCACCGGGGTTTTGCTCTGCCGGTGTAAAGCCCTTTCCCTTTTTTGTCTCCAGGTGCAGCATCAGGGGCTTTGCGGCCTCTTTTGCATTTTCCAGCAGGTTGCAAAGCTCGGGCAGGTTGTGCCCATCCTGTGGGCCAATATACAAAAATCCCATTTCCTCAAACATGGTGGTTTTGTATATGGCCCGCTTTAAAACAGACTTTGCTGTGTGAATGCTGCGCTGCATTCCCCTGCCAATCACAGGCGTATAGCTCAGCATACTTTTTACATCACTTTTTGCCTTGTAATATTGGGGGCTGGTGCGCAGCCGGGTGAAGTAATGGGCCAGCGCGCCCACATTTTTGGAAATAGACATCGTGTTATCATTTAATATGACAATCAAATTGTCCAGATTGCCCGTGTTGTTCATGCCCTCGTAGGCCAGCCCGCCTGTGAAGGCGCCGTCTCCAATGATGGCAATGACCTTGCCCGGCTCCCCCTTGAGCTTTTTGGCCCGCGCCACCCCCACAGCCACCGAGATGGAGTTGCTGGCATGGCCTGCCCGCAGGTGGTCATGGGGGCTCTCGGCAGGAGAGGGGAAGCCGGAAAGCCCTTCTTTTTGGCGCAGCGTAGGGAACAAATCCCGCCTTCCGGTGAGAATTTTATGGGTATAGCATTGATGCCCCACATCAAAAACAAACACATCCGAGGGGGAGGCAAACACCTTGTGGAGGGCAATGGTCAATTCCACAACGCCCAAATTGGAGGACAGGTGCCCCCCCGTATTCGACACATTTTCTATCAGAAATTCGCGCACTTCACCGGCCAGTAGCTCCAATTCCCGAAAATCCAGCTTTTTTAAGTCCTCTGGACCATGGATGGACTGCAAAAATTTGGTCTCCATTCCAGCACCTCAAAAAACGGGAATCAGGACGGCGATGAGAACCCCCAAAAGCGCACCGCTTACAACCTGCAATGGGGTGTGCCCCACCATTTCCTTCAGCGGTCGGTCCTCTTTTTTTTCGGTTTCAGCCTCTCTGTCCAGTCCCTCTTCCCGCAAATCGTCTACAATCCGGTTGATTACCTTGGCCTGGCGTCCTGTTTCCAGCCGCACGCCCATCGCATCATACATCACAATCATGGCCAGCACAAAGCTGATGGCAAAAATGGGGTCGTCCAGGCCAAATTTACGCGCCGACCCCACAAACAGGGAACAAACCAAGGCGGAGTGTGCACTGGGCATGCCGCCCGCCCCCACCAAGCGCTCCACATTCAAGCTGCCGTTCATAATGAAATCCAGTATGGTTTTGCATACCTGGGCAATGCACCAGGAAAGAATCGGCAGCATCAGCAAATAATTGTTGAAAAACAATTTCTGAATCATTCCATCCTCCCAGTTGATGGATTAGGATACTCTGTCGGCCAAACACTCTGCATACTGTGACAAAAAGCTTGCACTATCTCCGAATTTATCATGCAATACCCGCACTGCTTCTTGGGTTAAGCGGGCCACCTCCCGGCGGGAGGCCTCCACACCGTTCAGGCTGGCAAACGTGGTCTTTCCCTGCTGCTTGTCGCTGCCCACGGGCTTTCCCAGAATCTCTGTGGTGGAGCTCATATCCAGAATGTCGTCCACAATTTGAAAAACAAGGCCGATGTGGCCGGCAAACAGGGCAATTTCGGCTTGCTGGCTGTAGGTCTCTGAGGAACAAACGCCCAGCTCTGCCGCCGCAGCAATCAGCGCCCCTGTCTTATGGCGGTGGATGGTGTATAGGGCGGCCTCATCGGCGGTTTTCGTCTCATATGCCTTGTCCAGCTCCTGGCCATAAATCATGCCTCTTGCACCCGCGGCGGCGGCCAGTATGCGCACCGCCCGGGCGGCGGCAGGCGGCGGCAGGCAGTCTGCACTGGCCGCTTCAAAGGCTTGTATGGCCAGCAGGTCACCGGCCAAAAGGGCGTTCGCTTCACCATACACCACATGCACCGCCGGTTTCCCCCGCCGCACCGCGTCGTCGTCCATACAGGGCAGGTCGTCGTGTATCAGGGAAAAGGCGTGGGTCATCTCCATGGCCGCTGCCAGCGGCAGGGCCAGCTCCCTATTTCCACCCAGAAGCTGGTTGACAGCCAAAACCAGTACCCCACGCACCCGCTTGCCACCGTTCATCAGCCCATAGATGGCCGCCTCGCTTACCAGAGAATTTTGCTGAAACAGCGGCAATGCATACCGCTCCAGGGCGCTTTCACACTGCTGCCGATAGTCGGCCAGTTGGGTTTCAAAGTTCATTTTCGGCCTCCACCGCTGCCAGGTGTGCATCTATCTCCTCCACCTGCAGCCTGGCCTCTTGCAAACGGCTGTGGCAGGCTGCAATCAACCCGGCAGCTTTTGCATACTCCTTGATGCTGGCATTCAGGCTGAGCTCCCCCGAGGACATTACATCCAGGGACTGCTGTAATTCATGCAACAAGGCCTCTATTTCCTGCGGCTTTTTACTCACTGTGTACGCTCTCTTTCTCCGGCAGCACCTTTTGCACCTCAGCCTGCACACACCCATCAGAAAACCGGAGGGTCAGTGCATCCCCCGCTTGCAGCCCCGCCGCCCGGCTTACGGGGGCCCCCTGCTTTTCCACGGCGGCATAACCGCGCTGCATCACACCATAGGGGCTTAGGCTGCCCGCCAGATGGACGGCCTGCTCCAGCAAATTCTCCGATTGCCCCAGTTTGTCGTCAATGGCGCGGCGGCATTCAGCACGCAGGCCGTGCAGCTGCTCTGCCAGCCGCGCCTCGCGTCTGGCCAGCTCCATAAAGGCCGGGTGGCGCATGGCGCCTTGTATTTGATTATAGCACAATTGCAGATGATTATGAATATTACGGCCAGAATTCATGCATAAAATTTCTTTTTCCGCCAAAAGCTCTGCCAGGCTGGGAAGTGCCAGCTCTGCGGCGGCAGAAGGGGTGGGCGCGCGAAGGTCGGCCACAAAATCCAGCAGTGTAAAGTCTATTTCATGCCCAATGGCTGAAACCACCGGGGTCTTGGCTGCCGCCACGGCCCGCACCAGTGCCTCATCGTTGAATGCCGACAAATCCTCTGCAGAGCCACCGCCCCGGGCGATGAGAATCACATCCAAGCCCCTTGCATCCAGCCTTTGCAGGGCATCCCTTACCTCTTTTGCCGCCCCGCTGCCCTGCACCCTCACCGGCGCCAGCACCAGGCGCACGCAGGGGTTTCGCCGCTGCGCCACATTGATTATATCCTGCAAGGCAGCGCCTGTTTTAGAGCTAACAACCCCCATGGCCCAGGGCATGGCAGGCAGCGCCTTCTTTTTCTGGCTGTCGAACAGCCCCTCCTGGTACAATTTGGCCTTGAGCTGCTCCAGGGCATTTTTCTGCGCGCCTCCCCCTTCTTCAAACAGGGCATCCACATAGATTTGGTAGGCGCCATCCCTCTCGTACAGAGACACCCGCCCTCTGGCCACCACCAGCATGCCATTTTCGGGGCGAAAGGAGAGGCGGTCTGCCTCCGCTCTAAACATGACGGCTTTCACGCTGGATTTTGCATCCGTTAAAGAAAAATAACAATGTCCCGTTTTATAATTCCGGCTAAAATTGCTCACTTCGCCCCTTACGGCGATATCGCACAAAAAGGGGTCACCATCCAGCAAGGAACGCACATATTTATTCAGTGCAGAAATTTCCAGTATCGTCGCCATGCCGGCCTCCCAATCCTGCGATGCAGGCTATGCCCACCGCATTGTCGCTGGAAAACGCCGGCGGCACAAAATGCAGCCCCGTCTCCCTCTCCTCCATCTCACGGCGGATGAGCACACTGCCCATCACACCACCGGCACAGAGCACCGGCAAAGGCCCGTGAAGCCTACGCGCCTCGGCTATCATGGCAAGAGCCGTGTGGGCCACCGCCAGCAGACAGTATTTGGCCACATAGGCCGGGGGTTTGCCCGCCCTAAGCAGGGCTTCGCACTGGTTTTGCAGGCCCGAAAGGTGGCAGTTCACGCCGCTAAGGCTCAGCTTTGGTGTGATGTGCTCCCGGCATTCCAGCGCCAGGCCGGAGAGGGCCTCACCGGCCGGAAAGCCGTAGCCCAGGCGTACACCCAGCCTGTCCACCGCCTGCCCCGCATATAAGTCCAAGGATTTTCCCACCAGACTCAGCACCTCAAAGCCGCGTGTATACAGCAGTTCTGTGGTGCCGCCAGAGCAGTGAAACAGCAAAAATGGGCTTTTGGGCAGGCCCGCAGCCAGTAGGCCGGCCCCAAACAGGGCGGCCGCCAGATGCCCTTGCTGGTGGCTGGTTTCGTGCAGGGGCAGGCCCGCCACCAGGGCGGCCGCCTGGGCCGCGCTGTACCCCGCCAGAAAGCATGGCATGTAAGAGCCTGGCTGCGGCCGGGGCCTCACCGACACCCCCACCGCCTTCACATGGGGCAGCACGCCTTGCGCTTCTATGGCATGCAGCATGCCGGGAAGCGCCTTGGTATGCTGAAAAACAGCATCGCTCTGCCGCAGGCCGCACTGCCCCTGCGGCACCGGCAAAAACTCTTTTTTTGCACAAACAACCTCCATGCGGGTGGTATCTACCACCGCCACAGAGGTTGCATAATTGCTGGTATCTAGGCCAAGGGCAATCATCTCAGTCTGCCTTTTCTGCTGTATTTTCGTCTTTATCCGGTGCGGCAGGTGGCGGAGAAACGGTGTCTGCCGCCCGCAGCTCTTTCACAATATTGCCCAAAATACCGTTGATAAACTGGTAGTCTCCCTCTTCCCCATACTTCTTGGCAAGCTCCACCGCTTCGTTGATGACCACACTGTCCAGGTCCTCTTCCCCAAACAGCATCTCGGCCGTGGCCAGCCGCAGTATTTGCAGGCTTACCCGGGGCAGGCGCTCCAGGGTCCACCCTTTCAGCTTAGGCGTAATTTTTTGGTCTATCTCGGGCAGATTCTCCCAGCATGTTTGCAGCAGCGCCGCCATATAAGCATCCATGGCAAGTTCTTCATCCTGCACAAACCAGGAGGCCTCGGCCTCGGTGCCCATGCCGCTAAAGCTGGCGGCAAACAGGCATATAAAAGCATTTTCACGTGAGTCTCTGCGGCTTGGTTTACTCATCGGGCCTCTTCCTTGCCGGGGGCAATTCCCACCACATTGATATTGACACGGCCCACAGCGATGGTGGTCATGTTCTGAATGGACGCCTTTACATTTTGCTGCACCTTTTCACACACCTCGGGGAGGATAGCACCCTCATTGACCACCACGGAAAGGGTCACATCGGCCACATCATTGTTGATTTCCACCTGGGCTGGCCTCGCCGAAGAAACCATGCCTTTCAGGCTGTTGGCTGGGCAGGCAGGCAGGCGCACCTTGGCCACCCCCTCCACCTCAAGTGCGGCCAAGCGTGCAATTTTTTCTATGGCATCGCCGGATATCTTCAAATGACCCTCTGCCTTATGCTGGTGCATGTCATCCATCTAGGCTCCCCCTCACGCATCTTTATAGAAATATAAGTATAGCATTTATCTTGGGAAGCTACAAGAGCTGCCCATAGCCACTTTCTAGCCCATTGCAGCCTGCAGCCATTCCCGCAGCATGGCGGGGTTTGCCGCTCCTTTGCTTTTTTTCATGCCCTGGCCCACCAAAAAATCCAGCGCCGCCTTTTTTCCCTCTTGAAAATCCCGCACCACAGAAGGATGCGCCGCCAGAATCTCCCTGGCCAGCTCTTGCAAATCTTCCGGCTTATTGTTTTGCAGCAGGCCATGGCGCTCTGCCAGCTCTTTGGCCCGGCGGCCTGTATGCAGCATTTCCGGCAGCAAGGCCTTGGCAGCCAGGTTAGACAATTCACCTTTCTCTACCATCCTAACCAGCTCAGCCAGATTCCCAGGCGGAAGCACCGGGTTCCCATCCTCCGCATAAAAATCGTTTGTGATTGCGGGAATTTCTACCAAAATCCAATTGGCAAGTGTTTCTGCTTTACATAATTTATATTCGATTGTATGCGTAAAGTAAAGAGAAGCCGGGAGATGGTAGGCCAGTGCAGTCGCCTTCTCGGCGGAGAGCCCCAGTTCTTCACAGTAGCGTATTTTCTTTTGGTAGGGCAGTTCAGGCAGGTGGGCTTTTTGAGCCTGCAGCCATGGTTCCTCCCAATAGAGCGGCACAAGCTGGGGCTCCGGCTCATATAGATACTGAGCGCACCCCTCTTTCGGGCGCAGAAACACACTTCTGCGGTTTTTATCGTCCCAGCGGCGTGTCTCCGGCTGTATGGTTTCTCCCGCTTCGTACAGAGCCATCTGGCGTACGGCTTCCGCTTCTATCGCGCGCGTTATCGCGCCAAACCCAGATATGTTTTTCAGCTCGCAGCGCGGCCTCAGGCCGGCCTCGCCCCGGCGCCGCACCGAGACATTCACGTCTGCGCGCAGGCTGCCCTCCTGTGCTTTGCCGTCTGAAACGCCAAGGGCCAGCATGGTGGCGGCCAGAGCGGCCAAAAACGCCTTGGCCTGCCCGCTGCCTTGTACCTGCGGCCGGGTGATAATCTCCACCAGTGGCACCCCGCAGCGGTTATAGTCTATCCGCCCTTCTCCCGCCGGGCCCACAGAGAGCCGGGCGGTGTCCTCCTCCAGCTGAATCCGCTCTATTTCCATTCGGCAGTCCAGCTTGTTCCAGAGAAAGGGCAAAACGCCATTTTGCGCAATGGGCTGCCGCTGCTGGGTAATCTGGTAGCCTTTGGGCAGGTCGGGGTAGTCGTAATACTTGCGGTCAAAGCCAGAAACCCGGCTGATTTCACAGCCCAGTGCAAGGCCCAGACGCACGGCAAATTCTGCCGCTTGGCGGTTTAGAACCGGTGCGGCCCCTTCCCCACGGCAGACAGGGCAGCACAGGGTATTGGGCGCCGCACCGAAGCGGTTTGCGCAATGGCAGAACAGTTTCTCCGGGGTGCAAAGCTCCGCGTGCACCTCCAGCCCCACCACAGTTTCCCAGTCCCGGCCCGCGTCCTGTTTCATTTCGCTCACCCTGCCGCCCCTTGGCAAAAATCCGTGGTTTTGCCTTCCTTTTCCGTGCTTTTCCACGGGTAA
>CAYRFC010000024.1:0-11863 GCA_964423365.1 uncultured Oscillospiraceae bacterium
GCCAGCTGGATGCCGTACATGGGGCCATAGTTGAACACAACCATGAAGCAAAGGCCCGGCAACACCAACAGATAGATAAACCAATACTTCCGCATATAGGCCAAAAAGCGGTACCGGCGGGAGTTTCTGTCTTGCAGGTTTCCGGGCGGCGGTGCCGCAGCGGCAGGATGAGCCATGAGCCGTCCCTCCCTAAGTTATTACTAATATTTTTTCCTCAGCTTGCATATTGCCCTGCGCATGATTACGCCGCATTCTCCTAACTTAATGTCATAATAATACCAATTTGTACCAAAAGTCAAGCAAAAAGCCCTACAAGAAAACAGAGGAAACTTTGTACGTTTTCACCATCGCCCTCTTGCATTTTACTAATAACATGCTAAAATATTAGCAGAACCCTCTGCTTTATGAGCCCATAATGGCGCGGTTGACTCCGGCCCGCAAGCGGTGGAGAGCCTCGTCACTGCGGGGGTATTCTTCAAAATCCAGCGGGCCGAACGCTTCCAGAAGGGCCAGCACCGCCGCCCGGCCCGCGCGCTCCTCCAGCAGCTGCAGGGCGCGGTTGTCGTAAACTGCCTGCCGCAGGGCCTTCTGCCGCAGAGAGGACAGCGGCCCCGCCTCCCCCGGGTACACCACAAAGGGGTCGCCCCCCGGGAAGGTGGCCTTTCCATCGGTATCACAGTAGGGGTTCAGTTCACATTCAGAGTATTTTCCGTTCCAGAAGTTATAGCCCCAGTGCAAAAAGCCCCCCACGTTTTGCCTGTAGAGAATGCTGCCCAGCACCCGGGTGCGGCGCAGGGGCATGGCCAAAAAGTGGTTTGGCGTTTTTTTGTACTGCGCACAGCAGTAGTAGGCCCACATCTCCTCTGCGCCCGCGGCCCGCAGGCGGGCAAAGGCGTCGGCCGCCGCAATGGGGTGCCGAATATACCCCTCCTTGTAAAACTCCGCGCTGCTCAGGGTGTCCAGAATGGCAAAACCCTTCAAATGCTCTGCCATCAGGGTATAGGCTTTGCGGTAATGGGGGTAGTGCTCGGGCTTCTGCGGCTCGTCAGACACATGGAAGAAGCAGCGCTCTGCAAGGCCCCAGGCCCGCAGCTCCGCCCCCAGGCGGGGCAGCAGCTCCCGCAAAAAGCGGGTGTATTCCACCCCGTCGCTGGGGCTGTCCCAGCCAAAAATCCGGCGCGCCTCCCCCGCCACCCGGGCCACCACCTTGGGCGCAAAGGCCGCCCCCCACTGGGTGAACAGCGGGGTCATCTCAAAATATTCGATTCCCAGCCCCCGCGCGGTCTCCATAAAGGCCCGCAGCCGCTCAAAACCAAAGCGGTATTCCCCGTTTTCCACCTCCACGTCTATCAGCTGCACGGTGGGGCGCTCCCGCCCGGGCAGGGTGTCCAGCGGCGGGGTGACCAGCGGGGTGAGCAGCATGTTCACCCCGTGTTCGGCGGCCTGCCTCACATAGCGCCACACCATCTCCCAGTGCTGCGGCCCCATGCAGGGCTGGCCGTGCAGCCGGGCTATGCAGTCATAGTGTATCCATTGGGTGAACACCAGCCTTTGAGGCGGCAGGGCCAGCGGCAGCACCCGCAGGCCAAACACCGCCCGCGCGCACAGCCCGCCCCCGGTCTCCAGCCTCACCTCCAGCTCATGCTCCCCCGCCCCCAGCGCCCCGGCGTCCACCTCAAAAAAGAGGGCCCGCCATTGCAGCATCCCGGTCAGGCGGAAGGGCCCCGTCACGGGGTACAAGGGGTCTGGAAACAGGCCGGGGCGGCGGCGGAGATAGTCGTCGTCGGCATCCGGGTAGCAGGGCAGCTCGCAGGGCACCTGCCCCACAAGGAAGGCCGTCACCGCCCCGCCGCCCGTGCAGCACACCGTCAGGGTTTCATCCTCCAGCGTCAGGGCCTCGCTGGGGCAAAAGGCCAGCTGAAAACAAAACACTTCGTTCAAAAATACCTCGCCGGGGCGAAAGTCCTCCCCCGGCTCCTCGTCCAAAAACACCTTGGTCATCGCCGAAAGCCGCTTCACTCTCAGTTCCATCGCCAGCCGTCCTTTCCGTTTTCCCTGTGTGCAAATGCCGAATCCTTTTTCTCACTTCATAAACTATAAACACAAAATCCCTACATTTTTCTACCACAACCAACAAAGGAGCAAATCTATGAAAAAAATCGGATTTATTGGCTACGGCCTGCGCAGCGAGACCATGGTGCAGGCCTTCACCAGCATGGAGGCAGATATCTCCATTGCCGCCATTGCCGACCCACGCTGCGGGGCCGTGCGGGAAAAATGGGGAGACGACCCGCGTTTTGCCCACACCGCCTACTACGAAAGCGCCGAAGAAATGCTGGAAAAGGAGGCGCTGGACGGGGTGTTCATCGGCACCCGCTGCGCTTTGCACACCCCGCTGGCCTGCCTGGTGCTGCAAAAAGAGCTGCCTCTGTTTCTGGAAAAGCCGGTCTGCATCAGCAAAGAGCAGTTTTTGGCCCTGCGCGAGGCCGGGCGCGGGCAGGAGAGCCGGGTGGTGGTCAGCTTCCCGCTGCGGGTGACGGCGCTGGTGCAGGCGGTGAAGGCCATTGTGGAGAGCGGCAGCCTTGGGCGCATCACCATGGTGCAGGCGGTGAACAACGTGCCCTACGGCAGCGTGTACTACCACAGCTGGTACCGCAGCCCCGCCGAGACCGGTGGCCTTTTCCTGCAAAAGGCCACCCATGACATCGACTATATTCAGTATTTGCTGGGCGAGCACTGCCAAACCGCCGCGGCCAAAACGGCCAAGCTGCATTTCAAGGGCGACAAGCCCGCCGGGCTGCGCTGCCCCGCCTGCAAGGAATACCGGAGCTGCCCCGAGAGCCCCTTTGTGGTGAAAAAGCTGCTGCGGGAGGACGTGCAGGGCGACTGGTGCTGCTTTGCAGAGGACACCGGCAACGAGGACTGCGCCAGCGCCATCTTCACCACCCAAAGCGGGGCCCTGCTCAGCTACAGCCAGAACTTTGTGGTGAAAAAGACGGCCGGGCGGCGCGGGGCCCGGCTGGTGGGCACCAAAAGCAGCCTGGAGTTCGACTTTTACACCGGCGACATCCGGCACGACCTCTACCAAAGCCCCAGCAGCAGCATCCACCATATCACCCTGCCCACCAGCACCCATTTTGGCGGGGACGAGGCGCTGGCGCTGGACTTTATGCGGGTGCTGGAGGGCCAGCCCGCCAGCGCCAGCCTGCGGGACGGCCTGGCCGCCGCTGCCGCCTGCCTGGCCGCTAAGGAGGCCGATGAGGCGGGGTGTTTTGTGCCGGTGGCCTCCGTCTAATCTCACTGGCATACTACCGCGTCACGGCCCCTTCTGTCAAGCAAATATTGATTGTTTCGGTCATTTGATGAAATTTATGCGCCATCTATTGACTGAAACAATCATTTTTTGTTATACTCGGGGCAAGGGCCATACCGCACAGTGAAGCGTGGCCAAAGTGCCGGGCAAAGGAGGCCACGATGGCTGGAAAAAAAGTGCTGCTGAACGCACAGAGAATCTTGAACCAACTGGAAATACAGCCCCGCCTCACCACGGCAGAGGCCACCGAGCTGCTGGATGTCTCGGAGGCGACGGTGCGGCGGCTGTTCACCAAAATGGCGGGTGAGGGCACCGTCATCCGCACCTTTGGGGGCATCAGCCTGCCCCAGCGCAGCCCGCCCGCCTACTCCTATGAGGCCCTGCAGCGGCAAAACACCGCCGCCAAGGCCGAGATTGCCCAAAAGGCACTGGCCCTCTGCCGCCCCGGCGAGGTCATCTACCTGGACGGCGGCACCACCCTGGCCGCGCTGGCCGGGGCGCTGGCCGAGGCACTGGAAGAAGGCAAGCTGGAAAATATCGAGGTCTACACCAACTCCCTGGTCAACCTCACCCTGCTCTCGCCCCACTGCCCGGTAAGCCTGATAGGCGGACGCTGGCGGGAGCGTCGGCGGGATTTCTGCGGCTATCTGGCCGAGGAGGCCGTGCGCAAGCTGGTATTCGGGGCCTGCTTTTTGGGGGCCGACGCCGTGGAGGAGCGCGGCTTCACCGCCACCGACTTTGAGACAGCCCGGCTAAATGAGCTGGTGCTGGCGGCCTCGCAGCGGCGCTACATTCTGGCGGGGGCCGAAAAGCTGGGCGGCAGCTCCTTTGTGCCCTTTGCCCCCCTCTCGGCCCCCGAGGGCTTCCTCACAAACAGCGGCCTTGGCGGCGACACCGTGCGCCACTTCACCGCACTGGGCCTTTCCTTTGTATAGCTGCAACGAAACTGCATAAACGTGGAATGATAGACCGGAAAGGCGGTGTTCTTGTGCAAATTCCCTGCATTCTCACCCTGGACGCAGGCACCACCTCGGTGAAGATCTGCCTGTTTTCCCCCACGCTGGAGCTGCTGGCCTGCCGGGTAGAGGAATATTCCCTGCAGGCCGAAAACGGCTTTGTGGAGGCGGAGGCCGGGGTTTACCTGGCCGCCATCCAGAAGGGCGTGGCCGGGGTGAAGGCCCTGCTGCCCAATGCCGAAATACAGGCCCTGGGCCTCACCACCCAGGGGGAAAGCCTGGTGCTTACCGGGGCGGACGGCAGCCCCCTCTGCCCCTTCCTTGTCTGGCTGGACAGCCGCGCCGAGGCGGAGGCCCGCGAGCTGGGGCAAGCTTTTTCGCCCCAGGCTTTTTATGAGGAGACCGGCCTGCCGGAGCTGCAAGGCGCGCTGCCGCTGGCCAAGGCCCTGTGGCTGCGCCGCCACCGCCCGGCCCTGTTTGGGCAGGCAAAAAAACTGCTGCTTTTGGAGGATTTTCTGCTGCACTGCCTCACCGGGCGGTTCGTCAGCGAAAAATCCTTGCAGACCTCCACCGGCTGGTTCAGCCTAAAAACCGATGGCTACTGGCCCGAGGCCCTGGCCGCTGCGGAGCTGCCGGCTGAAATGCTGCCCGAGCTGCTGGAGTGCGGCAGCCTGGCCGGGCCGCTTACCGCAGAGGCCGCCGCCCGCTTTGGCCTGCCCCCCGGCCTGCCGGTGGTGGCGGGCGCCATGGACCAAACGGCCGCCGCCCTGGCCGCAGGCTGCCTGCAGGAGGGCCTCATCACCGAAACCACCGGCACCGCGCTGGTGATGGCCGCCTGCACCCGGCACCCGGTATTTCCGCCCGGCCACCGCCTCACCCTTTACCGCCACGCCCTGCCGGGCCATTTTCTCTACCTGCCCATTGCCAACACCGCGGGCATGGCCCTGCGCTGGTTCCGAGACGAGTTTTGCAAGGATTTGCCGCCGGACAGCTACACCGCGCTGGACGAGCTGGCCGCCGCCGCGCCGCCGGGCTGCGGGGGGCTGGTCTTCCTGCCCTACCTCTCCGGCTGTGTGGACCCCGAGAGCCTGCCCGGCGCCAGAGGCGTGTTTTTTGGGGCCAGCCTTGGCAGCACACGCGCCCACTTCGCGCGCAGCATCTTCGAGGCCGTGGCCTTCCTCCTGCGGGATTTTATCGAGATGCTGGCCCAGCGCGGGCTGCAGCCCAGCGCCCTCCTCTCGCTGGGGGGCGGGGCCCGCAGCCCCCTGTGGATGCAGATGAAGGCCGACGTGTGCGGCTGCCCCTTTGAGGCCGCATCTTGCAGCGAGGCCGCCTCGCAGGGGGCCGCCCTGCTGGCCCTGTGGGGGGCCGGGCTGCTGCCCCGGGGGGAGATGCCAGAGCGCGGGGCGGGCCGGGTGTTCACCCCCGCCCCTGTGCCGGGCTATGAGGAGGCCTACGCCCTTTACAAAAGCCTGCACCGCAGCCTCCGTCCGCTTTTTTCAGTCGGTTCTCCCCCAGAATAGCCCGTGCAGGGCAAAACACGCAAAGCAGGCACCGCAGAACAAATTCCCAAACACAAAGGAGCAAGCCATGAACAAACCACGCCTTGGTATTCTGGCCCTGATGCTGGAAGCCTACGAGCCCCTTTTCCCCGGCATAGCGCAGCGGCAGCGGGCCTATGTGCAGCAGATGCTGGACGATATGGCCGACGCCGCCGCATTCAGCTTCCCCGATATCGCCCGCAACCGCGCCGAAATAGAGGCCCTCACCGCCCGCTACAACGCG
Source organism: uncultured Oscillospiraceae bacterium (assembly GCA_964423365.1). Classification (GTDB taxonomy): domain Bacteria; phylum Bacillota; class Clostridia; order Oscillospirales; family Ruminococcaceae; genus JAAYCI01. The sequence goes on from CAYRFC010000024.1 coordinate 6,055, forward strand.
GAAAACCTGGACGGCATTGTCATTTTCCTGCTCAGCTACTCGCAGGGGCAATATCTGGTGCGGGCCATGCAGCAAAACCGCCTGCCGCTGGCTCTGGCGCTGGTGCAGCCGGATGAGACCGTGGGTGACGACTTTGAGGAGCTGGATTTGACGGTGAACCAGGGTATTCACGGCGCGCAGGACAACGCCAACTGCCTGCTGCGCGCGGGCATCCCCTGCCAGTTTTTCGCGGGCAGCCGCCAAAATGGAGAGCTGGCCGCCTTTCTGGCGGATTTTGGCGCGGCGGCGGCGGCGGCCCAGCAGCTCAAGCAGATGAAAATCGGCATCATCGGCAAGCTGGCGGGCATGGGGGACGTCATCACCGACGACATGGCCGTTTACACAAAGCTTGGCGCAGAGTTCGTCTACGACAGCATTGGCAGCGTGCAGGCTTTCTGCGCCGCCGTGGAGGAGGAGGAAATCCGCCAGCGCATCGCGTATGAAAAAACCGTCTTCACCATAGACCCCAGCATGGGCGAGGCCCAGCACGCCGAGGCGGTGCGGATGTACCTGGGGCTGCGGCGCTACCTGGAGGAACACCAGTACGCCGGCTACACCGCCCATTTCGAGGAGTTCGGGGCCGACGGCCGCTTCAGCCAGCTGCCCCTGCTGGCCGCCTCCAGCCTGATGGCGGACGGCTACGGCTACGCCGCCGAGGGGGACGCAAGCTGCGCCATGCTGGGCGCGGCCATGCACCGGCTTTGCGGGCTCTCGAATTTTAGCGAGATGTACATGATGGACCTGCCCCGAAACGCCATTTTGTTCTGCCACGCGGGCGAGGGCAACTGGCAGGCCGCCCGGAAGGACAAAAAACCCTTTCTCGCCAACCGGGTGTTTGGCGAGGGCGGCCTCTCAAACCCGCCCACCCCCCTTTTCACCCCCCAGCCGGGGCCCTGCGCCGTGATGAGCCTTGCCTACCTGAACGGAGGCTTCCGGCTGGTGTATGCCGAGGGCGAGGTGCTGGACAAGTGCGATTTGACCCGCTGCGACATGCCCTATATGTTCTTCGCCCCGAAAAGCGGGGTGCAAAACTGTGTGCGCGCCTGGATGGAAGCGGGCGGCACCCACCACGAGGTGGTGGTGTATGGCGAATACAAAAACCGCATCCGCCTGTTCTGCCGCCTGCTGGGCATAGAGCTGGCCGAGGTATAGAAGCGTAAAGCGGCAAGTCCGCAAATGGCAAACGCCGCCCAAGCCGCCAATGATGACAAAGGAGACCGCTATGGAAAATCTATCCCTTTCCCTGCAAGATTTACTGGGTGAAGACTATATCTACGCCGTTTGCGGGGCCGCTGCCGCCCTGCGCGGGGAAGACCCCGCCCCCCTGCTGGCCCTGGCCCAGCAGAAGGTGAATTTCTACCCGGAGGACTTTGCCCGGCGGCAGGAGGCCCTGATGGAGCTTCTGGGGCAAAGCCTGGCGCCCGGCCTCAGGGCCCACACCGGGGGCGCGCCCACCCACTCCTATGCCGCGGCCCAAAACGCCGGGGCCGCCCCCCTCAGCGGGCTGGGCTGCTTCCGCGTGGGCGAGGACGGACGGCTCTACTTCACCGCCAAATCAGAGCACTACCACATCCCGCTGGGGCACGCCTTTCCCGGCTACCAGCTTTTGGAAAACGCCAAGGCCCTGGGCATCCCAAATGCCACCCACAACAACACCCGCGGCTACATCACCCGCCTGCTGGAGCGCAGCCTGGTGGCCCACGCGGCGGGCCTGGCCCCGGAGAGCGGCGAGGTGGACGCCCTGCTGGAAAGCCGCGCCCCCGGGGTGCTGAACACCGTCATCAACCTGGAAACCGGCTCTCTGGCGGTGGAAGCGGCCCTGAAAATGATGCTGCAGCGCTTCTATGCCATAGATGGCAAGCCCGCCCCCTACGCCGGGCGCACCCCGGTGTTTGTGGTGATGGCAGACAACGCCGGGGGCATTACGGCGGGCTACCACGGCACCACCGTGCTGGCCCAAACCCTGCGCGGGCTGTGGCCCGGCTTTGCCGAAAAGGCCGAGGCCTGCGGGCTGTATAAGATAGTGGCGGCCCCCATTCAAGACGCCGCCGCCTTTGCCGAATTGATGGAAACCTACAACACCCCGCCCTACAAAACCGCCGGGTTCTGCCACGAAATCATCATGATGAACTACGGCGGCATCCGGCTGGAGGAGGCCTTCCTGCAAGAGGCCTACCGCCTTTGCCGCCAGCACGACACCCCGGTGCTCTGCGACGAAATTCAAAGCTGCGCCTGGTACGAGGGGCTGTTCCTCTTCCGGCAATACGGCCTGCAGCCGGACTTCGTCTCTCTGGGCAAGGGCTTCCCCGGCGGGAACTACCCCGCCAGCCGCATCCTCGCCAGCGCCGCCTACGACAGCCTCAGCCAGTTCGGCGCACTGGTGACCAACGGCCAGGAGGAGCTGGCCAGCCTTTCTTACCTCATCACCATCGCCTACATCCAGAAAAACGGGGCGCGCATCACCCAAAATGGCCGGGCCTACCACCAGAAGATGCAGGCCCTGGCCGCAAAGCACCCCGGCGTTGTTACCGGGGTGGCGGGCGACGCCCACATGAGCGCCCTGACCTTTGCGGGGGTGGAGGAGGCCGTGCAGTTCTGCAAGCGGATGAACGAGCGCTACTGCGTGGACATTAGCGCCCAGACCTACAAGCCGAACTGCCCCCCTGTGGCCCTGACAAAGCTCCCCCTCATCACCAGCGAAAGCATGATGGACGAGCTGGTTTCCCTGTTTGACGAAGCCCTCACCCACACGGAAAAGGAGCAATGATATGCCGGAAAATGTGGTTCGTTTTGGCGTGATAGGCTGCGGGCTGATGGGCCGGGAGTTCGCCAGCGCCTCCCTGCGCTGGCTGCACCTGCAAGGCGACCTGCCCCGCCCGGTCATCGTGGCAGCCTGCGATATCTCCGAGGAAAACCGCGAGTGGTTCCGCCGGGTGCCAGACACCCGCTATTTCTACAGCGACTACCGCGAAATGCTGCAAAACCCCGAGGTGGAGGCCGTGTACTGCGCCCTGCCGCACAACCTGCACAGCCAGGTATACTGCGACATCATCCGCGCGGGCAAGCACCTGCTGGGGGAAAAGCCCTTTGGCATCGACCTGCCCGCCTGCCGGGAAATTCTGAACGCCATGCGCGAAAACCCCGGCGTGTTTGTGCGGTGCAGCAGCGAGTTCCCCTTCTACCCCGCCGCCCAAAAGCTGGTGCAGCTTTACGAGGAAGGGGCCTTTGGGCAGATGATCGAGGCCCATTTTGCCATCAAGCATTCCTCCGATATGGATTTGGATAAGCCCATCAACTGGAAACGCACCCTGGCCGCCAACGGCGAGTATGGCTGCATGGGCGATTTGGGCATCCACACCCAGCACATCCCCTTCCGCCTTGGCATCCGCCCGCGCAATGTAAGCGCCGTGCTGAGCAACCTGGCCCCCCAGCGGCCAGACAAAACCGGCAAGCTGGTGCCCTGCGAGACCTATGACAACGCCACCCTGCTCTGTGAGGCCGAAAATACCCGGGGCGACCGTTTCCCCCTGCACTTTGAGATGAAGCGGATGGCCCCCGGCTGCACCAACACGGTGGAATATGCGGTCTATGGGCTCAAGCTCTCGGCCCGCTTCAGCACCGATGACCCCGGTGCCCTGTGGTTCACAGAGCCAAAGGGCCGCGAGCAGGCCTGGTGCCGCCTGAACGTGGGCTACAAGCCGGCCTTCCCGGCCATCACAGGCCCCATCTTCGAGTTCGGCTTCCCAGACAGCATGCTGCAGATGTACGCCGCCTTTGTGGCCGAGCTGCGCGGCCTGCCCTGCCCCTTCGGCTGCTTTAGGCCAGAGGAGGCCCTGCGCAGCCACCAGCTCCTCACCGCCGCACTGCACAGCTACCGCCAGCAGTGCCTGGCCCCGCTGCCGGAGGAAAACGGCTAGCCACACCAAAGCTCGCTTTCCGCACAAGATACGCACAAAGGAGAACCGCCTATGGAACAGTTCGGCCATGGGGCCAGCGCCCGGGAGGCGCAGCGCAAGGCCCTGTATTACCCCGAAAAACGCCCCGGCTTTGTGGCCTGGGCCACCTGCTTCGACTATGGAGACGGCCGCATCGGCCTCTCCTTCAAAGAGACCTTGCGCACCCCGAATTTGGCCTACACCCCGCCGCGGCTGGAGATGGGTGAGGCCGTGGGGGCCCCGGTGTCCTATTGCTCGGTGGAGTGCGGCAGCGAGGCGGAGGAGTCCTACCGGGTGTACATGGTGTCCTGCGATGACGGAGAGAGCTTCACCGAGACGGGCCGCTGCCAACTGGAGCAGGGCTCCTTCTGCAACGCGGGCTTCCCCGACGGCCGCATTCTGGGCTTTGACGTGCCCCGCATCAACGAGGAGGGCACCGGCTGGTGCGAGTATATCGACGTGCGGGAGAGCCGGGACGGCGGCAAAACCTGGGCCAGGCTCACCAAGCTGCTGGAGGGCACCGCGCCCTACCTCTGGCGCACCCGCCGCCTGCGCGACGGCACCATTCTGCTGCTGGCCAGCCTCTACGGCACCCCCTGGGGGGAGGGCAAGCCCCGCGCCACCCGCAACACCATGCTGCCGGGCGAGAGCTACCTAAACAAAATTCAAACCTTTTTCATGACCACCAAGGACGGCCACAGCTTCACCGGCCCCCACTATGTGCTGCCCGGCATCGGCGCGCACGAGTATGACGTGGCCGAGGAGGAGGACGGCAGCCTGCTGTTCATCGCCGGGGACGTGCAGGCCACCCCGGTGGCCCGCCAGCGGGTGCGGCGGCAGGGCGAGGCCTACCTGAACGGCACCCTGTATGGCATCCGCCGGGGCGCCCCGCCCAGCCCGGAGGAAAACCCGCAGGGCGGCATTGTGCCGGAGACCATGGTGCTGCTGCCCGGCGGCCTGCTGGTGGGGGCCCGCCGGAACAAGCCCTACTCTTGCAGCAACGATTTTGGCGAAAACTGGTATGAGATAGACGGCCTGCCGCCCAGCCCCTACCAGCCCTATATGCTGCTCACCCCCGGCGGGCGGGTGCTGAACGTGGGGCATTTTGGGGGGGACGCGGCCTTTGGGCAGGAGGATATGTACATCGAGGCCGACCTCTTCCGGGTGGAGAATCATCTGCCCGCGGCCTGCACGCTCAGCCTGGCGCGCCGCCTGGCACCGGACGGCACAAAATACGAAAACCGCTTTTCGGCCCGGCTGCAAAGCGGCGGGCAGCCGGTGGCGGGCGAGACGCTCTGCTTTTTCTTTCTGCCTGTGTGGAACCCGGACGGCACCGTGAACACCACCCCGCAGGAGAACGCCCCTATCGTAAAAACCGCCGCCACCGGGCCGGATGGCCGGGCGGAGGTTTCGGCCCCGGAGTTTGACAACATCCCGGACATCCACCACTACTACAATGCCTCTGTGAGCTACCTGCCGGGCGAAGGCAGCCGCTACCGCCCCTGCGAGGGCCCGCTGATGTGTGTGGCGGCCCTAAGCCCCCACCGCCAGAACCGCTACCCTTACGACGCTTATTTTGCCGAGGGCACCCTCTACCTCTCGCCCGCGCTCTGCCAGCGGCACCCCGGCTGCCTTACGCAGTTAAGCGCCCTGTGCGGCCACTCGTTTTTGGCCGCCGAGGCCCTGCCCGGCAGCCTCTCCCCCGCCCTGGCCGAGGAGCTGCTGCGCACCGGCGTGCTGCTTAGCCACCCGAAAGGCTACACCTGGTACCACAGCATCCACTGCCAAAACGGGCTGGACAAGGTGCTGCCCATGGCCGAGGGCGACTGGTACGT
>CAYRFC010000024.1:11963-14338 GCA_964423365.1 uncultured Oscillospiraceae bacterium
CCTCCCCTTACGGCAGTGAATGTATATTGTCCCATACACAAACACCCGCCGGGAGTCTCTCCCGGCGGGTGTGGCTTTTTTATTTTTTTACGCGTCCCCGCGGAAGGAGATGCCCTCTTTGCTCATGCTCTCCACAATGGCCAGAGACTCCAGGCGGATGCCCCGCTCCCGGATGATTTTGCCCCCCTGCTGGAAGCCCTTTTCTATCACAATGCCCGCGCCCTCTATGGTGGCCCCGGCCTCCTGCACCAGGTCAATCAAGCCCAGCAGGGCGCAGCCATTGGCCAGGAAATCATCTATCAGCAGCACATGGTCTTCGGGCGAGAGGAATTTTTTCGAAAGAATCACGTCGTACACCCGCCGGTGTGTGAAGGACTCCACCTTGGTGGTGTACATGTCGCCGTCCAGGTTGATGCTCTGCGCCTTTTTCGCAAACACCACCGGCACGCCAAAATACTGGGCGGTGATAGAGGCAATGCCAATGCCGGAGCTCTCGATGGTGAGAATTTTGCTGATGTTGCAGCCCGCGAAGCGTTTGGCAAATTCTTTGCCTATCTCATTGAACAGCGGTATGTCCATCTGGTGGTTCAAAAAGGAGTCCACCTTCAAAACACTGTCCGATTTTACCACGCCATCCCGTATTATTTTTTCTTTCAGCAGTTGCATTGCGCCACCCAGCCTTCTTGTTTTGTATGTATACCAGAATAGCACAAACGGGGGCCGGAATACAAGGGTGGAATGGGGGAAAATCAAGAGCCGGGCCGCTTTCTTTTCCGCGGCCCGGCTCTTGGTTTTTCTGTTCGAAGGCCCTCTATGCCAAAATTTGTGCCAGGTCCTCCTCCGGCTTGCCTATGGGGCGGATGCCGAAGTTTTGCACCAGATAGTCCAGCACGTTGGGCGAGACGAAGGCGGGCAGGGTGGGCCCCAGGTAGATATTCTTAATACCCAGCGCCAGCAGGCTGAGCAGCACCGCCACGGCCTTCTGTTCGTACCAGCTCAGCACCAGGGTCAGCGGCAGGCCGTTCACGTCGGTGCCAAAGGCCTCTGCCAGCGCCAGGGCCACCTTCACCGCACTGTAGGAGTCGTTGCACTGGCCCATGTCCATCAGGCGGGGCAGGCCGCCCAGCGCGCCCAAGTCCATGTCGTTGAAGCGGTATTTACCGCAGGCCAGGGTAAGCACCACCGTGTCCTTCGGGGTCTGCTTCACAAACTCGGTGTAGTAGTTCCGCCCCGGGCGGGCGCCGTCGCAGCCCCCCACCAGGAAGAAATGCCGGATGGCACCCGCCTTCACGGCCTCCACCACCGCGCCCGCCTGGGCCAGCACGGCCTCGTGGCCAAAGCCGGTGGTCACCACCTTGCCGCCGTTGATGCCGGTCATCTCCCGCGCCTCGGGGTAGCCGCCCAGCGCCAGCGCCTTTTCAATCACCGGGCCAAAGTCCTTGCCCTGCCCAATGTGCACCATGCCGGGGTAGGCCACCACCTCTGTGGTAAACACCCGGTCGCGGTAGCTGTCCTTCGGGGGCATCAGGCAGTTGGTGGTGAACAGTATGGGGGCCGGAATGCCGTCAAACTCGCTCTGCTGGCTCTGCCAGGCCGTGCCAAAATTCCCTTTCAGGTGGGCGTACTGTTTCAGCTTCGGGTAGGCGTGGCAGGGCAGCATCTCCCCGTGGGTGTAAATGTTCACACCCTTCCCCGCGCTCTGCTGCAAAAGCAGGTCCAAATCGCGCAGGTCGTGCCCGCTCACCACAATAAAGGGGCCCTTCTCCACTGTCAGGGGCACCTCGGTGGGCCTTGGGCTGCCGTAGGTCTCGGTGTTGGCCCTGTCCAGCAGCTCCATGCAGGCCAGGTTGGCCCTGCCGCATTCCAGCACCAGCGGCAGCAGGCTGTCCATGCTCGCGTTTGCCTCCCCCACGGCACGCAGACCCTTGAAGAAAAAGGCGTCCACCTCCTCGCTGGCATAACCCAGCACCAGCGCATGGAAGGCATAGGCCGCCATCCCCCGCATACCGAACAAAATCAGGCTTTTCAGGCTGCGGATGTCCTCCTGCTCCCCCCATAGGGTTTGCATGTCGTAGTCCACTGCAGCCGCCCCCAGCGCCCGGCTCTCGGCCTGCACGGCGTCTATATATTGCTGCACCCGGGCACTGTCAAAATCCACGTTGGTCACTGTGGTGAACAGCCCCTCCAGCACTGCCTTTGTGCGGGCCGGGCTCAGCGGCTTTCCCTCTGCCGCTTTGGCAAGGGCCACCATGGCGCCGGTCAGCTTGTCCTGCAGGTTGGCGGTGTCCTGCGGCTTGCCGCACACCCCCCGGCTGCCCGTGCAGCCCTTTCCCCCGCCGGTTTGCTCGCACTGAAAACAAAACATCTCTCCCATA
>CAYRFC010000024.1:14438-22856 GCA_964423365.1 uncultured Oscillospiraceae bacterium
GGCCTTGGCCCGGCCCCTGTGTATGCTGCCATTCTACCGGAAACCCGAAAGATGTTCTGTTGTATTTACAACAAATCTATTTTTCAAAACCGACCACACTGCTTTGCTTAAATCTCCTCCCCCCGTTTCAGCTTTTCCCGCAGGCGGCGGTACAGCACTATCGGCCCATCCCCCGGCACCAGCTTTTCCTCCGAGAGGTAGGCGCTCACCTTGGGGCGCTGGGTCACCACCACCCGCTTGTCCTGCCGCTCAATCACCAGGTTGCCCAGCTTGCCCAGCTGGGCCATGGCGGTGTCGGCCCAGCGCATCCCCGCCATTTTGGAGTAAAAGCGGATGTACAGGATGGTGCTCTCCTCGTCCACCGGGGCAAAATAGATGACCACCCGCGTCTTGTCGCTGATATGGTTCATCCAGAGGTTCGGAAAGAGAAAGTTTAGGTAGGTGCTGTGGAGGCTGCACTCCTCCGCCGGGCGGGGGGCCTGGCCAATATCCACCTCGTTTTCGGCGCTGGTGGCCAAAATACGGTTTTCAAACAGCACCTTCGGGCCGTTCACCAGCGTCTTGTTCCCCCGGCCTATGGTGGTGGCGTGCACAAAGGGCAGGTGCACCACATCCAGCTGGTTTTCTATGCAGCGGGAGTAGTAGGCGTCCCAGTGGTCGGCAAACTCGCTATACACATCCGCCTCGCCTATCTCGTTTGTGAAGAACGGCAGCGTTTCCGCTGGGCTGCCCTCGCCATACCACAGGTAGACAATGCCATACTGCTCCCGCACCGGGTGCTGCTGCACATTGTAGCGGCTGATGTCCTGGGTGGTGCTTCTGCCCAGGGAGGGCACATGGCGGCAAACGCCCTCGGCGTCGAAGGCCAGGCCGTGGAAGGGGCAGCGCAGGCAGCCTCCATGCACCTGCCCGCCGCTCAGCGCCGCGCCCCGGTGGCTGCAACGGTCGGTCACGCAGCCCAGCTGCCCGTCCGCCGTGCGGAACAGGGCCAGGTCCATGCCCAGCCGCCGCAGGCCGGTCACCTCATTTTTCCGCACCCTTTTCGCGGGGTAAATGGCATACCACTGGTTCGGTATCATTCTTGTGCCTCCTTTGGCCGCCGGTGTGGGTTTTTTATGCCCGCACCGCGCGGCTTTGTTACTGCTTAAAAAAGTAATTCAGAATATCCCCTTTCGCCCGGCTTGTCAAGAAAAAAACCGCAAACACAGGCTTGCGGCATCGGGGTCTTTTTTCTATGGCCCGGCGGGCAGGTTTTTTTGAATCAGCGCAAGGCACCGTGCCATATGCCCATCGGCCTGGGCCACCGCTTTGGCAAAGTCCCGGCTTGCCACAGCCGCCAGCATTTCATCATGGTCGTCGCAGATGGCCAGCAGGGCCGCCCTGTTCTGGGCCATATTCACGGCATACAGGCCCTCGTAGTCCCAGTATTTTTCAAAATAATCCCGGCACATCACGGCCTTGCCCGCGTCGCAGAGCAGCAGGTGGTATTGCAGGCTGCTTTGGTAGTAGCCGTCTGCGTCCCCTGCTTCCACCGCCCGGCGTATGGCGCGGGAGCCCTCGCCCAGCTTTTCCAGATGCTGCGGCTCTGCATACAGCTCCATACGCTGCAAGGCCAGCTTTTCCATCTGGGTTTTAATCTGCATCAGCTCCTCAATGCGCTGCCACTGGAAGGGCACCACCTGAAAGCCTACATTGGGGTGCAGCTCTATCAGCCCCTGGCTGTGCAGTAGCTGAATGGCGTGGTTCACCGGGGTGCGGCTCACCCGCAGGCTCTCGGCCAGCGAGGCCGCGCTGTACATCACACCCGGGGGCATCCGCCCCTGCACAATCTCCTCTCGCAGATGCTGAAACACCTGCTCGGCCTTGGTGGCCACCACAATGCCATGTGTCTGGGCCATCTGCGCCTCCTTTCGCCCTCATTTTATTCCGGTTCCCTGCTGTTCGCCAGCTCGCCCACACCGATGGCCCCCACCGGGGGCCGCCTGCGGGAGGCGGAAACCTCCTGCACGGCAAGGCCCAGCTCCCCGGCCAGAATCCCCGCGGCAACCCGCCCGCAGCTGTGCCCCTGGCAAAGCCCCATGCCACAGCGGGTGCGCCGTTTGATGGCGTCCAGGCTCCGGGCCCCCTTGGCTATGGCCCGCTTGATGTCTCCTCGGCTCACTTCCTCGCAGCGGCACACCAGCACCTCGTCGTCCTCTGCGCCGGGGCCGCCGTAGCCCCCGGGGCCGGGGCGAGCATCCTGCCGAAGCAGCCCGTGCACCAGTGGGGCCACCGCCTCCTCGGCCACCAGGCTCAGCAGCCAGGTGGGGTCACCGCGCAGGGGCTGCCAGCACTTCGCCACCTCGCCGGTACCCAGCGCCTCTCCGTTCTTTCCGGCCAGCTCCACCCGCTCGCCCTGCCGGGGCAGGGGCAGATACTCATGCGGCACCACCACCGTGGCGAAGCCCTGCTGCGGCGCAGGCCCCAGCAGGCGGATGGCAATGCCGGGGCAGGCGGCCACGCACAGCCCGCAGCCCCGGCATTTTTCTGCGTTCAACACAGGCTGCCCGCTGATATCCTCCCCCACCGTGATGGCCCCAAAGGGGCAGGCCGTCTCGCAGGGGTTGCAGGGAATCTGCTGTGGGCAGTCTATCACGGCCACCAGTTTTTTCTGTTCCATTGTATCACAGCCCTCCTTCACAAACCAGCCGTTTTGCCTGCTTGCGTTTTTCCCCAAACTGGCCGCTGCGCAGCTTTTCCAGCCGTGCGCGCACCAGGCGGCACTTTTCCTCGCCCTCGGCGGCGGAAAGGCGGCCCAGCTCCATGGCGGCGGCCAGCCCCGCAAGGCTGCCCTCCTCCATGGCCGTGCTGGCCTCCTCCACCCCGGCGGCGTCCCCGGCCACAAAGCAGCGCGGGCTCATCTTCATCTTGCCGTCGTGCCGCGGCATCTGCCCGCCCAGCACACCGCTGTACAGCAAGCTTGCCCCTGCCATCTGGCTCAGCTCCACCCGGGGATGCAGCCCCACGGCCAGGGCCACCGTGTCTGCCTGCAGCGTGAAGGCCCGCTCCATCACCGGGGCAAACTGCCCGTCCACCGGGGCCAGCACCACCTCGCGCACCGCGCCCTCGCCCACGGCGCGGGCCACCGTGTGGCCCAGATAAAAAGGCACCCCGGCCCGGCGCAGCTTGGCCGCGTGCACCTGGTAGCCCCCCACCGCAGGGGCGGCCTCCACCACCGCCGCCAGCCTGGCCCCTGCCTGCAGCAGCTGGTAGCCCACAATCAGCCCCACGTTGCCGGTGCCCACCATCACCACATTCTGGCCGGGCAGCACCCGCTGGATGTTCACCATGGTCTGCACCGCCCCAGCCGTCATCACGCCCGGCAGGGTGCAGCCCGGGAAGGCCAAGGCGTTTTCGCAGGCCCCCACCGCCACTATCACCCGCTTCGCGTCCACCTTCCAGGTTTTGCCGCCGGCCACCAGGCCCGCCTCGCCATGTTCAAAAAGGCCCCAGCAGCGGGTGTTCAGCCGCACCTCCACCCCGGCCTTTTGGGCCTCTTCCAGCAGCGCCTCCCCTATGCGGAAGCCCCGCTGGCCCGCCCGGTGCTCCTCCGAGCCAAAAAACTTGTGTATCTGCTTAAAAAGCTGGCCGCCGGGGCGGTCGTTTTCGTCCACCACCAGCACCGAAACGCCCTCTTTGGCCGCGCTGATGGCCGCCGAGAGCCCGGCAGGCCCCGCGCCCACCACCAGGCATTCCACCGTCTCGCTCATTCTCCCCCACATCCTTCCTGGCTGCGTATCTCCATGCCGTCCTCGGCCAGGGTGACGCAGACCCGCACATTTGGCACTCCGTTCACCTCCATGGCGCAGTCGGTGCACTGGCCGATGCCGCAGAAGATTCCCCGCGGCTGGTGGCCCTTGGCCGTGTGGCGGAAGCTGCGGATGCCGTGGGCAGCCAGCGCCGCCGCCACGGTCTCCCCCCGGCGGGCGGAAAGGGGTTTACCGTCCACCAGCAGGGTCAGGGTTTCGGCCTCGGGCAGCGGCCCCAGAATGGGGTGGTTTTCAATGCGCATGGCTGGCTTCCTCCTCTTCAAAGCGCGCCGGGCTGCAGGCGATGCAATCGGTCTTGCTCCTCTGGTTCAATATCAGCGCCGCCGCGTCCTGCCCGGCAGCCGGGGCGGTGGTGAAGGCCCCCTTCAGCCCCGCCGCCATAAACAGGTTTTTCCAGCGGCGGGAAAAGCCAAAAAGCGGCTTTTCGTCCGGCATGCTCGGCGTCACGCCGCTCCACATCCGCACCACCTGCAACTGGGCCAGGCTGGGAAAATGCCGGGCAAAAATGCGGGAGATTTCCCCCGGCTCCTCGTAGGCCATGGCGGTGCTGTAGCCCCCCGCCGCCCTGGTGGACTGCCCAATGAGGATGCTGCCGTTCTTGTGCTGGATGGCTCCAAGCTGCACCCAGTTGCCCCCCTCAAAGCTGCCTGTGAGGAAGACACCCGGCGCAATGGGCCCCCGCAGGGCAGGGGGAACGGGCTGGCAGACATAGACATTGGCCCTGTCGTAGCCAATGGGGTAGCAAAGCCCCAGCTTTTGGGCCAGCTCCGCCGTCCAGGCCCCGGTGGCCAGCACCACGGTATCCGCCGCCAGGCGGCCCCTGTCTGCCTGCACCGCGGTGATACGGTCCCCCTCGCATTCAAACCCCAGCACGGCCGTGTGCTCCCACAGGGTGGCGCCCGCTGCGGCGGCGGCGTCCCAAAAACCATAGCTTACCGCCAAGGGGTCCACCTTGCCCTCCAGCGGGCAATACAGCGCCCCCGCCAAAGCCGCCGGGTTCAGCAGCGGCTCCTGCCGGGCTATTTCCTCCGCCCGCAGAAGCTGCACCTCCACACCATCCCGGCGGCGGCTTTCCGGCAGGTGGGCCGTCTGCGCCAGCTCCCCGGCACTGCCCAGCACAAACAGCCCCCCGGTCTGCTCAAAATCGGCTTTTAGCCAGCCCTCCGCCTCGTACTCGCGGTACAAATCCAAGGAGCGCAGGGCCCAGTCCAGCTCAAAGCCCGCCTCACGGTCGGTGATGGAAATCTGCCCAAGGTTCCCCCCGGAGGCCCCTCCGGCCAGCTCCCCTCTCTCCAGCAGGGTCACCTCACGGCCCCGTTTTGCCAGGTTGTAGGCAATGGCGCCGCCCACCACGCCGCCCCCCAACACCAGTATTTCTGTTTTTTCCGGAAACATCTGCACACCGGCTTCCTGTTTTGTTATTGCATGTTACATGCAACATAAGATATTTTCTAACGATATCACAAAAACAGCCGCTTGGCAAGCCCTGGCTTAGCCTGTTTTTCCCTGCGGTGCAGCACAGCCCAGGCCTGCTTGCTGGGTACATGCTCATAAAAATTATGGCGATAATATGTTTAATGTTCCATCGTTTTTCTGTTTGCTTTTTCAGAAAATCGACAAAATTAACTGGCCCGGGCCATTCGGATAGGTGCTATAATAAAGCACCCTTTTTTCCTAGCCGCCTGATATGGTATCGGACTGTAGCGCTTTACCTTTCCGCCTTCGCTCTTCCACGCACCCTGCACGATGTTTGCCGAACAATCCATGGATAGTAGAGGATTTAGTATGACACACAACCGTACATGGGCAAAAACGATGGCACAGACAGCCGGGGCCGCTGTGGTGCTGGCACTTGTCCTGCTCATAGTGCAGAATTTTCTGCGCCAGATTGAAAGGCAGGAAATCTCCCGAATGGACTATGACCTGCAAACCATGTCCCACAGCAATGTACAGGCAGTGCAGTACACCTTCAACCAGTATGTTACCCATTTGCAGGCCACGGCAACCGCCTTGGAAATTTACACAGACTACGACAGCCCCCGGGTGCTTACCCTGCTGAACAACATTGCCAAAACAAAGGGCTATGAACGCCTGGCCATAGACTACGCCTCGGGCGCCAGCTACACCTCAGACGGGCATGTGGTGGATATCAGCGGCCTTGGCTATCTGGACAGGATACAAGGCAGAGAGGTTTTTATTCAAAATGTACGCCCCTCTCTCATCGACGGCACCCCGGTGGTGAGCATCTTGGTGCCTCTTTCCACCCGGCGCGGCCAGCCGGCGGCCTCTCTGCGTCTGGCGCTCAGCACCCACACGCTCACCAACACGCTGCGGCAAACCTTTTATTTTTCTGAAGGGTATTACCGTATTTTCGATGAAACCGGTGAATCGGTGGCGGTTTTCCAGGCCCTGGACAAGCCGCTGGCCCAGCAGAATATATTTGACATTTTGAAGCTGCTGGAGTATGAGCCGGGCTATCAGGAGGCCGACCTGCTGGGAGCGGTAGAGGCCCAGAACTCCGGTTTTTTGCGCTACTCCTATCACGGCCTTGCCCGCTATACCTACTATGAGCCGGTGGGCATCAACAATTGGATGATGCTGACCATTCTTCCCAAGGGTGTGGCCGTGGAGCAGGAGCGCCGCCAAATTGCGCTGGCCAGCCACATGGTGCTGCAGCTTTTGGTGGTGCTGGTGGCTGTTTTTGCCTACTTTTTCCTGGCGCAGAGGCACAGCCAAAAAATAGCCATCTTAAACGAAAAATGCTTCAGGGCCGTCGCCCAGCAGTCCAATATCATCATTTTTGAATGGGACTACTACCGCGGCCAGGTCACCTCCACCACCCATTTTGCCAAGGTCTTTGGGCGGCAGGCTGTTACCAAACGCTCGCCGCGGGAGGCGCTGGACACCGGCATGGTACACCCCGAGGACGCCGCGGCCTTCGCCAGCCTGTTCACCGCCCTGCAAAATGGGCAGAATGTCACAGACCTGCGTTTCCGCGTGAAGGACGCCTGGGACCACTACCAGTGGTGCAGCCTTTCCGGCATTGTGGTGAAGGACAGCCGGGGCCGCCCCTACCGGGCCATTGGCTATATGGATAACATCCAAAACCAGCTGGAGCGGGAGGAGGGGCTGAAGCGCAAGGCAGAGCGCGACGCCCTGACAGGCCTGTACAACAAGGCCACCACCGAAACCCTCATACGGCAGACCCTGGAGACCAACCCCGGGGGCTCGCACGCCCTGTTCATCATCGATATTGACAATTTCAAGAGTGTGAACGACAACCTGGGACACCACTTTGGAGACACGCTTCTCTCACAGCTGGCCGGTGAGCTGAAGCCTCTCTTCCGCTCAGAGGACATAGTAGGGCGCGTGGGCGGAGATGAATTCTTTGTCTTCCTGAAAAACATCCCCGGCGTCAAGCTGGTGCAGTCCAAGGCCGAGGACATCTGCGGCGCCTTCCTGCAAATCCACAAAAACGGCCACTGCAGCTGCACCGTTTCGGCCAGCGTGGGCATTGCCCTTTCCCCCGAGGACGGGCAGGATTTGGAAACCCTGTATAAGCATGCCGACACCGCCCTGTATGAGGCCAAAAAATCTGGCAAAAACGGGTTCCGCCTCTATGGCAGCCCCGCCGGCGAGGACGATGCCTCCCCCAGCTGATGCGGCTGCCCTCGCCGCTTTTGGGTGTTTGGGGCGGGCCAAAAACAGCACCTTCCGCCCTTCCTCTACCCGAGCGCCCCATTTTGTGCTATGATACTGTTTACCGAAGCAAAGGCGGAAGCCACGCCTTTTGCCCCGATTCCTCTACATAAAGCGAGGCCAGCTATGCCGCATTTCGTGGAATTTCAAGATGTTTCTAAAATTTACACCACCGGGGAGGTGGAGACCCATGCCCTCTCCCACGCCAGTTTTTTTGTGGAGCAGGGGGAGTTCTGCGTAATAGTGGGCCCCTCGGGCGCGGGCAAAACCACCATTCTGAACATTCTGGGCGGCATGGACTCTCCCAGCCAGGGCGACGTGTGGGTGGACAATGACAATATCGCCGGGTTTGGCACCCGTCAGCTCACCTCTTACCGCCGTTTCGACGTGGGCTTTGTGTTCCAGTTTTACAACCTGGTGCAGAACCTCACCGCCCGGGAGAATGTGGAGCTGGCGTCGGAAATCAGCCACGACCCGCTGGAGGTGGAGGAGGTGCTGCGCGACGTGGGGCTCTCTCACAGGACAGACAATTTCCCCGCCCAGCTCTCCGGCGGGGAGCAGCAGCGGGTGGCCATTGCCCGCGCTCTTGCCAAAAACCCGAAGCTGCTGCTTTGCGACGAGCCCACCGGCGCTCTGGACGACAACACGGGCAAACAAATCTTAAAGCTGCTGCAAGACACCTGCCGCCGCACCGGCATGACCGTCATCCTCATCACCCACAACAGCGTCATCACCCAGATGGCCCAGCGGGTCATCAAGGTAAAAAACGGGCAAATTTCCTCCATTAAAACAAACGAAACCCCGCTTCCCGCCGAGGCCATTGAATGGTAAACAAAGAACCCCCCGCAAGGGGGGTTCAGACTGTCAAAGAAGTCCCTTCAGCAGGGAAGGGGGTTTGGGGGAGAGGGGC
>CAYRFC010000025.1:0-22285 GCA_964423365.1 uncultured Oscillospiraceae bacterium
AGGGAGAAGGGGGCCACATGAGATGAAAAATGAAAGTTTCCACCTTCGCGCTCCGCTGGCCCACTTATACCCGGATGGCCTGCCAAACGTGGAGTTATCTGTCGCGGTTGCCCTTGAAGCAGGGCGACTGGCTGATAAGTATGGCAAAGACACCTTCACCTGTGAAGATTTACAGGTCATTTTGAATGTGGGCCGCAACAATGTGCGTGAGCTGATGCGAAGCCGCCACTTCCCAACTTTGACGATAGGCGGGCGCAGGGTTGTTTCGGCTATTGCGCTGGCAAAATGGATGCTCAATGATTATTTGATAGAAGGCTGAATACCCTCACAAACTATTGGATTCCCGCCCTTTTTATGGTAAAATATAGCCATGTTCGGGGCGCGTTATGGAGGATGAAAGATGTCCAAAAATGCGCCTACTTCTGAAAACGGAAGGAGGATAAAAGGAGACGGCAGCCTGTACTTTAATGAAGCACGGCAGGTATGGGTGGCCCAATGCAACGAGTTTGACCCAGAGACAGGTAAGCGTGTTCGCAAATCTGCATCGGGGCAAACAAAATCGGAGGCCCTGGCGAAAATGAGGGCCATTCAGTCTGGCAAAAAGCAGTCTGACCATCCAAAGCGTTCAGCGCCCAAAAGCAAGGCCGGGAAGCAGCATGACTTGTATTGCTTTACACTGGACTATCTCAATGTGTTCAAAAAGCCCACCGTGACCAGCCGAACCTTTGAATGGTATCTGAAAATCAGCAAGCACATTCGTGACGGGCTGGATGGTATGACGCTGGAACGCCTGACCGCAACCGACATTCAAAAATTTCTGAATACCTTGGCCCCCGAAAAATCCAGTTCCACACTCCGCTATGTCAATATTCTCTTGAAACAGGTGCTAAAGCACGCCGTCAAGCAGAAAATTCTTGATTCTAACCCGATGGAGGATGGCGTAAAATGCCCCAAATCGGGCAAGCCACAACAGAAAAACAAGGCTTTGCCTCGTCATATTTGCCGGGATATTCTGAACGCCGTTGAACACTCCCCCACCTACAAACCACTTATTATGGTGCTGCTGTATACGGGCATACGGGTGGGCGAACTGATGGCCCTGCGGTGGAGCAATATTGACTGGGAAAACATGCTGCTGCATATCGAGAATGCGGCCACCGTCCAGTATGAATTTGACGATGAGGGCAACACCATCAGCAGCAAGGTGGTGGTAAGCGACACCAAAACGGCGGCAAGCCAGCGGGTGATTCCCTTAGAGCCTGAACTACTGGACGTACTGGACACATGGCGCGAAAATTCCAAAAAGCTGCAAGCCAAGGCACAGGCGCAAGGCAACGCCGATTACATTTTCCCAAACAAATCGGGCGGCCTGCGCAGTTATCAGGGCTTCAAGGCTCAATTTAAGCGGTTTTTGGAAGAAAATGGGCTGGGAGATTCCGGCATCACCTTTCACAAGTTCCGGCACACCTTTGCCACCCTTTTGATGGAACAAGACACAAACCCCCGCGTGGTGCAGGAACTTCTGGGCCACAGGGACATAGAAACCACGCTGGGCATTTACACAAGCGTATCCGTGGGTGTGATGGTAAGGGAAACCAACAAACTGGCTTCTGAGCTGGCTTCCATCCGTAACATGACGGGCACAGACCAGCGGCACAAGCTCATTGTGACCCATACACAGCGATAGGCAAACGAAAATAGGCAAACACGGGCAAACAATGATAAGCGCTGCACAGCAATCACCTTGAAAAACACGAAAACAAACGTATAGAGAAGTTTTATCGCGAAGTTTTCGATGATTATATCGTTTTCTGGGCAGGCCCTGGGGGTCAAGGGGCCGTGAGTTCAAGTCTCGCCACTCGGACCAGAAAAACCACCGTTTTACGGTGGTTTTTCTAATTTATTCACCCCACCGATGCAAAAGGAGCCACGCTATGGAATACACCCTTTCCAGCCCCGAAACCACCGCCACCATCTCTGCCATGGGGGCAGAGCTGCGCTCTCTGCGTGCTTTTGGTACCGAGTACCTCTGGCAGGGCGACCCAAGCTATTGGGCGGGGCGCTCGCCCGTGCTGTTTCCCTTTGTGGGGCGGCTCACCGGGGGGGCTTACCGCCTGGGCGGGCGGCAGTTCCCCATGGAAATACACGGCTTTGCACGCAAAATGCCCTTTACGCTGGAAGACGCCCGGGAGGACGCCCTCTGCCTTTTGCTCACGGATGACGCGGAGACCTATGCGCAGTACCCTTTCCATTTTGAACTGCGTATTGCCTACCGTTTGCAGGCGTGCCGCCTGCAGGTGGAGTATGAAGTGCTCAACCTTTCAGAGGAAACGATGTATTTTGGGCTTGGGGGGCACCCCGGCTTCAACCTGCCGCTGAATGAAGGGCTGGATTTTGCCGACTATTCTTTGGAATTCCCCTTTGCCCACCAGCCCGGGCGGGTGGGCTTTACTGAGAGCTGCTACCTGAATGGCCGCTGCCACCCCTTCCCGCTGGAGGAGGGGCGGCGCCTGCCTTTGCGGCACAGCCTGTTTGATGAAGACGCCATTGTACTGGCCGATGCAGCCCGTGAGCTGCGCCTGTACAGTGAAAAGGGGCCGCGCGGCCTCACCATGCGGTATGCCGGCCTGCCCTATCTCGGCCTCTGGCACGCCCCCAAAACCCAGGCGCCCTACCTCTGCCTGGAGCCCTGGAGCAGCCTGCCCTCTCGCCAGGATATCACCGAAGACTTTGCCTGCAAGAGCGACCTTATCTCCCTGCCAGCCGGAGACTGCTGCCACCGCGGCTGGGAAGTGGAGCTGTTTTAGAGACTGTTTGCCTCTTGGCGCGCCAGCCGCTTGCCCGTGCCTTTTTTCTCTTTTTTTCCCGGCAGGGCTATGCTATACTTTGTACTCCCCCATGGGGCAGAGGAAAACCACTCTGTTTTTCTTTCCATTTTTACAGCAAATGAATGAACTGTAGCGCATAAATACGGAAAAATCCGCACTGCATCACAGTTTCTGGCAAAAGCTGCTGCGCAGCCTTTTGAGAAACTGTAATAACTCACCTGCGAAAAAGGAGGCAAGCCATGATAGACTTCCAAAACGCCGCTTTTGTAAAGCTGAAACAGGTGGACAACAACAGCTACAGCGAGCTGGTGCTCCCCCTGTTTGCCGAAGGCGAGCAGATACTCTCCACCTACAAGGGGATACGCGATGGTCTTGTGTTCACAAACCGCCGCATCCTCAGCATCAACATGCAGGGCCTCACCGGGAAAAAGAAGGATTTTACCTCCCTGCCCTACAACAAAATCCAGGTGTTTTCGGTGGAAACCGCCGGCCTGCTGGATTTGGATAGTGAACTGGAGCTGTGGTTTTCCGGCATAGGGAAGATACGCTTTGAGTTTGTGAGCGGCGCGAACGTGGGGGAAATCTGCCGGGCCATTTCCAACATTTCCCTGCGCTAAAATAGGGCAAAAAATGCCGGGGAGGCTTGCTTTCCCCGGCATTTTTCCATTTCAGGCCTTGCGGCGGCCTCAGGGCTTCTTTCTGCTGCCAATGGCACCGCAAACGGCAACCACGGCGGGGTACAGCACCCCCGCAAACACCCAGATTACCCAGCTATCACCCCAGCTGTCGGTGGCCAGGCTATAGGCCACATAAATGGCTGCAAACACCAGCCAATAGGCCGCGGAAACCGGGGTGAGAATGGCATTGTTTGCTTTGCCCTGGCGCGAATACTCCCCCTCCTGCAACAGCTTTTCAAAGCTGGCCCAAACAATGCCGCCGCGGATAAAAAAGGCAACCCCCAGCCCCGCCAGGGCAAAGCAAACGGAAAGCATGGAAACAAGCAGCAAATCATTGTTTTCATTCCATATCAGGCCAATGAAAAAGGGGATGAGGGAGACGATGCACAGGCATGCCCCTAGGATATTGTATCTTGTGTAGGTTTCTTTGTACCGCTCTTTGCGTTCTTTTGCCATGCCGGCCACACCATATTCCGTTTCGAACCATTCCTTTTCCAAATAGTCATAGGGTGCGGTTTTGCTGCCGCAGAAGAGGAAAACCGCCACGGCCACCGCCACAAAAACCAGCAGCACCGTCATGCCGATGCCCACCGCCATAGCCTCTGACACAGCCGCGCCCGGGGTTTCGCTCAGCGCCCCCAGCACCAGCAGGCACACAGGGGACAGGATGCACAAATGCACCGCGTTTGCAATATATCTTGCTGTCACCCTTTTTATTTCTAAAAAGGCAGAGGCCGCCTCCATAGACACCCGCCGCTGGGGGGCGTCATGGGTGAGAACGCTCTCCCCCGGCTCCTCTTGCTCATCCTTCAGCAAATAGTCCGTGCTCACACCGAACAGCTGCGAAAGCCTCACCATTCTGTCCAGGTCTGGTATGGACTGGGCCCCCTCCCATTTGGAGACCGATTGTCTGCTCACATTCATTTGTTCGGCCAGCTCCTCCTGCGACCATCCACTTTTCTTACGGAGCTGAATCAGCTTATCTGCGAAAATCATTTGGCCCTTCCTCCCTGTGTGATGTGTTTTGGACTGTGTAGCCAGCCTAGCAATTCTACCGGTTGCACACCATCACCCACCGCCGGTCAATTTGTCAACCGCCGGTTGCCTCACACCAAATCCCGCTCATTTTCGTCCAAAAAAGGCAGCGGAGGATTCCTCGGCTGCCCTTTTTGTCAATATTTTTTCTTCTTCGCCTGGTCAAAACATTTTCACACACTCACCGCATCCGTTTGCGGCAGGGCGCTGCTTGCCTCCGGCGGCGGGGCACTGTCACTCTGCGGCGGCTGGCTCTCCGGCGGGGTATCCGCCGTGCTTTGTTGCGGAATGGTATTTTCCGGTGCACTCTGCGGCAGAGAGGACGACACCGCCTGCCCGCCAGCCGGCGGCAGCACCGTAAATACCTCCAGCGCCAGCGCCTCTGGCCGGGGCAGGGCCCCCTCGTCCACAGGGGCGGTGGCCAGCGCAATGCGGGTGGCCAGGCTGCCAATGCGGAAACGGTCCACAATGGTCTGGTAGGTTCTTTTGTCAAAGCGGCCCAGGCCCTCTTTGGGCAGCTCCAGGCCAATTTCCCCCCCGGCCACCGTACCCTCCACCATATCACCGCCGGGGAAGCGGTCTTCTATCCACCCGGCCAGCAACACGGCCAGGATATTCTGCGGGTCGTAGCTCACACGGGCCAGCACCTGCGCCGTGCCCATTTCGTCGGCCAGCATGGGCGCCATGCCCGACACATAGCCCTCTGCCTGCTGGGCCGCCTGCAGAGCCGCCGGGGCCTGCCCGGCCTGGTTTACAAAAAAGCTGCGCACGGCCGCCCCCTCGGGGCTGTACATCTGCTCCAGGGCCGCCTGCCATTCACTCTGGGCCTCCGGCAGGGCCACCATGAATGCCTGCATGCTGCCCGGCGCCGCCTTTCTGTCCTGCGCGGCGGCGTCTGCCCCCAGCAGAAAGCCCAGGGTGTAGCGCATGGCCTCCTCGTCCTCGGTGGCGGCAAAGGCCACATTGCCCAGCTCCTCATACACGCTGGCATAGCCGGCCAGCCAGCCGCTTTGCTCGGGCGAATAGCGCACCAGCACGGTGTTTTGGCGCAGCGGTATCTCATCTTGCATATCCAGCAGAATAAAATCAATCTCCGGGTACAGCCGGCCCACCTGCCCCGCCATACCGGCCAGCTCTTCGCCCAGCAGCACCACCAGCCGCGCGCCGCCCTTCACCGCCAGCTCTATGGAGGCCTTTGTGGCGGCATCGTCGCCCTCCCCGGCGCGGTACAGCCCGCTTGTAACAGCCGATTCCCCCGCCACCCGGCTCACGGTAGCCCACACCGACTGGCCATAGCTGCCGTCGGCGGCAGCCTCGGTCAGCACCATGGCAATCTCGGCCCCGGCCGGGGCGGCCTCGGGCATCAGGCTGCCCGCCGTGGTGGCCGCCGGGGAAACCGAGGCCTCGGGCACACCGGTGTCGCAGCCCGCCAGGCAGCACAAGGCCAGGGCCACACCCAAAAGCAGCGCACACAGCCTGCGTTTCATTGCCTCTCCCCTTTCCCGGCGTGGTTTCGCCTTTTTTTATGGATGCTATTCCACACGCATCCATCTGGCAAAAATGATAGTCTTTACTATTGTACCCGCTGTTTCCCGCTCCATCAAGCGAAAAGGCATTACAATGCTGTTACAATCTGGTGGCAAAGGCCACAAGCAGGCAGCATAGACGGGCAGGGCCGCTATTCCAGCGCAAAGGCCAGCGGCAAAAGCTCCCCCAGGCTGTGGTTTTCCAGCGTTTCACCGGGGTTCACCAAAATCACCGGGAAATCCTGGCCGCAAAATTCGCACAGCACCTGGCGGCAGGCCCCGCAGGGGGTCACGCCCGCCTCCAGCCCCGCCTGGCCGCCGCCCGCCACCGCCAAGGCCACAAAACGCCTCTCCCCCGCAGCCAGGGCCTGCATCACAGCGCCCCTTTCCGCACACAGGGAAAGGCCATAGCTGGCATTCTCCACATTACAGCCGGTGTACACCCGGCCACTCGCCCCCAGCAGGGCCGCCCCCACGGCAAAGCCCGAGTAGGGGCAATAGGCATTTTGCCGTGCCTGCACGGCCTTCTCGGCCAGCTCTTCCGCTTTGTATTCCATCTTCTGCACCTCACCCGCCGCCCTCCCCGCCTTGCGGGGGGGTGGCTTTCTTTGCGCTGTAAACAGCATTTCGCCTATTTTCACTATACCACACCTGGCCTTTATGCTACAATTGATGACGCAAAGCGCGCTCTATTTGCGCAATAATTTGTAAGGAGGCCCCCCATGCCGGACACAAACACCGAAACCTCTGCCCCCACCCGGGAGGAGCTGCTGATGCAGCGGCTGGAAAACATCGAAACCCTGCTGGAGCACCAGCAAAAGCACCACAAAAAAGCCCTGTTTCACCGCCGCCTGGGCTCTTTGCTTCTTTTGGGGCTGGT
Source organism: uncultured Oscillospiraceae bacterium (assembly GCA_964423365.1). Taxonomy (GTDB): domain Bacteria; phylum Bacillota; class Clostridia; order Oscillospirales; family Ruminococcaceae; genus JAAYCI01. The sequence goes on from CAYRFC010000025.1 coordinate 6,947, forward strand.
GGTGGTGCTGGGCGTGGGAATGTACAACCTGGCAGGCACACTGAAAACCGCCACCGGCGACCTGCCCGAGCTGATTCAACACACCGACGAGCTGGTGCAGCAGGTGAATGCCGTGGATTTCGAAACACTGAACAGCAGCCTCTCCAGCCTGGATAAGGGGCTGGGCAAGCTGGACTTCACCGCCCTGAACGAAAGCATTCAAAACCTGGCCGAGGTGTCTCAGGCCCTTTCGAAGGTGGCGGGTTTCTTTGGCGGCTAGCGCCGGGGCCGCCTGCACCCTCTGCCCCAGGCGCTGTGGCGCGCGGCGGGGGCAGGCCCCAGGCCGTTGCGGCGCCGGGCCTTTGCCCCGCGTGAACCTGGCCGCGCCCCATTTCCATGAGGAGCCGGCCATCTCGGGCAGCAGGGGTAGCGGGGCGGTGTTTTTCACCGGCTGTGCGCTGGGCTGCCGCTTCTGCCAAAACCACGCCATCAGCCGGGGGCAGGCCCCCGGGGAGGAGATGGACGAGGCCGCGCTGGCCGGGGTATTTTTGCGCTTGCAGGGCCAGGGGGTGCACAACCTCAACCTGGTGACAGCCAGCCACCACCGCCCCGTGGTGCTGGCGGCGCTGCGCCGCGCACGGGCCGAAGGGCTGGCCCTGCCCGCCGTGTGGAACACCGGCGGCTATGAAAACCCGGATGCCGCAGAGGCGCTGGCCGAGGACATTCAAATTCACCTGGCAGACCTCAAATTTTTCTCCCCCGGCCTCTCGGCTTTTTTGGCCGACGCGCCGGACTACTTTGCCCATGCCAGCCGCTACCTGCGGGCCGCCTGTGCCCTGTGCGGCCCGCCCAGGCTGGGCGGAGACGGCCTGCTGCAAAGCGGGGTGGTGGTGCGGCTTCTGGTGCTGCCCGGCCAGAGCGAGGACGCCCTTTGCCTGCTGCGCTGGATGGCCGAGGCCCTGCCCCCCGGCGGTTTCCTGCTCTCTTTGATGAGCCAGTACACCCCGCCCTCGGGCCTTGGCCTGCCCAAACCCTTGGACCGCCGCCTGGCCAGCTATGAATGCCGCAAGGTGCAGCGGGAGGCGCTGGCACTGGGCCTGTGCGAGGGCTGGTTCCAGGGCCGGGCCAGCGCCAGCGAGGCATATCTCCCGGGCTTCCTGCGGCAGGAGTGAAAAAAGTCTTGCAATTCCGCCAAAACAATGGTAACATATATGTTGCTGCCGCACATTGGTGGCAGATGCTTCATTCCCAAGACTACAAAACTGGATATAAATGTTAGGAGGAGGTGCAAAGATGCCGAATATCAAAAGCCAAAAAGACCGTGTACGCCTGGCCGCCAAGCAGACTGCGCGCAACAAATCTGCGAGGAGTGCCCTCAGAACCACCCTGAAAAAGGCCAACACCTCCATCGTGAGCGGCGAGGGTGCCGCCGAGGCCGTGAAGACGGCTTCCATCGCTTTGGAAAAAGCGGGTGGCAAGGGCTTGATTCATAAGAAAGCCGCGTCCCGTTCCGTGTCCCGGCTGGCCAAGCGGGCCAACAAGGCCGCGAACGCCTAAGCATCATCTTTTTTTGCATACAGCAGGCCGCCTCCCATCGGGGGGCGGCCTTTTTGCGCTTTATTCACAGCCCTGCCTTGCGGCGGCAGTAGGCCGCCATGGTATAGCCCGGCTCCTCGGTCACCTCCCGGCCCAAAAAAGCGGGCGGGGCAAAGCCCCGTGCGGCTTCTGCACTGGGAAACTCCACCTCGGCATAGTAAAATTCCCCCGGCTGGCCCTCGTCCACACAGCTGCACTCCAATATCTGCCCGCCCTCCAGCCGGTAGCAGCGCAGCCGCTTTGTGGCAGAGGGGGCGGCCAGCAGGCCATGCAGGGCCTCATATTGCGCCGCCGTGAGGGGCAGCTCCACCTCGGTGCGCTGCAGGCCGCCGCCGCCCTTTATGGTCAGCCAATAGGCCGCCTGCCCGGCCTGCACCGTTTTGCGTATCCGCACCGCCGGGCTGAAGCTCAGATAGCCCTGCTCCATCTCGCTCTCACTCTGGGCGGGCAGGGCGGGGTAGCCCTCCATCAGCCATTTGCGCTCTATCTCCTGAAACTCCATCTGTCGCTCTCCTTTCAAAGACCGTCTGCCCGGCTGGGCCTTGCGCCGTTCACCCCGCCTGCAGGGCCAGGCGGCGCTGCAGGGCCCTGGCCAGCAGCAGGGCCAGCGCCAGCTTGCCAAGGTCTGGCAGCACAAAGGGCAGCACGCAGAGGACCAGGCCATTCCAAAATGTGGAGCCCGCGGCCACCATAAACCAAAGGGTGCCCAGCAGGTAACAGCCCAGCAGGCCCGCCACTGCGCAGAGGGCCTGCAAGGGCAGGGCCAGCTTCGCCTTTGCCGCCAGAGAGAGGGCCAGCGCCAGCACAAAATAGCCCGCCAAATAGCCGCCTGTGGGCCCCAGCAGCACCCCCGGGCCCGCGCCAAAGCCCGCAAACACCGGCAGGCCGCACAGGCCCAGCGCCAAATAGCTGCCGATGCAGGCCATGGCCCAGAGCGGCGGAAGCAGAGCCCCCGCCAGCGCCACGCCAAATACCGCCATGCTGAACGGCACCGGCCCAATGGGCAGCACCACCTGCGCCAGCACACAGAGCAGGGCGCACACAATAGCCGCCTGCACCAGCTTCCTCATTTTTCCCCGGTTTTCCATCCTCCGCCGCCTCCTCTGTCTCCCGCTGCCTTTTTCATCATGTTTCCACCAGCACGCTCACCTCGCCCGCCGATAGCGCCAGCTCCTCCCCATCGTCCCGGCGCACCAGCAGCCGCGCCTCCCCGTCTATGCCCAGGGCCAGGGCCTCGTAGGGCGGGCTGGCCATCACCTGCACCCGCCGCCCCGGTACCAGATTTCGCTTGCGGTATTCGTCCAAAAAGTCCGCCCTTGGCAGGGCGGCAAACAGCGCCATCAGGTTTTGGTGGATCTCCGCCGCCAGCCGCACCCGGGGCACCGGTGCGCTTCCCTCCGGGTAGATGGACACGGCCTGCTGCTGCAGCGCGGCGGGAAATGCCGCGCTGGGGGTGGTGTAGTTGATGCCGATGCCGCAGACCAGATACTCAAAGCCGCCGCTTTCCAGCCCGGCCACCCCCTCGGTGAGGATGCCGCAGCATTTTTTGCCCTCCCAAAACAGGTCGTTCACCCATTTGATGCAAAGCTGCCTGCCGCAGAGCCCGGCCACGGCCCGGCAGGCCGCCACCGCCGCCGCCGCCGTGAGAAGCGAGAGCCCAGCCTGCCCGTTCTCGGGCCGCAGCACCACGCTCATATATAGGCCGCCGGGGGGGCTTTCGAACAAACGGCCCATCCGCCCCCGGCCCGCCTGCTGTTTCTCGGCCACCACCAGCGCCCCGTGGGGGGCGCCCTCCAGGGCCCAGCGCTTTGCCTCCAGGTTGGTGGAATCCACCAAAGGCAGCACCCGCAGAGGCAGCTGCGGCAGCTCTGCCTGCAAGGCCGCCTCGCACAGCACATCACTGCCCCGCACCAGCCGGTAGCCCAGCCCCCGCACCGCCTCCACCGGCAGCCCCTCGGCCCGCAGCGCCTCCACGGCTTTCCACACCGCCGCACGCGACACCGAGAGGCTTTTGGCCGCCTCCTCACCCGAGAGCTCCCGGCGCTCGAACAGCAGCGCCTTCACCCTCTCCTTCACCCTGTTCACATAGAGCCCCCCTTTTTCCTGCCTTTCTTCCGCTTCCTCTCCCCCAGTCTACGCAGTTTTTGCCAGCTTGTCAACCAGATTGTTATTTTAAGTTTACCACTCGGTTTGACGAAACGCCAAAAAAATGTATAATATAATGGATTCAAGAGAATAGAACACGCCTAGCAGGGCACAGCATACAAACCAGAGGAGTAAACAGAGCCATGAGCCAAAAAGAGAGAATTCAAACCGACAAAGCCCCGGCCGCCATCGGCCCCTATTCACAGGCCATCGCCTGGGACAAGCTGGTCTTCACCTCGGGCTCCATCCCGGTGCACCCAGAGAGCGGCGAGATTCCGGCCGAGTTTGCGGCCCAGGCCCGGCTGGCACTGGAAAACCTGGGCGCGGTGCTGAGCGCGGCGGGTGCGGGCTATGCCAGTGTTTTGAAAACCACGGTATTTTTGGCCGATATGGGGGACTTTGCAGCCTTCAATGAGATATATGCCCAGTTCTTTACCGAAAACCCGGCCCGCAGCTGTGTGGCCGTGAAGACCTTGCCCAAGAACGTGCTGGTGGAAGTGGAGGCCATTGCCCTGCGCGGCTAGAAAGCGGGGCTAGCATTCGTGCGGCACAGCGGTGCCGGTGGGGCTCTACAAACAAACTGCGGCCCGTTTGCGCGGAGCTGGGCGGCTTTTCGCCGCGTAAGCCAGGCGGGTGCGGCAGCATGGGGTAAGGAAGCGTGGAAAAATTTTTCAGTACTTTGGGCGGCAAAAAGGTCGCCTTCATTGGCGGCGGGGTGGCGCACCGGGATTTGCTGGTGCTGTTTGCCAAATTTGGCGCTAAAGTGACCTTGTGCGACAAGCGCTCTCTGGCCGATTTCGGCGCCTTTGGCGACGAGCTGCTGGGGCTGGGGGTGCGCCTGTCTCTGGGCGAAAACTACCTGAACGGCCTGGCGGGGCAGGAGATGATTCTGCGCACGCCGGGCTTTGAGTATTTCACCACCGAATTGCAGGCCGCCGGGCGGGCTGGTGCGCGAATTACCAGCGAAATGGAGCTGTTTTTCGAGCATTGCCCCTGCCCCATCATCGGGGTGACGGGCAGCGACGGAAAGACCACCACCACCAGCCTGATTGCCGCTATCTGCCAGGAGGCGGGCCGCACGGTGCATCTGGGGGGCAACATTGGCCGGGCCATGCTGCCCCTGGTGGACGAAATCTCCCCGAAGGACATTGCCGTGGTGGAGCTGTCCAGCTTCCAGCTCATTTCCATGTACCTCTCCCCCGGCACCGCTGTGGTAACCAACGTGGCGCCCAACCACCTGGACCACCACAGGGACATGGACGAGTATGTGAACGCCAAGCGGAACATTTTGCTGCACCAGGCCCTGGGCAGCGTGGCGGTGCTGAACCTGGAGAATGCCATCACACGCGGCATGGAGAAGGACACCCCCGGCGAGGTGCGCTGGTTTTCGCACCTGCGCAAGGTACACAACGGCGCGTTTTTGGCGGGCGACGGCCAGCTTTGCCTGGCCCAAAACGGCCAGGCCCTGCCTGTTTTGCACCGCGACGAGGTGAAGCTGCGGGGCGGGCACAATATAGAAAACCTGCTGGCCGCCTTTGCGGCGCTTTGCTATGAGGTGCCGCCCGAGGCCATGGCCCAGGTGGCACGCAGCTTCACCGGGGTGGAGCACCGCATTGAGCCTGTGCGCGAAATAAACGGCGTACAGTGGTTTAACGACTCCATTGCCACCAGCCCCACCCGTGTGATTGCCGGTTTGAAGGCCTTTTCCCAAAAGCTCATCGTCATTGCGGGCGGGCAGGACAAGGGCGTTCCCTTCGACCCCCTGGCCGAGGAGGCCCCCAGCCATATCAAAACCCTGATTTTGATTGGCCCTGCCGCCGACAAGATAGAGGAGGCGGTGCGCATGGCCCCCGGCTACACCGAGGGGGAGCCGGAAATTGTGCGGCTGGGCAGCCTTTCCGAGGCGGTGCAGGAGGCACATAGGCGGGCTGTTCCGGGGGATATCGTCACCCTCTCGCCCGCCTGCACCTCCTTCGACGCCTACCCGAATTTTGAGGCGCGGGGCGCCCATTTTAAAAGCCTGGTACATCAGCTTTGATTCGCCGCGCCCTGCCCGAGGACGGCCCCGAGGTGCTGCGCCGCGCCACCGAAACGGCCACCGGGGCGCTGTGTGCCATCCACTGGCAGATGCTTTGCCAAAACCCCCGCCTGCCCCACCACTTTTTTCTGGTGGGCGGCGAGGGCCTGCTGAAGCTGAGCGGCGGCCGCGCCCTGCTGTGCGGCCCGGCTGAAGACGCCGAGGAGCTCGGCGCTTTTTTGCGTTTTTCGGGCGTTTCCCAGCTCACGGCACTGGATTTTGCCCTACCCGGCTGGGCTTTGGCACAGGAAAACCGGGTGTTGCTGCGCCCGCCCGCCCCGGCGGCATCCCCCACGGCCCCGCCCCACGGCTTCTGCGAGGCCCCGGCCCCGGCGGCGGTGCTGGAGGTGCTGGAAAGCGCCGACGGCCCCATTCAGCCCCCCGCCGCGCGGGACTTTTTCTACGCCGACCTCTGCGCAAGGCTGAACCATGGCTGCGCCGCACTGGTGGGCTTGCAGGCGGAGGGGCGGCTGATTGCCACCGCCGGGCTGTGGGCCCTCACCGCGCAGGCGGGCTACCTGGCCAATGTAGAAACCCGTCCAGAGTGCCGCAGGCAGGGCCATGCCGGGGCCCTCATCCGCCAGCTCTGTGCCACGCATGGGGGGCGGCCCCTCAGCCTTTTTTGCCAGGCGGCGCTGCTGCCCTTTTACGCCCGCTTTGGTTTTGCCCCCACCGGCCAGCGGGGGCTCATCTCCATTTCGGAATGACACAGGGAGGAAACGGAATGTTCGACTGGGAACCGTGGATAGAGGAGCTGGACGGCAGGGTGCGCACCCTTGTGGCGGGCCGTTTTGCCGAGATAGAGGCCCGGCGTGACCAAAACCAGCTACAGATGCTGCAGGCCTTCACCCAAAACCGGGTGGCCGCCACCCACCTGGTGGGCAGCACCGGCTATGGCTATGGCGACGCGGGACGCGAAAAGCTGGAGGCGGTGTTCGCCAGCCTTACGGGCAGCGAGGCCGCCCTCTACCGCCACCATTTTATGAGCGGCACCCACACCCTGGCCGTGGTTCTGTTCGGCCTGCTGCGCCCCGGCGACACCCTGCTCTGCGCCACAGGCCGCCCCTACGACACCCTGCACGGCGTGCTGGGCCTTGCGGGCGACAAGGGCGAGGGCAGCCTGCGGGAGTTTGGGGTGAACTACCGGGAGCTGCCCCTGCTGGCAGACGGCAGCCCGGATTTGGAGGCCATCCGCCAGGCCGCCCCCGCCTGCCGGATGCTCTACCTGCAACGCAGCCGTGGTTATGCCGCCCGCCGCGCCCTCACCCTGGCCGATATAGAGGCGGCGGCCGCGGTGGCCAGGGCAGCCCACCCGGAAATTTGGGTGGTGGTGGACAACTGCTACGGTGAATTTGTGGAAACGCGGGAGCCCACCGCCTGCGGCGCCGACATCATCGCGGGCTCGCTCATCAAAAACCCCGGCGGCGGCATTGCGCCCACCGGGGGCTATATCGCGGGCCGGGCCGAGCTGGTGGAGCGCTGCGCCCACCGCCTGACCGCACCGGGGGTGGGCGGCGAAATAGGCTGCACGGGCGAGATGCTGCGGCAGATGTTTTTGGGGCTGTATTTTGCCCCCGGCGTGGTGGCCGAGGCGCTGAAAACCGCCGTGTACGCGTCGGCCCTGTTTGAGGAGCTGGGCTACCCCACCAGCCCCGGCTGGGCCGAGGCCCGGGGCGACATCATCACGGCCATCACCCTGGGCGGGCAGGAAAAGCTCTGCGCGCTCTGCCGGGCCATTCAGGCCAACAGCCCGGTGGACAGCTTCCTCACACCAGAGCCCTGGGCCATGCCCGGCTACGACAGCGAGGTGATTATGGCGGCGGGGGCCTTCACCGGCGGCAGCAGCATTGAGCTTTCCTGCGACGCACCCCTGCGTCCGCCCTACACCGCCTACCTGCAGGGCGGGCTGAACTTTTCCGCCTCCCGTGCCGCCCTGCTTTGCGCCGCCGCAGAAATAGGCCCCCGGCCCGATTGACGGAAGGCGCGGAGGATGGTAAAATAATGGGTGCGCGGGTATGGCGGAATTGGCAGACGCGCTGGATTTAGGTTCCAGTGTTGCAAGACGTGCAGGTTCGACCCCTGTTACCCGCACCACCCACCTCAAATCCGAACCACGTACCAGCGGCAAAAGCCGCCTGCGATGGGTTCGGATTTGAGCTTTTCTTTTAGAATTCTTCTAAAGTCAATGTACAAAGGGCGGCACCGATTTGATGCCGCTTTCTGCTGTTCCATATTTTATGTTGGTTACAGTGAAAACATCTGCATAAACCATATAATATAGCGTATTTATACTGAAATATTGCAATCGAATCAAATTGACCATGATAAAAACCGGCCCTCCTGCACGGTGGCAGGGGGCCGGTTTGGCCGTTCAAGCGCTAGGAAAAAAACTTGGCAAACAGTGGGTCGTGCTGTGGGGTATGCGTCATATAGCCGGTGGCTATTTTATGCTGGCTCAGCTCCATCAGCTCCTTGGCCTGCGCCTCACTGAAGGCCCCGCAAAATTCCAGTGCGCCGAAGCCCTCTTTTTGCAATCTTTTTACCAGGCTGCGGGCCTCCTCCATGTTCCGTACGGTGTACACATAGCTCAGCAGGTCCTCCAGCTCAAAGCAAACCTGGTGCTTTTCGGGGTCATAACCTGCCCCCATCATCACAAATGCAAATTTCCGTTTCATCGACGTTTTATTTCACTCCCTGGTTTTTGTTCCCCGCCCAAAGGCAGAGCTTCTTTTGCCAGTATACCACATTCTGCTTTTCTGCACAAAAAAACGTGCTTTTCTTTTACAAAGCCGCCTATTAAAGCTGTTGACAGCACCCCGCGCTTATGGTATAGTATGGGCATACTTCTAAATGTAACATTGTCTCACATGTTTTTGTAAGCCTTTGCGCCATTTGAGGGTTTACAAAAGCATGTGAATTTTTGTGTAGTTTAGGGGAACATTATTTAGGAGGTACCAGAATGAATACAGGTACTGTGAAATGGTTCAACGAGAGCAAAGGGTTCGGCTTCATCTCCAACGATGACGGGAGTGACGACGTGTTCGTGCATTTCTCCTCCATCATGACCGAGGGCTTCAAAACCCTGGCTGAAGGGCAGAAAGTGCAGTTCGACGTGGAGCAAGACCCCAAGAACCCCAGCAAGCTGCGCGCTGTGAACGTGGTTCCCGCGTAAGAAAAACCATAAAAAGAAGCCTCCCGCTTGGGAGGCTTCTTTTTATATACCTTTTTATGTATGCCTTAAATGGGCAGCCGTTTCTTGCGGAAGATGAGGATGCCGCCGCCCAGCAGCAGCAGGGAGAGGAGGCCGTACAGCAGGTTTACGCCGGGTACGGTCTCCCCATTCACAATGCTCAGGGGGTCATACCAGCCGAAGATGGAGAGCTTCCTTACTATTTCCGCATCCGGCGAAGCGCCGCCCAGCATGTGCATCAGCAAAAAGGCGATGGGCAGCCCCGCACCAAAGGCCAGGGAATATTTCGTGTCATTAAAAAGGCAGGAGAAAAAGAAGGAAATGGACAAAACTGTGATGTTCACGAGCGTCACCGTCACATTGAGCTGGAAGAAGGCGGCCACATCCAGGTCGTCCGGGTACAGCGCCTTGCCCAGCAGGCAGTTCGCCAAAAACAGCAGCCCCAGAATGGCCGTCAAAGACAGCACGGCGTACACCGCTTTGGTGAGGATGATTTTCCCCCGGGAATCCGGCGTGGCCAGCAGGCAGGCTATGGAGCCCGAGTCCACCGTTTTCGCCACCAGGCGCCCCGCCAGTATGATGGAATACACCATGGGGAAGCCAATCATCAAAAGGCCGTACAGCCAGCTTGCCAGGTAGCCCGTCATGTCGGAAAATGCGCCCGCAAAGCCCAGGGCACTCATCACCTCCGGGGGAAACAGTTCAAACATCTGCATCAGGCTCTCCATGTCGCCGGGGTTGTACATCGAAATCATCACCCCGGAATACATGGCAAGCACCCCAAAAAATATCAGCGCCAGGGGCCAATTCTTTTTGATGGTCAATTGCATCAGCGGCATGCTCATTTATCGGCCCTCCTTCGCATAAATATGCATAAATACATCCTCCAGGCTGCCGGTCTTTGTCTCGATATCCGCCACCGGGAAGCGGCCCAGGGCCTTGGCAAAGCTGTCGGTTTGGCCGCCGGTAAAGGCCACCTCCACCCCGCCGGGCAGGGGCTTCACCTGGAAGCCCAGCTCTGCCAGTACCTCCATGGCCTGCGCGGGCTGCGGCGTTTGAAGAAGGAACAGCTTGCGCTGGGCATTTTTCAGCGCCTGCATGCTGTCCTGTGCCACCAGGCGTCCCTCCTTGATAATCAGCACCCGGTCGCTTGTTCTCTCAATCTCCTCGAACATGTGGCTGGACATGAGTATGGTGCAGCCCCTTTTCTTTTCCTCCAGAATCAGCTCCACAAAACGGCTCTGCATCAGGGGGTCCAGCCCGCTGGTGGGCTCGTCCAGCACCAGCACCTCCGGCTGGTGCATAAAGGCCGCCACAATGCCCAGCTTCTGTTTCATCCCCTTGGAAAACTTCTTAATACCCCCTCTCGGGGTGAACTCAAACATGTCGCACAGCTCCTTTTGGCGGCGGCTGTCCTTCAGCCCCCGCACCTTGGCCAAATACCGCAGGTATTCCTCTCCCTGCATCCCCTCCACAAAGGCAATTTCCCCGGGGATGTAGCCCAGCCGCCGCTGGATTTTGGCCGCCTCGGCAAAGCAGTCCATGCCCGCAATGGCGGCGCGGCCGCTGTCCGGCTTCATAAAGCCCATCAGTTGGCGGATGGTGGTGGTTTTGCCCGCGCCGTTTGGCCCAAGATAACCCACCACCTCCCCCTGCCCCACCAGAAAGGAAAGGCCGAATACCCCTTTCCCGCTGGAATAGCGCAGGCTCAAGTCCTGTACCTCTATCATGCAAAGCCTCCTTGTTTTTTCTCATCTATGCATCTAGGCCGCGTTCAAGTCCCGCTTTTGAAACAGGCGGAAGGCCCCGCCCAGCAGCAGCACGGAGAGCCCCAAAAGCAGCAGCAGGTAAACCCAGCTCAGCCTTCCGGCCAGCACATCGCTGGGCGGGAAGTATTTTAGCGGAGACAAAAACCGCAGGGCCCCGCCATTTTCCAAGGAATCATAGGCCACGCCCAGCACAAAGGCGGCCAGAAAGCACAGGTTTGCATACAGGGCGCCCCGTTCCGCCCGCTTCACCACCGCCGCAAGGCAGGCCGCCAGAGAGAAGAACAGCAGCCCCACCAGGAAATTCCCAAGGCAGAACAGCAGCATCAGGCGGGTGAAATCCTCGCCAAGCTGCAGGCTGGCCACCGCCCCCACCGAAAGCAGAAAGCACAGCAGGCTGAAGGCAAGCAGGTAGCATAGCCCCGCCCCCAGCTTCACCGCCAGCGTCCAGCCCCGGCTGCGGGGCTTTGTGAAAAGGAACTCATAGGTTTTGTCTATGGCCTCCCGGCTGACCGCCCCGCCCCCCAGGTGCATGGCATACAGCGCCGTGCACAGCATGGCAAAAAAGACCAAAATGGAGTAATAGCCCCCAAAGGTGTTGATGTCTACCCCCACAATGCCCAGCATGGCCAGCACCACCCGGGGGAACTGGTCTATCAGCTGGTTCACCGCGCCGCCGCTGCCCGCCACGCCGGTGAATTTCACCACCCCAGCAAAAATAAGCACCGCCACACCCAAAGCCCAGAACAGGAAGGTCTTGCGCCCCACTTTTATCTCGTGCTTCAGCAGATTCATGTATATCCCCCCTTCCTAAACCGCGGCGATATCGCTGCCTGTATAGCGCCAGAAGGCCAGCGCCAGGCAAATGACGGTGAGCACCGCCCCGGTGGCCGCATAGGGCAGGGCCAGGCCCTCCCCCGAAAAGAGCGGGGTGGGGTCGTAGTATTTCAGCGGCGCCACATAGCGCAGGGCCTCCTCTTCAAACAGGTTCACCAGCGCGGTGAGGATGAAGCCCCCAAAGCCAAAGGCCGTAGCCAGGGCCGAAACACTGCGCACCCGTTTGGCCAGCACCGCCGTCAGTGCGCCGGCCGCGTAGAAAAACAGCTGGGTGGGCAACAGCACCACGCTGGCGGCCAGCAGGGGGGCAAATTCCGCCCCGGCCGCCAGCCCCAGGCCCAGGGAGAGGACGGTGTAGAGAAGGTTGCAGAAAAGCAGCCAGCTCAGCCCGGCGGCCAGCTTCGCCAAAAACAGGCCGGGGCGGCTGCGGGGCTTGGTCAGCAGAAAATCGGTGCATTTGCTGCGCTTTTCCCGCGCAAAGCTACCCGCGGCCAGCCCCACCGCCATAATGGCCCCCAGCAGAGAGAGGTAGCTAAAGGCAAAGCCATAGAAGCCGCCATAGCCAAACATCGCCTGTAAATCCAGCCCAAACGCGGCGGAAAATTCCTTGGGGAAATTCTCAATCACCCGCACCATGCCGTCGGCGCTCTCTGCAAACACCGGGTACACCGCCCCCATCAGCGCGGCCAAAACGGCCAGCAGGCCGCCCGTCCAGCTCAGTGCGCCTGGCATCTGGGCTCTCAGCTCAAACCGGTAAACATTCATTTTCCCGCCCCCTCTCAGTTATAGTAATGCAGGAAAATTTCTTCCAGGCTGGGCTCGCTGATATCCACATTGGTGAGAGGGTAGCCCGCCAGCGCGGCCAGCAGGCGGGGCGGTTCGCCCCGGTAGAGGAAGCTGACGGTATTGCCGTGCATTTCTATGTCGCTGGCGCCCTCCAGCCGGAAGTCACCTGCCCCGCCCGGCAGGGTAAAGCTCACCCGTTTGCAGGCCTGCCCGGCCAGCTCGCTCATGGACTGGTCGCTCACAATCCGCCCTTCCTTGATGATGGCCACCCGGTGGCAGATGCGCTGCACCTCGCTGAGGATGTGGGAGGAGAACAGAATGGTGGCCCCACGCTGGTTTTCCGCCTCAATCAAATCAAAGAATGTCCGCTGCATCAGCGGGTCCAGCCCGCTTGTCGGCTCGTCCAGAATGATGAGCCGGGGGGAATGCAGCAGGCCCTGCACAATGCCCACCTTCTTCTTGTTGCCAAGGCTCATGTCCTCTATTTTTTTGTGTAAATCCAGCTCCAGCGCGCCGGCCAGCTCCTGAATGCGGGCGCTGCAATCCTTCTTATAAAAGCTGGCAGAATAGCGCAGCAGGTCTATGGCCTTCATGTTGTCGTAGTAGAAAACCTCGCTGGGCAGGTAGCCCACCTCCTGCAAAATTTCCACGCTGTGGGTCTCGCAGTCCAGCCCAAAAATGGTGGCCTCCCCGCTGGTTTTGTGGATGAGAGAGAGCAGGGTGCGGATGGTGGTGGATTTCCCCGCGCCGTTCGGGCCGATGAAGCCAAAAATCTCCCCCTCGTTCACCGTGAGGTCCAGCTCCACAATGCCACGGGCCTTGCCGTAGCTCTTGGTCAGCTTTCTCGTCTCAATCACTGCGCTCATATCTGAAATTCCTCCTTGTAAAAACTCTGTTTCAGCAGATGCAGGTACTGCTTCATCTCGCAAAGGCAGCTTTGCACGTAGGCTGGGCTGCGCAGGTCCTCCAGCCTTGCCGTCTCCTGAAGCTTTTTGGCAAAGCCCTCCAGGGTCCACCAGATAATTTCCAGCGCCTGCGGCAGGTTCAGCCCCTCCCGGAACTTGTCAAGGTCGATGCCCTCGTGAATGCGGGCGTGGAAATCCTTGGTAAAGCCGGTTTGCACGCCTGCCAAAAAGGCCTGCACCTCGCCGTCCTCCTCCATGGTGGCCGCCAGCATAAAGTCAAAAATCAGGGGGTACTGGGTCACCAGCTTCATCTTCAGCATGGCAACGGCGCTCCACCTTTCCAGCACGTCGCTGGGCAGGTTGTCCAGCCTCGGCAGCAGCTGCTCTGAAAAAAGCTGTAGGTTGTGCCGGTAAAGATACTCAAACAAGGCCTGTTTGGTGGAAAAATAGTGAAACAGAGAGCCCTTTGAGATGCCCGCCTGCCTCACAATTTCATTGGTGCTGGCTTTGCGGAAGCCCTTTCTTTTAAATTCCGCCATGGCCGCGTTTAAAATTCGGTTTTGCTTTTCGGTGCTGAGGGCGGCAAAACTTTTGTGCACGGCGGCCCATCCCCTTCCTGCTTTGGTATTTTTCCCACAATATCACAGTTGACCATATTGGTCAAGATGTCTTTTGACGGACATTTCTTCCGCCCCCGGCCACCGCTTGGAATCTAAAAGCCGCTGCCTTATTTTCGTTTTTTGACCCTCCCACCCCGTTTTCCTCCTCCGCCTCTCATTCACCCCCGCAGCCCCCACTGCCGCAAAAGGCCAAAAAGCGGCTCTTTATCCTTCCATTTTTGCCATTTACCGTTTATTATTCTAAAAACCCCGCCCCGGTGCCCGGGGCCGCCTCCCCCCGCCCTTTTTCCCTATTTTGTCCACCTTTTATCCTTTTTGCTGTAACACTATACAAATAGAGTGATTTAGCCCAAATTCTTTTGACAAATACCATTCTGTCGCTTAAAATATAAGCTGATATTGCCACCAGGAGGAATCAGACAGATGAAAAATCTCAAAATCAGTGCGAAATTGCTGGTCAGCTTTGGAATCATCGTTGTTCTTGTCCTTGTTTTGGGGGTTGTCTCCATCCTCAACATCGGCACGTTGAACAGCATTGTAAACCTGTATGCCACCAAAACGGTGCCCAACACCGGGTATATCTGGGAAATTCGCGAAAAAATGGTGTATGTGGAGCTTTATCTGACCGAGGCGATTGCCACGCCCACCCACGAAAAGGCCCTGTCCCTTTTGGACAAAGCGGAGAGTGAGCGGGCATCCCTCACCGAATCCATAGCCGCCTACAACGCGAATGCACGCACCGACCCCGCCCTGATGGAGGCCTACCAGAAGGATTTGGAGGTGGCCGGCGGCTACCGCGAGCAGATTATTCAGCTTCTGACCAGTGCGGCAAACACCGAAAACAAGGATGCGGCCTTTCGGGTTTTTGAGGAGCAGTATGCCCCTTCCTTTGAAGCGGCCAAGGGCTCTTTGCAAAAAGTGGCCGAGGCCGTGGATGCCCTGGCGCAAAACCAGCACACAGAGGCAACACAGGCAGGCAACACCGCCCGCACCATTGTGTTCATCGCTCTCAGCATCACGGTGCTGCTCAGCATTGGGCTGGCCATTCTCATCCGCCGCTCCATCCTCACACCGGTGCGCGAGCTGGAAAGCGTGGCCAAAAACCTGGCTGAGGGAAAGCTGAACAGCGATATCCAATACCAAAGCAAGGACGAGCTGGGTGTTCTGGCCGAGAATATGCGCAGCTCCATGGGCACCCTGCAAGCCTATATTGCCGATATCGCCCGCGCCATGATGGAGATGTCCGGCGGGAACTTCAACCTGGCACCCTCCCAGCCCTTTATAGGGGATTTTAAACAGATTGAAGACTCCATCACCAAGATGCTGGTTCAGATGTCCCTCACCCTGTCTCAAATTGATTCCGTGGCCAGCCAGGTCACCTCCGGGGCCGAGCAGGTCTCCTCCGGCTCGCAGGCGCTGGCCCAGGGCGCCACAGAGC
>CAYRFC010000026.1:0-21664 GCA_964423365.1 uncultured Oscillospiraceae bacterium
GCAGTCTGCCAGGTGGGACGGTACCTGCCTGAAATTGACTGGGTGGCTTGTGGTGCCAAAACGGTAAATGACATAGTATCATATATATTTCACAGAAGGGCAAAGACTGCGGGCCGGGGAAAGAAAAGTGAAAAAATGGCAGAGGGAAGGCCTGAGTACTCTGTATACCAATACAATAAGGTTGGCCGTTTGCCAAGACTGCGCCGGGGAGGGAGTGGCCCTCGGGTGCCACTAAAAAATATTTAGCACACCTTCCTATTATTTTGCATAATAAAAAGGAGGTTTTACGGTTTTACAGCAAATGAGCAAGCTGTAGCGCATAGATATGAGAGAAATCAGGCACTATTTAACAGTTTCTAGCAAAAGCTTGCGGTGCAACCTTTTGAGAAGCTGTTATAAAGTTGTGCACGTAACCATAACGGTCAAAATCTCAAAACACGATGGATGAAAATATAATGACGCAGATACGACTAATAGTGATTGATTTTTATTTGACAAAGTGCGGGGAAAGGAGAATACTGTGCTCATGCGCTGCAGCACAGCCGGAAACGGCACACCAAAACCAGCCTCTTGCCCCTTTTTAGAGCGAAACGCACAAGAAAAGACTTGTGACAGTATTCGCCACCCTTTTCTAAAGCTTTGCAGTATAACTTTGGTGCAACAAAAACCAGTCAATGGGCGACAGAACACAAAGGGGAGGATGGCACTTTTGGTGTGAAAAAGCAAAAGAGACTGGTGAGCATGGCGGCATGGGCCGCATGATATAAACGCACGGTTTTTGGCTGCACGGGCCGGTTTTCCCCGGCAGGCATACAGAGACAGTGCGCCGCAGACAACGGCTTTGCAAAGGGCGTTCAAGTGAAGCCAGCAAAGCCGACAAGAAAGGAGAATCATTTATGCAACACGGGCATGCGGTAACACCCGAAGCAATGGATGCACAGGCAACGGCCAACCCGGCCGCCAAGGTGGCCACCAAAACCACACTTACGCTGTTTGGCTTTTTTGCCATGACAGCCAGCATGGTGATGACGGTGTATGAATATCCCACCTTCGCCACCAGCGGCCTGCAGCTCATTTTCTTCCTGCTGGTGGGCGGCTTCCTGTGGTTTTTGCCGGCGGCGCTGTGCGCGGCGGAGATGGCCACGGTGAAAGGCTGGGAGGAGGGCGGCATCTTCGCCTGGGTAGGCGGGGCCCTGGGCGAGCGCTTCGGCTTCGCGGCCATCTTCTTCCAGTGGTTCCAAATTACAGTGGGTTTTGTCACCATGATTTATTTCATTCTGGGCGCCTTCTCCTATGTGATTGACTTCCCGGCGCTGGAAAACAACCCGGTGGTGAAGTTCATCGGCGTGCTGGTGGTCTTCTGGGGCATCACCCTCTCGCAGCTGGGCGGCACCAAATTCACCGCCCGCCTCGCCAAGGTCGGCTTCATTGTGGGCATTGTCATACCGGCTGTGGTGCTGTTCATTTTGGGCATTGCCTATATTGCGGGCGGCAACCCCCTGCAAATCAAATTTGAGGCCTCGGCCTTTATTCCGGACTTCACCAAGATTTCCACCCTGGTGGTGTTTGTCTCCTTCATTCTGGCGTACATGGGTGTGGAGGCCTCGGCCAGCCATATCAATGAACTGGACAAGCCCAACCGCAATTACCCCCTGGCCATGATTATTCTGGTGGTGGTGGCCATAGTGCTGAACACCATTGGCGGCGCCACCGTGGCGGCTGTCATTCCCGCCAAGGAGCTCAGCCTCTCCTCGGGCGTGGTGCAAACCTTCCAAACCCTCATCACCCATTTCAGCAAGGATTTCGGCTGGGCCGTTAAGCTGATTGCCGGCATGCTGGCCCTGGGTGTTATTGCCGAGGTGGCCTCCTGGGTGGTGGGCCCCTCCCGCGGGATGTTTGCGGCAGCCCAGAAGGGCCTGCTGCCCCCAGCCTTTGCCAAAACCAACAAGAAAAATGTGCCGGTGCAGCTGGTGATGGTGCAGGGCATCGTGGTCACCATCTGGGCGGCGGTGCTTACCCTGGGCGGCGGCGGCAACAACCTCTCCTTCCTCACCGCCATGTCCCTCACTGTGGTCATCTACATTGTGGGCTACCTGCTGATGTTCATCAGCTACCTGAAACTGGTGAACCGCACCGACCTGCAGCGCGGCTACCATGTGCCCGGCGGCAAGGTGGGCAAATATATCTTCGCCATCGTGGGCTTCGTCATCTCCCTCGTCGCCCTGGGCATCAGCTTTGTGCCGCCTTCCAGCATTCAGGCGAAGCAAAATGGCACCTATCTGGCCATTCTGGCGGTCAGCTTCGTCATCACCCTGGTGCTGCCCTTCGTCGTCTATGCGGCCTACGGCAAAAAACATTCCGACCCGAACTACCAGCACACCCACCTAAAACACCATGAACAGAATAAATTCGTTCCCCTGTTTGCCCGTGGCGAGCACGCCATAGCCCCGCCGCGCACCAAAGCGCCCGCCGAGGAGACGGACGCCGCAAAGCCGGGCGGAGGCAATGCCCCCGGCTAGCAGGGCATATTCCCACCCGCGTATACCCAGGCAGCAGGCCAAGGCCCTGCGCCTAAACCCAGAAGGAGTGTAACCCCATGCTGTACGGAAAACACAACCAAAGCGAAGAAAAAAGCTATGTAAAACCTATTTTTGGCACCAAGGCGGAAGATAGAGACATTCCCAAATACCAGATGAACCAGGAGCCGATGGAGGCCCGCCTGGCTTACCGCCTGGTGAAGGACGAGCTGCTGGACGAGGGTGTGGCCCGCCAGAACCTGGCCACCTTCTGCCAGACCTATATGGAAGACGAAGTGACCAAGCTGATGGGCGAGACCCTGGAAAAAAACGCCATTGACAAAAGCGAGTACCCCCGCACTGCCGAGCTGGAAAACCGCTGTGTCAACATCATTGCCGAGCTGTGGCACGCCCCGGAGGACGCCAAATTCATGGGCACCTCCACCGTGGGCAGCAGCGAGGCCTGCATGCTGGGCGGCATGGCGATGAAGTTCCGCTGGCGGCACCGCGCCGAGGCGGCAGGCATTGATGTGAAGGCCAAAAAGCCCAATCTGGTCATCTCCTCGGGCTACCAGGTGTGCTGGGAAAAGTTCTGTGTATACTGGGACATTGAGATGCGCCTGGTGCCTATGGATAAGGACCACATGAGCCTGAACATGGACACCGTGCTGGACTATGTGGACGACTACACCATTGGTGTGGTGGGCATTCTGGGCATCACCTACTCGGGTGAATACGACGATATTAAGGCACTGGACGCGAAACTGACCGAGTACAACAAAACCGCCAAGGTCAGTGTGCCCATCCATGTGGACGGCGCTTCCGGCGGCCTGTACGCCCCCTTCACAGAGCCGGATTTGGAATGGGATTTCCGTTTGCCCAACGTGGTTTCCATCAACACCTCCGGCCACAAATACGGCCTTGTATACCCCGGCATTGGCTGGGTGCTGTGGCGGGACGAGGAATACCTGCCCAAGGAGCTGATTTTCAGTGTGAGCTATCTGGGCGGTGAGATGCCCACCATGGCCATCAATTTCTCGCGCTCTGCCTCGCAAATCATCGGTCAATACTACAATTTCCTGCGCTTCGGCTTCAACGGCTACCGTGAAATTCACATGCGCACCCATGACGTGGCGGTGTTCCTGGCCGAGGCGGTGAAAAAGACCGGGCTGTTTGAAATATACAACGACGGCAGCCGCCTGCCCATTGTGTGCTACAAGCTGAAGGCGGATGCGGGCGTGAAATGGACGCTGTACGACCTGGCCGACCGCTTGCAGATGAAGGGCTGGCAGGTGCCCGCCTATCCCCTGCCGGAAAACCTGACCGATGTGATTATCCAGCGCTATGTGGTGCGGGCCGATTTCGGCATGAACATGGCCCAGGCCTTCAGTGAGGATTTTAAAATGGCCATAGAGCAGCTGAACAAGGCCCATGTGGTGGGCGCCAGCGACCCGGAGAACAAGGTGCACGGCTTCACGCATTGATAACTGGCCCGGCGTGGGCGGCCCCTTCCGCAAAGCCGCCGCCCACCCGTATGGCAGACCATGATTCCTCCGGACTTCTCCCCAAACAAAGCCCGGCCTTTGCAGAAAGGCCGGGCTTTGTATTGTGCATAAACGGGCGGGGCTAGGCCGGGCCGGGCAGCTTTCTGTCGGGGTGGAATTCCTCGGCGGGCATGGGGCGGGAAAAGTAAAAGCCCTGTACAATATCGCAGCCCATATCACGCAGCATCTCCACCTGCTGCAGGGTTTCAATGCCCTCGGCCACGGTGGCGATGTGCAGGTCCTGCGCCAGGCGCAGGACATTGGAAATCACCACCCGGCTGCGGCTGGTGTCGTTGTAAGGGTCGAAGAAATTCTTGTCAATCTTCAGCATGTCCACCGGCAAATCCTTCAGCAGGGCCAGGCAGGAATAGCCGCTGCCGAAATCGTCCATGGAGAGGGTGAAGCCGGCGTAGTGCAGCTCGTCCAGCAGCTCGGTAATCAGAGAGACGTTCTCAAACACGGCCGATTCGGTCAGCTCCACCTCCAGCAGGCGGCGGGGCACCAGGAATTCATCGGCTATGTCGCAAAGCGTCTGCACAAAATGCGGGTCTCTCAAATGAAAACGGGAAAAATTCACCGAGATGGGCACCGGGGTTTCGCCGGTGTCCAGCATGGTGCGCAGCTTCTGCGCCGCCTGCCGGAACATATAGAAATCCAGCTTTACAATGAAGCCGTTGCGCTCTAAAATGGGAATGAAATCCGCCGGGTGCATGAAGTATTGTTCGTCCTCCTTCCAGCGCACCAGGGCCTCGGCCCCGCAGATGCTGCCGTCGGCCAGGCATACCTTGGGCTGCAAATACAGCCGGAACTGCCGGGTTTCCAGGGCGTGGGCCATCCTGTCCTCCACCAGCTTCAGCAGCAGGGCGTCCTTCTCTATGGTTTCCTCATAGTCCACCACATTGTCACTTTCGGGGCGGGTTTTGGCGGCGCGGTGGGCAAAGTTCACCTTTTCCAGAATTTCGGTGATGTCCGGGTTCGGGAAATCGGTGGGGCCAAGCACATACTGCCCGGTGGGAAACTCCACCGTGGTGTTGAACCGCGGGCCCATCAGCTCGCGGAACTGCGTGAGGAACAGGTGGCGCTGCAGGTCCAGAACCTCCCGCTTGGAGTAGGGCATCAGCAGAAGGAAATCATCGGTGCCGGTGTGGGAAATCAGGGTGTTTTTCTCCCCGCGCAGAACGAGGCGGAGCGCCGAGGCGATGTTTTGAATCACCCGGTCGCCCTCGGTGTAGCTATAGGCCCGGTTGATGAGCTTAAAATTTTTCACATCCATTTTCACAACCACATACGGCTGGCTGCCGCTGCGGCGCAAAAGGTGGCGCGCCTTCCGCTTAAACATGTCCAGGGTGTAGGTGCCGGTCATTTTGTCGATGTTGTTCCGCTGGGCGAAGTACAGGGTGAGCACCGCCATGAGGAACAGCAGGGCGCTGACGACAATGCTGAGCACCCAGGCGCGCTGCTCGCCTGCCATGCCGGTGACGAACTGTGAGGCGGCCTGCTGGGGCAGGGTGGAAAAGAGGTACCAGTCGTTGTAGGGCAGCTTGCTGTAGCAAAAATAGGTGGGCTGTGCCTCGCCCTGCAGGCTGAGGACAAAGGCCCCCTGCTGGCCGCCGATGACCAGGCAGCTTTCGCCGGTGTGCTGCTGGTGGGTGCAGGCGGCGCGCAGCTGCTGCAGCAGGTTATCCCGCCCGGCCGGGTAGCCCTCGGGGCCTATCAGCAGCTCGCCGCTCTGTTTGGCTACAAACAGCTGCCCTTTGCCCTCTAAAATACGCAGGTTGAAGAGGGAGTGCAGGTCCTCGCAGAGATAGGAATAGATGACCACGCCAATCACCCGCCCGTTTTTTTCAATGGGCCCGGCAAACAGCATCACGGTTTTGTCAGGCTCGGCCACGGCGGGGCGGGGGTCGGAGATAAAGAATTCACCGCGCATGGCGGCCTCAAAAAAGGCCTCCTCCGAGACATTGCCCTCGTTTTTGCCATCGTGGGTGAGGAAGCTGCCGTTTGGAAAGGCGATGGCACAGCGAAGCAGGCCGTTGTTCTTTACAGCGGCCCGCAAAAGCTCCAGATGCTCCTTGTTTCCCAGCGCACCGGAATTGCCCAAAAAATCGGCAAAGGTATTCACTTTTTTCACCTGCTCCTCCATTTGCATGGTGAAAGAGGTGGTGTTTGGCTGCATGATTTCCTGCAAACGAAGTGCAGCGTTTTCGTACAAACGCTGGTTTACATTTTGGCTAAAGGAAAGGTAGGAGCCCCAGAGAAAGGCCAAAAAAACGAGGGACAGAACCACCAAAAGGGGTGCGGTTCTCTTCATTCTTCCTTCTCCTTCCCAGCACAAAAAAAAGTTAGCCCTCAGCCCCCCTTGGCCATAAAGTCAACCGCTAATGGTATAATGAATGCCAGTAAACGGGGCAAGCGAAGCCCCCGTACAAACGCGTGTATTGTATATAGTCTATCACGGTTCGGTCAAAAAGTGAAGAAAAACTTATACGGTTTTTGACCGTGCCGGCCGAACCAGCTCTTTGTGCGGGCTCATAGCAGGCGTATTGTATTGACGGCGCAACAATGCCGGGTAGAGAGCCGGGTGGGGCGGAGCGGCTGAACGATGGGAGACGCAGAAAAAAGATGCCCTGCCCAGCAATATTTTATAAGAGGCAAAAAAACGTTGATTTAGAGGTAAGTACCTTTACTATGATATGACAAATCGTCATAAGTGTCAATAAGCCAGCCTGTCATAATCAATGGTAGGTGATGACATGAAGAACCTACGAGAGCTGCGCAAGGAGCAGAAGATGACACAACTGGCATTGCAGATGAAAACCGGGATTGACCAGGCCTTACTGTCCAAATATGAGAATGGGGCCAGGCTGCCCACGGTAGAAAACCTGATGACACTGGCTGATTTCTTTGGCACCAACCTGGATTTTCTGCTGGACCGCACCAATGTGCGGGCCCCCCTTCGGTAGTGAGGGGCGGAAAGCCACCTGCGCAGGCAAGCACCGGGCGTTTCCCTTGCGGGGAGCGCCCGGTGCTTGCTGATTCTGCTGTAAAAAAGCGCTAGCTCTGCCTGCCCTGCTCGCGCTCACTGGAGAGGATTTCGCCGCTTACAGAGGCAATTTTATACTCATACTCGGTGCCGCCGGCGTAAAAATCCACCTCGAAGTAGCTCTGGTTCTGGCGGCCCTGGTCCAGTTTCACCTGGGTAAAGCTGGCGCTGGCCGCCTCTATGCCGGCGTCTTGCAGGGCAATGGCTTTCACCGCCTCAATGCTGAGAAGCCCCTCCTCGCTGGTGTAGGCGGTGCTGCCGTTGCTTTTGAAGCGCAGGATGCTGCCGTCGGCGCCATTTACTTCGCATTCGTATTTGGTGCCCTCGGCCAGGAATGCAAACGCATACACCAGCAGCCCGTCGTCCCAGTCGGTGCTCTCTTCCACAAAGGTGACGGCGTTGGCGGCCAGCCCTGCCTCCGCCAGCGCGGCGGTGCGGGCGGCCTCCAGGCCGATGCCGGTGCTCTGGGTGGCGCCGGTCACGGCGTCGGGGGCCTCTCCGCTGCGGGGCTGGCTCTGCCCGCCGGTGGAGGTGCTGCCGTTCTGCCCGCCGGTGCTGCCACCGGCAGGGCTTTGCCCGGAACCCGCCGGGGCCGGGGCTGCCGCAGAGGCGGCAGAGGCCGGGGCGGAAGCGCCGCCGCCGCAGGCGGCAAACAAAGCCAGGGAGAGGGTGGCGGCCAAAGCCGGCAGAGCTTTTTTCCAAGGGCAGGATTTCATGGTGGGGGCTTCCTTTCTTCGGGTGTTTCCCACAGGGGGCTCTTGCATAGAAGTATACCCCGCCTGTATCAGTCGTGATACCCATTTTACATTATAATAGTAATAAAGAATAGGGGCCGGGAGGGGAATTTCCCAAAAGCAAACAAAATAATATTTATTTTGACTAAAAATAAGTTATGTGATATTATGGAGCTGTAGCTGGCCCGCAGGGGCGCCGGGAGAGAAAAGCGGAAAAGCCTCGGGGCTGGTGAAGGGCTGGAAAAGGCCCCGAAACGGCGAAAAAACCGGAAAAACCCGGCCTTTGGCAAAGCCGGGGGGATTTTCCCTGAATTGGCTTGACAAACAGGCGGGGATACTCTAGACTATGTCTTATAATGACTTAAGAATGGCGCAAAAGGGTTTGCGTTTGCCGCAGGGCCCGGGCAGGATGCGCGCTTTGTTATTTTTTGGTATTAAAGGCGGTATGTGCCTGAATAAAGAAGGAGAAGAGAATCATGATTGATCTGTCTATCCAGAAAGAGCATTTGGCAAATAACATCAAAAAAGCCAAAGAAAACAACGTCATCATGCCCACCATTAAGCAGATGCGCGACCCGGCCAAAAACGTGCCGGAAAAGGTGCAGGCGAAGCTGAAAAACCTGGCCCTCTGGGACATCGACCCGCTGAACCTGTTCCGGGTAACCTGGCGCAACGAGCCCAAGGAGAGCGGCGGCGGCTTTGGCGGCCCGAACTTTATTGAGCTGCCCAGCAAGCTGACCGGCGTGAAGGCCCGGGTCATCATGATGGCCGGCAAGTATTTCCCCACCGGCTGCCACAAGGTGGGCCCCAGCGTGGGCTGCCTGCTGCCCCGCCTGGTTACCGGCCAGTTCGACGCCACCAGCCAGAAGGCCGTGTGGCCCTCCACCGGCAACTACTGCCGCGGCGGCGCCTTCAACTCGAAGCTGCTGGCGGTGGACTCCATTGCCATTCTGCCCGAGGGCATGAGCCGCGAGCGCTTTGACTGGCTGAAAACTGTGGCCAACGAAGTGATTGCCACCCCCGGCACAGAGAGCAACGTGAAAGAGATTTTTGACAAGGTGAACGAGCTGAAACGCACCCGCGCCGGCGAGGTGATGGTGTTCAACCAGTTCGAGGAGATGGGCAACTATCTGTGGCACTACAACTGCACCGGCAGCGCCATTGAGGATGCCTTCAAGAGCCTGGGCAATGGCCTGAACCTGGCGGGCGTCTGCTTCACCTCCGGCAGCGCGGGCACCCTGGCCAGCGGCGACTACCTCAAACACCTCTACCCCGGCCTGCGCATCGCAGTGGGCGAGGCCCTGCAGTGCCCCACCATCCTGGACAACGGCTTCGGCGCCCACCGCATTGAGGGTATTGGCGACAAGCACATCCCCTGGGTGCACAATGTGAAAAACAGCGACATGGCCATCGCCATCGACGACAACGACTCCATGGCTCTGCTGCGCCTCTTCAACGAGCCCGCCGGCAAAGAGTACCTGGAGAAAGAAATTGGCATGAGCAAGGCCGACATTGAGAACCTGGCCCTGATGGGCATCTCCGGCATCTCCAACATGCTGATGACCATCAAATTTGCCAAGTACTATGAGCTGACCGAGAAGGACGTGGTGGCCAGCGTGATGACCGACAGTGTGGTGATGTACGGCAGCCGCATTGAAGAGCTGGAAGCGGAAGAGGGCAAGTACACCAGCATGAAGGCCGCGGCCGACTACGCCGCCTGCCTGGCCCACCAGAGCACCGACAACATGCTGGAGCTGACCTACGCCGAGCGGAAACGCGTGCACAACCTGAAATACTACACCTGGGTGGAGCAGCAGGGCCGCACCGTGGAAGATTTGAACGACCAGTGGTACGACCAGTACAAGAGCTTCGAGAGCGTGCAGACCCAGGCCGACCAAATCGACGAGCTCATCAACGAGTTCAACGAGGCCACCGGCGTGCTGAAAGCCCTGTAAGCTGAAGGATAGTATAGCCAATGAAAAAGCCCCTGCCGCACATCTGTGCGGTGGGGGCTTTTTATCGGGCTTCTTAATTTTCCACTTTCCACTTTCCACTTTCCACTGCCCTCACCGCGCAGCAGCCCGTTTCGCGGATGCGCAGCACATGGCAGGCGTCCTGGCCGAACACAGCGTTCAGCAGGGCGGTGTATTCGGCCAGCGCTTCCAGCGGCACAAAGGCCTGTATGGTGCCCGCAAAGCCGCCGCCCTGCAAGCGCCACGCGCCCTTTCCCTCCAGCACCCGCTGAGAGAGGGCCAGCCCCAGCGGCACGCCCTGCTCCTGTGGGCTTTGCAGGCTGTAGGCGTTTTGGTTGTACTCAAAGGAGGAGTGCCCCCCATAGCGGATGAGATGCAAAAAACGGCGCATGTCTTTGGCCGCAATGGCGGCGGTGAGCTGTGGCACCCGGCGGCACTCCGCGTAAAAATGCAAAGCGCGCAGCAGGGCGCGGTCGCCCACGGTGCTGCGCAAGCGGGGCATGCTTTGCAGCAGTTCCTCCTCGGGCACCTGCCGCAGAACGGTTTTGCCCAGCTGCGCGGCCACGGCCTCCATCTCGCTGCGCACGGCGGCATAGTCGGGGGTCAGGTCGGCGTGGTTGCCCTTGGTGTCGGTGATGACCAGCGCGTAGCCCATGGCCTCCAGGTCAAACTCGGTTTTCTGCACCAGCGGGCGGGCAGGGTCCGCAAAGTCGATGGACACCGCCCCGCCCACGGCGCTGGCTGTCTGGTCCATCAGGCCAGACGGCTTGCCAAAATAGTCGTTCTCGGCCAGCTGGCCAATCTGCGCCAGCTCCACCGGGGCAAAACGCCCTGCGCAGCATTCGCCGTTCAGCACCTCCCCGATGCAGACCTCAAACGCCGCCGAGCTGGACAGCCCGCTGCCTTTCAGAACCTGTGAGCTGGTGTAGATGTCCAGCCCCGAAAGCGAGGCCCCCCGCGCGGTCATCTCGGCGGCAATGCCCCGGATGAGAGCCTGGCTTTTCCCGGCCTCCTCCGGCTTTTTCTGTAGCTCGCTCAGGCAGACAAGGTCGGTTTTGTCAAAGCCTTCGCTTTTCACCCGCAGCAGCTTTTCGCCGTTTGGCGAGGCCGCCGCAATGATGTCCAGGTTGACGGCGGCGGCCAGCACCAGACCCTGGTTATGGTCGGTGTGGTTGCCGCCAATCTCGGTGCGGCCGGGGGCCGAGTAAAGCCGAAGCGCCCGGCCAGGGCCGTATTCGGCGGTAAAATCCTCCAGCAGCTTGCAGTAGCGGCTGCGCTGGGCGGCCAGCTGCCCGGCTCCGTACAGTGCGGTAAAGCTGCCATCGTAATGCCCTGCGCGGATGTCCTCGATGATTTGAACCGATGTTGCCATGTTTGCTCCTCCCGGGAATAGCACATAAACAGCCCCATCCGGCCCGCAAAAGCGGAGGGATGGGGCCACATAACGGTGTTATTTTTTGGCCAGGTATTTGCGCAGGTCCAGCGCCACCGCGATGATGATGACACAGCCTTGCACGATGTACTGGTAACTGGTGTCCACCCCCAGGAACTGCAGGGCGCTTTTCAGAATCTCAAAGACCATAACGCCGATGAGAATGCCCGAGATGCGCCCGATGCCGCCGGTGGTGGAAACGCCGCCGATGGTACAGGAGGCGATGGCCTCCAGCTCGTAGCCAAAGCCGGTGTTCACGTTGGCCCCGCCGGCCTTTGCGCCAATGAGGAAGCCGCCGCAGGCATACAGCATGGCCGCCAGTGTGTAAATTTTAATCAGGGTACGGCTCACGTTCACGCCCGAGACCTCGGCGGCGTTCTCGTTGCCGCCAATGGCGTACATGTACTTGCCGTGCCGGGTTTTGTTGTACAAAAACCACATCAGCGCGCCCACAATGATGGCAATCCAGATGAAGGAGGGAATGGCAATGATGTTGGTGGTGGCGATGCCGGTGTAGTCCTTGCGGTAGCCGCCCAGCGGGATGGCCCCGGTGTATACCAGGCAGGTGCCGTACACAATGGTCTGGGTGCCCAGGGTGGCAATGAAGGGCGGCACCTTCAGCTTCGAGATGACCAGCCCGTTCAGCAGGCCGAAGGCCCCGCAGATGACCATGGCGATGAGCAGAACCAGCACAACGTTCATGTCGCCCAGGCCCGGGAAGAACTTCTGGCTATAGTCGGCGGTTTGCAGCAGGGTGCCCGCAATGCAGGCGCCCAGGCCCACCATGCGGCCGGCGGAAAGGTCGGTGCCGCGGGTGATGAGACAGCCGCTTACGCCAAGCGCAATGAGGAAGCGCGGGGCAATGTTGATGCCCATGTTTTTGAGGTTGCTGACCCCTACAAAGTTGTTGTTTTTGATGGTGGCCACAATGGCCAGGATGATGAGGATGATGATGATGGCGTTGTTCACCAAAAAGTCGCTCAGCTTAAAGTTTTTACCCAACAGCTGTTTTGTCTGCATCGTCTGCGTTCCCTCCCCTATATTTGGTGGCCAGCTGCATGATGCTCTCCTGGGTGGCCTCACCGCGGTCTAAAATCCCGGTCAGGCGGCCCTCGCACATCACGGCAATCCGGTCGGCCATGCCCAGCAGCTCGGGCAATTCAGAAGAAATCATGATGATGGCCTTGCCCTCACCGGCCAGCTCCAGCATAATCTGGTATATCTCATATTTCGCGCCCACGTCTATGCCGCGGGTGGGCTCGTCCATAATCAGCACGTCGGGGTTGTTGGCCAGCCAGCGTGCGATAATCACCTTCTGCTGGTTGCCGCCCGAGAGCGACATGATGCGTGTTTTGTGGCTGGGGGTCTTGATGCGCAGGCGTTTGACGCTCTCATCCACCACTTTGTTGATTTTTTTGTAGTTCAGCACAATGCCAAAATCCCGGTATTGGTCCAGGGAGGAGATGGCGGCATTGTCCTGCACGGAGAGCACCCCAAAGATACCCGTTTGGCGGCGGTCCTCGGTGATGAGGCCGATGCTGTTTTTGATGGCGTCCTGCGGGCGGCGGATTTTCAGCACCCGCCCGTTCAGGCTGGCCGTGCCGCCGGTGGTGTGCCGTATGCCGAAGATGGCCTCCATCAGCTCGGTGCGCTGGGCGCCCACCAGGCCCGCAAAGCCCAGAATTTCGCCCTTGCGCAGGGTGAAGCTCACATCCTGAAAGCTGCGGGGCAGGATGCTGGAGAAATTCTCCACCGAGAGCACCACCTCGCCGGGGGTGTTGGTTTTGGGGGGGTAAATGTTGGTCAGGTCGCGCCCCACCATACGGGAGATAATCAGGCTGGTGGTCAGCTCGGCCGCGGGCCAGGTGCCCACATATTTGCCGTCCCGCATGATGCTGACCTCGTCGCTGATGCGCAGAATCTCGTCCATTTTGTGGGAGATGTAGATGATGGAAACGCCCTTTTCCCGCAGCTCCCCAATGATGCGGAACATCTCCTCCACCTCGGTTTCGGTGAGAGAGGAGGAGGGCTCATCCATGATGAGCACCTGGGCATTCATGGCCACGGCCTTGGCTATCTCCACACTCTGCATCTGGGAGATGGACAGGCTGCGCAGCTTCTGCCGGGCATCCACCTTCAGATGCACTTCCTCCAGCCATTTCTGGGCCTCGGCCACCATATGCCTGTCGTCGGTCCATTTCAGCGGGCCAAACCCCTTCAGCGGGTAGCGGCCACAGAATATATTTTCTGCAACGCTCCGGTCTGGTATGGGCTGCAGCTCCTGGTGCACCATGGCAATACCCTGGTGCAGGGCGTCCAGAGGGTTCCGGATGGTTGTGACTTGCCCATTGAGTTTGATTTCTCCGGCGTCCATGTTGTAGATGCCGAACAGGCACTTCATCAAGGTGGATTTACCCGCGCCGTTTTCGCCCATCAGGGCGTGCACGGTGCCGGGCCTCACCAGCAGGTTCACGTCGTCCAGGGCTTGCACGCCCGGGAAGGCTTTGGAAATGCCGCGCAGTTCCAGGCGGTACTCGCTCAAAAGCGCCACTCCTCTCAGCAAAAATGAGAATTTGAAGAACTGTAAAATACCGCTATGCCGCACAGGGGCAATACTAGCGTATCAGATACAAAATAGCAGTGCAAGCGGGTGGCTTGCCAAAAAAGGAACAGAAATTTTGTGAAAAACACCCGGGCGCGCGGGGCGCGCCCGGGATGCCATACCAGCTTGCTTAGGCAATCATAGCCAGAATTTCGGCCACGTTTTCGGGGGTAACCTTGATGTAGTCTACCATGTTCACGGGCTCAACGGTGGCGCCGCCGATGAACTGGGAGGCAATGTCGCCAGCGGTGCGGGCCTGGCTGAGGTGGTCGTTGAAAACGGTGCCGGTGAAGCGGCCTTCCTGGATGAAGCCCAGGGTCTCGCTCAGCGCGTCCACGCCCACCAGGTAGATGTCCTCGTTCACCTTGCGGCCGGCGGCCTCAATGGCCTGCAAAGCGCCGTTGGCCATGGCGTCGTTGTTGCAGAAGATGACGTCCACCTTGTCGCCGCTGGCAGCCAGGGCGTTGGCGGCCAGCTCCTGGCCTTTGGTCTGGTCCCAGTCGCCGCGCTGCTCAAACAGTTTTTCCACGGTGATGCCGGCGTCGGTGAGGGCCTTGATGGAGAACTCGGTGCGGTACTGGGCGTCGATGTTCTCGGGGTCGCCCATAATCATGACGTAGCGCAGGGTGCCGTCGCCGTCAGCGTCGCCCTTGTCGGCCAGCTCGGCGATGATTTCGCCCTGGAAGGTGCCGCTCTGGCGGGCGTCGGCGCCCACATAGGTGGCCTTCATGCCCTCGGTGCCCCAGCGCTCTTCCTCGGCGGGCTCAGGCTCGCGGTTGATGAAGACCACGGGGATGCCGGCGTCATTGCAGAGGTCGGCAATCTGCGGGGCGGAGGAGGACTGCACCAGGTTCACAATCAGCGCGTCCACACCCTGGGTGATGAAGTTCTGAATCTGGTTGGTCTGCTCGGCCTGGTCGTTTTTGCCGTCGGTAATCTGCACCTTCGCGCCGCCGCCGGTGAGGTAGCGCTCCAGCTCGTTGCGGTACAGGGTCATGAAGTTGTCGTCAAACTTGTAGATGCTGACGCCGATGCTTTTGCCGTCCACACCGCTGGCCACGGGGGCGTCGGCGGCGGGGGCGCTGGAAGACGCGGCCACGCTGGAAGCAGGCGCGCTGGACGCGGCCACGCTGGATGCGGCCTTGCTGCTGGAAGCAGGGGCGGCCGAGCTGCTGGATGTGCTGCTGCAGGCTGCCAGCAGGCTGGCCACCAGCAGGGTGGACATCAGAACAGCAAACAATTTTTTCATGAAAAAACCTCCTTGTGTGTAGGGCCACTGGCCCAAAGCAATTCCCCAAGCCTTTGTGCCTTGGGTCTCCACATACAGTATAGCAGAGGTGGTCTCGCGGAAAAAATCGAAAATTTTTGTGAAAACCAGGGAAAATCTTTGGTTTTTCGTCAAAGCGGCAAAAATATAGGGCGTACTTTGTGCAGCATGCCCATAGTGGGGAAAAACAGTCTCCCAAAACAGGAATTTATGGATGCTTTTTACAATCCCGCTGGAATCCTGTATAATAAGGCAAACAGGTGAACACAGGGCGGAAGCAGGCAGAGTGCATGCGCCGCCGCGAAAGGGGAGCCAGCAGATGGACGAACGCGAAGGCCTGCCAAAAGAGAGCCGGGAGCCGCAGGAGGGGATGCAGGAGGCGCCGGTGGAGGGCGGAAAAAACCAGGAGGAGGCCGAAGCGGCCCCCCCGCCCGAGGCCGCAAAGCCCGGCCCACAGAATGCCAAGGAGCAACTGTACGATAAAATTCCCCTCAGCTACAAGCAGGTGGATATTTTGGTGAAGGTGCTGGTGGGGGTGCTGGTGGTGGCACTGGTGGTGGGGGTGCTCACCGGCAGCCGCCTGGGGGGCTAGGATGGAGCCGTATAAGCTGATGCTGGTGGACGACGAGGAGATGGTGCGGCAGGCCATTGTGCAAAAGCTGGACTGGGCCGCCCTGGGCTTCACGGTGGCCGGGCAGGCCGCGAACGGCGAGGAGGCCCTGGAGCTGGCCGAGCAGATTGCGCCCGATGTGATTATGACCGACATCAAGATGCCCTTTATGGACGGGCTGGAGTTCTGCCGCCGGGTGCGGGAGCAGCAGCCGGGGGTGCGCCTGGCCATCTTTTCGGGCTTTGACGAGTTTGAATATGCCAAGGAGGCCATGGCCAGCCAGGTGGAGGAATACCTGCTCAAGCCCATCAACGCCGAGGAGCTCTCGGGGGTGTTCCAGCGGCTGCGGGCCTCTCTGGACGAGGAGATTGCCCAGCGGCGGGATGTGGACAGCCTGCGCAGGCGCTACGAGGAAAGCCTGCCCCTGCTGCGGCACCAGGCGGTGCACGACCTGCTGAACGGGCGGACGGGCCTGCGTGTGGAGAGCCTGGCGGAGTATGGCATGGATATGCAGGCGGCGGGCTACTGCGTGGCGGTGCTTGAGCCCCACCTGCCGCCTGAGGTGCGCGGCGGCACCGAGGAGCAGATGCGGCTGGTGCCTTTGCAGCAGCTGGTGCAGGAGCGGCTGGCCGGGCAGATGGGCTTTTATATGGCCCAGGCGGCCGGGCGCTGGGCGGTGCTGTTTTTGCTGCCGCAGGCAGGTGGGCGGCGGCGGGCCGGGCAGCTTTTGTCGGCCCTGTTTCCGCTGGCCCAGAAGCAGCTGGGGCTGAAGCTGGGCATTGGCGTGGGGGCTGAGGTGGGCAGCCTGCGGGAGATTGCCCTCTCCTACAGGCAGGCCCAGCAGGCGCTGGACTACCAGATTTTGACCGAGCCCTTCCAGTGCATTTATATAGAGGATATAGAGCCGGGGGCGGGCAGCGGCCAAGGGCCGGACGCCGCCCTGGCCGAGGAGATTCTGCGGCAGGTGAAGGTGGGCCACGAGGCCGAGCTGCGCGCCGCCGTAGACGCCTTTGCCCGGGAGCTGAAACGGGAAAACCTCAGCATTCAGCAGTATCAAATCTGCCTGATGGAGCTGGCCACCGGGCTGCTGAAGCTGATTCGCAGCTACGGGCTGAACCCCGAGGAGGCCGGGGCGGCCAGCCTGCTGGAGGGCTGCGGCGCCGGGCAGTTCAGCCGCATGGAGGAGATGGGCGAGTGGCTGTTTGGGGCCTGCAACCGCCTGCGCGGGGCCATTAGGCGGGAGCGGAAGGACAGCGCCCGCCAGCTTGTGGAGCAGGCCAAGAGCCTGCTGGAGGAGCGCTATGCCAGCTGTGAGCTCTCTCAGGACTGGCTGTGTGGCAAGCTGAATGTGAGCCAGGCCTATTTTTCCACCCTGTTTAAGAAGGAGACGGGCCAGTCCTTCATCAGCTACCTCACCGCCCTGCGCATGGAAAAGGCGCTGGAGCTGCTGGCCGTGACCGACCAGAAAACCTACCAGATTGCCGAGGCGGTGGGCTATGCCGACGCCAACTATTTCAGCTATGTATTCAAAAAGCAGTTCGGGCTCTCGCCCTCCAAATACAAAGAGGGGCTGCAAGCTCCCTCGTAGCAGGGCGCCGAAACCCCATAGAGGAATATGCAGCATAGAAAGTGACCAATGAAACACAAAACGAAAGAGCTTTGGCGGAAGATGCGGCGGTACTACCGCAACAGAAGCATCCAGTTCACCATAGCCATCTCCTTCACGCTTGTGGCGGTGGGCAGCCTGGTGGTGATGGGTGTGCTTTTGTATACCCAGTTCACCGTGAACCTGCGGCAGACCATTTTGCAGGAGAACCGCCGCTTGGTGGACCAGATTGCCATGAACATCGACAGCTACACCGCCGGCATGCGGGGTATATCGGACGCGATGTATTACAATGTTATCAAAAATGCCGATTTGGACGAGCAGGACCTGAGCCGGGAGATGGGCCTGTTTTATGAGGCCAACAACGACACCCTGGTGTCGATTGCCTGCTACACCGGAAGCGGGGAGCTGGTGGCCGCCGCGCCCAACGCCACGGCCAAGCCCGGGGTGGATGTGAAGGCCCAGGAGTGGTTCATCCGGGCCAACAGCGTGATAGAAAACCCCCATTTTTCGGTGCCGCACATGCAAAACCTGTTTGAGGATTCCTCCCGCCGTTATGACCGGGTGGTCTCCCTCAGCCGCATGGTGGAGCTGACCCGGGGCGGGGCCACCAGCCGGGGGGTGCTGCTGGTGGACATGGACTACAGCGGCCTGCAGTTGATTTTTAGGCAGGTGAGCCGCCAGGGCGAGGGTTATGTCTACCTCATTGGCCCCGGGGGCGACATCATCTACCACCCCAGCCAAACCCTGCTGGGCAGCGGCCTTACGCAGGAGAACAACGTCCAGGCCGCGGGCTATGCCGATGGCATCCACGAGGAGAGCTTTGGCGGGGCCAGCCGGCAGGTGATTGTGAAAACGGTGAGCTACACGGGCTGGAAAATTGTGAGCGTCATTCCCAGCAGCGAGTTCGCCGTCAGCTTTTCGCAGATGCGCATTCTTATGGTGGGCATTGTGGGCTTTGCCATTTTCCTGCTCATTATGCTCAATGCCGTTATCTCGGCGCGGGTGGCCAAGCCCCTGAAACGGCTAGACCGCAGCGTGAAGGAGCTGGAGGCGGGCAACCTGCAGGCGGATATCTATATCGGCGGCCCCTATGAGGTGGAGCACCTGGGCAAGACCATCCTCACCACGGTGGAGCAGATGCGGGCGCTGATGGACGATGTGGTGGTGGAGCAGGAGGAGAAGCGCAAGAGCGAGTTCGACGCCCTGCAGGCTCAAATCAACCCGCACTTTTTGTACAACACGCTGGACTCCATCGTCTGGATGATAGAGAGCGGGCAGAACCGGGAGGCCATTTCCATGGTGACGGCGCTGGCCAGCCTGTTCCGCATCTCCCTCTCCAAGGGCAAGCCGGTCATTTCCATCGGGGCCGAGCTCAGCCATGCCAAACACTATCTATACATACAAAATATACGGTATAAAAATAAATTCCGGGTTATCAGCGAGGTGGACCCCGCCATAGAGGACTGCCTCACCATCAAGCTGGTGCTGCAGCCCATTCTGGAAAACGCCATCTACCACGCCATGGAGATGATGGACGGGGACGGGGAGATTCACATCCGGGGCTGCCAGAAGGATGGCTGCATACTGCTGGAGGTGGCCGACAATGGCCTGGGCATGGGCGAGGAGCAGGTGGCCGGGCTGCTGACAGGGCAAACCCGGGGCAGCAAGCGCGGCTCGGGCATTGGGCTGCGGAATGTGCACCAGCGCATCCAGCTGTACTATGGCGAGAGCTATGGCGTGCAGATAGAGAGCCAGCTGGACGAGGGCACCACCGTGCGGCTGCGGCTGCCCTGCATCCGGGGCGAAAACGGCGGGGAGGTGGCCCCATGAGGCGGCGGCTGGCGGGTCTTTTGGCGTTTGCATTGTCCTTTGTGCTGTTTGCCGGGCTGGTGGGCTATCTGCTGTATGCCGAAACCCTGGCTCCCCCGCCCGCCGCGGCGCAGATTGCGGTGGTGGTGTATGGCGAGGAGGCCGAGCGCTGGAAGGCGCTGGAGGCCGGGGTGGGCAAGGCCTGCGGCGAATGGGGCATAGAAAAACCGGTGCTGCTGCTCTCGGGGCAGGAGGACCCCGCCGAGCAGAAGCGCCAGATAGAGAGCGCGGTGGCCGGGGGAGCGCAGGGCCTGCTGGTGGCCGCCTGCCACAGCGCCGAGATGCAGGGCTACCTGGAGGGCTTGGCTCTGCCGGTGGTGATGGTGGAGAGCGGCGCGGGGGATGCCCTGGAAACGGTGCGGGCCGATGACCGCGCGATGGGCCGGGCCTTGGCCGAAGCGCTGGAAGGGGAGGAGGGGCTTGTGTGTGTGCCGGCCCCGCCCTTTGCGCGGCAGAGCGTGGCCGCCAGGCACGACGGCTTTATGCAGGCCGCGGCCGGGCTGGGCCTGCATGTGGAGGAGCTGCCCGGGGCCCAGGAGCGGCGGGCTTTGGCGGCGGGGCTGGCCGAAAAAAAGCCCGCCGCGCTGGTTTTGCTTGACAATGAGGGCACCGAGCTTGCCATAGAGGCGGCGGGGGCCGCCATGATAGAGCTGCGGCTGCTGGGGGTGGGCAGCAGCGACAAAACCCTCTATGCTGTGGATACGGGGCAGGTAAGCCGCCTCTGCTTTGCCGATGAATATGCCGCGGGCTACATGGCGGTGGGGCGGCTGGCCGCCCGCATGGGCCTGCGGGGCGGGGTGGGCGCGCAGGCAGAGCCGGTGCCCTTTGTGCTGGTGAACCGGGAGAACATGTTCACCCCGGCCATGGAAGAGCTGCTGTTCCCGGTGGTATAGGCACAGCCAGCCAGAGGGAAAAGCCCCAAAAAGGAGGAATCAGGATGCGTAAAATAGCGTCTCTTTTGCTGTGCGGCCTGCTGCTGGCCGGCCCGCCGGTGCTGCTGGCGGGCTGCAAGCCTGCCGCTGCCCCGCCCCCGGTCAGCATCAAAATAGGCCTGGCGGTGTACGACCAATACGACACCTTTGTGGGCGAGCTGGTGCAGGCCTTCACCCGGCAGGCCCGGCAGCTGGAGCGGGAGCAGGGGCTTTCCATCACCGTGATGCAGCAGGGCGCGGGGCGGAAGCAGAGCCTGCAGAACAGCCAGGTGGAAAACTTCATAGAGGCGGGCTGTGATGTGGTGTGTGTGAACCTGGTGGACCGCACCGATGCCGCCGTGATTATCGACCAGGCCGTGGCGGCGGGCATCCCCATTTTGTTCTTCAACCGGGAGCTGGTGGAGGAGGACCTGAAGCGCAGCGAGCTGCTGTATTATGTGGGGGCTGTGGCGGGGGAATCCGGCAGGATGCAGGGGGAGCTGGTGGCCGAGCTGTGGCGGAAGAACCCCGAGGCCGTGGACAAAAACGGCGACGGGGTGATGCAATATGTGATGCTGGAGGGAGAGGCGGGCCACCAGGACGCCATTGTGCGCACCGAGCTGGCCCTGCAGGCGGTGGCCGGGGCGGGCATAGAGGTGGAGCGGCTGGAGGATGAGATTGCCAACTGGGTGCGCGCCCAGGCCGAAACCCGGATGAACCAGTGGCTGGAGCGGCACGGAAACGCCATAGAGGTGGTGTTTGCCAACAACGACGATATGGCGCTGGGGGCCATAGACGCGCTGCAAAAGGCCGGGGTGGGCCCCGAAAACTGGCCGCTGGTGGTGGGAATAGACGGTACCCCGGTGGGCCTGCAGGCGGTGCTGGCCAGGCAGATGGCGGGCACGGTGTACAACGATGGCCCCGGCCAGGCGCAAAAACTGCTGGAGCTGGCGTTGGCGCTCACCGCCCGGCAGCCCATGCCGGCGCTGGACGAGGGAAAATACATCCGTCTGCCCTATCAGCCCGTCACCACAGAGAATGTGGCGCAGTTTTTGGCCAAGACAGAGGATGCCTGAACCGGGGCATCATCTTCTGGCGCAGCTTTACCTAGAGCAAATTAACATAACATGAGATAAGCTGCACTTGGCGAAAACAGTGAAGGGCTGTGTTGTCGTCAATCGCAATACACACAGTATTGCTCATTCCTCCGCCTTGCCCTGCACCGTTTCTGCCTGCGTTCGCTTTACCTATATTATGTTCATCTGCTCTAAAGCGAAAACAAATACCCTGTGCCGCAGTCTGCGCGGCACAGGGTATTGCCATAGGGCTGGCAAAATCAGCGCTAGAACAGGGGCTCGCTGGGGTTTTGGCGGAAGGAAACGGGGGCATTCAGGGCCTTGGGGGCGCTGGCCTCGGGAAGCTGGGCATTCACAAGGCCGGGAGGAAGGGCGGACAGGTCCATCAAGGTGTATTTCGAGAGCAGCCCCTTCAGCATATGCGCCTGGCTGGAGAGCTCCTCGCTGGCGGCGGCGCTCTCCTCGCTGGTGGCGCTGT
>CAYRFC010000027.1:0-3459 GCA_964423365.1 uncultured Oscillospiraceae bacterium
GCACCAAACGGGCACCAAAACCGCCCCCCTCACCAACCAAAGCGATTGGTGAGGGGCGCGGTTTTGTGCTTTTTTATTAGAAGCTATTCAAGCAAAGGCTGCGGCTTATTCCTCTATTGCGATAGCCCCCACCGGGCAATTTTCCGCCGCCTCCCGCGCTTTTTCCTCATCCCCGGCACCGGGCCGTGCCAGCACCACCGCAATATTGTCTCCGTCCATCGCAAAAACCTCCGGCATGCTGCCAGCGCACATGCCGCACCCAATACAGGTCTCTCTATCCACTGCTGCTAACATCGCTTCCGCCTCCTTTTCTGTCTGCCGCTCATGCGGGGCTGGGGCTTCTCTCCTCTCCCCTGTCCACCTATAGTGTAGCACTCTGCCGCAAAAGAATAGGTTGTAAATACAACATTTCCCGCTTTTGGCAGACAAAATAGAGCACGGCCCAAAAGGTGCCTACACCGCGCTTGTGCATACACCCTCTGGTAAATCTGCCTAAAAGGCTTGCGAAATTCTGCAAAAAGTGGTATCTTTTATAAAAATAATTCTTATAGTGATATAATGAATACGCAATCTCGCAAACCCCGCCCTGGCAAAAAGGAGAATGCCCATGGACACGCTTGTATTTACCCTAAACGGGAAGGAAGTCAGCCTTTTGGCCCAGCCGGACTGGACCCTGCTGTACCTGCTGCGGGAAAAGCTGGGCCTCACCGGCACCAAATGCGGCTGCGACACCCACAACTGCGGCGCCTGCCGGGTGCTTGTGAACGGCAACGCCATGAATTCCTGCGCCGTCAAAGCGGCGGGCCTGGCCGGAAAAGAGGTGCTTACCATTGAGGGGCTGGCGCAGGGGCGGGCGCTGCATCCCATTCAGCAAGCCTTCATCGACGCGGGGGCCGTGCAGTGCGGCTACTGCATTCCCGGCATGGTGATGAGCACCGCGGCCCTGCTGGCGAAAAACCCCCAGCCGGACGAGCCCGCCATCCGCAAGGCCCTGAACGGCAACCTCTGCCGCTGCACCGGCTATGTGAAAATTGTAGAGGCCGTACAGCTGGCCGCCCAGCGTATGAAAGGGGGCACAGAATGAGTAAGCCCAGTGAAATTGGAAACAGTCTGCCCATTCGGGACGCGGCCCTGAAGGTGACCGGGCAAAAGCAGTATGTGGGCGACATGAGCCGCCCCGGCATGCTGCACGCCGCCGTGCTGTTCAGCCCGCTGCCCCACGCCCGTATCAAGTCCATAAACACCGAGAAGGCCAAGGCCCTGCCCGGCGTGCGGGACGTGGTGTGCCACCGGGAGGACCCCGGCGTACGCTTCAACAGCGCCACCCGTTTTTACGAGCATCAAATTCCCGATACCGAGCGTATTTTTGACGACACCGTGCGCTTTGTGGGAGACCGTGTGGCCGCCGTGGCCGCCGACACCATCGAGATTGCCCGCGAGGCCCTTTCGCTGATAGAGGTGGAGTACGAGCCGCTGCCCTTCTACCTGGACGTGGAGCAGGCCGCCCAGGAGGGGGCCGCGCCGCTGCATGGCGAGAGCAATGTCCTCACCACCATCCAGCACACCGCGGGCGACCTGGAGGCGGGCTTTGCCCAGGCCGACCGCATCTTTGAAGACCGCTACACCACCCCGCCCATCCACCAGGCCGCGCTGGAGCGGCACGTGGCCCTGGCGGAGTATGACCAAAACGGCAAGCTCACCATCACCTCCCCAAACCAGAACGTCTTCGCCTACCGCATCATTCTCTCGCGCATCTTTGGCCTGCCCATGAGCCGTATCCGGGTGGTAAGCCCGGCACTGGGCGGGGCCTTTGGCGGCAAGCTGGAGATGACCCTGGAGCCGGTGGCCGCCCTGCTGGCCATGCGCTGCGGCAAGCCGGTGCGGCTGGAATACAGCCGTAAGGAGTGCATAAACGGCACCCGCACCCGCCATGGCTCGGTGGTGTACCTGCGCACCGGCGTGAAAAACGACGGCACCCTGGTGGCACAGGACATCCGGGTACTCACCAACACCGGGGCCTACGCGGGCAGCGCCCTGAATGTGCTGGGGGCCATGAGCCACAAGGTATTTAAGGTATACAAATGCCCCAACATGCGCTTCACAGGCCAGCCGGTGTACACCAACACCCCGGTGGCCGGGGCCATGCGGGGCTACGGCTCGCCCCAGGCCTTCTTTGGCCAGCAGCGGCAGCTGCACAAGATAGCCCGCGCTCTGGGCATCAGCATGGCCGAGCTGCAAGAGAAAAACCTGGTGGAGCCAGACGCGAAAGACCCCATCGGCTTTTACCCCCTGGGCAACCCCCGCCCGCAGGACTGCCTGCGCCGCGCGCTGGAGCTGGCCCAAAGCTGGCCGCCGCTTAGCGACGAGGACGGGAAATATTTTCTGGGCACCGGCCTTGCGGTGGGGGCACACGGTAACGGCTGCTTTGGCGCCCACCGCGACCAGATTTGCCTGATGCTGAAGATGAACGAGGACGGGAGCTGCGTGCTGTACACCGGCACCCACGACATGGGGAACGGCTCTGTCACCACCCAAACCCAAATCATCTCCTCCGAGCTGAAAATCCCCCTGGAATGGGTATCTGTCATCGAGGCGGACAGCGAGGCCTGCCCCTGGAACCTGGGCGACTATTCCAGCCACAGCACCTTTGTGGCGGGCGGCGCGGCCCAAAAGGCCGCCGGGGCCGCCCGGGCCGAGCTGCTGCGCGAAGCGGCCCTGCTGCTGGAGGAGCCCGCCGAAGGCCTAGCACTGGAGGAGGGCGGCGTCCGCTCGGCCAAAACCGGCGCCCTCACCCCCCTCTCCGAGGTGATGGTGCACGCCCAGGCCGTCTCCCACCGGGAAATCATCTGCCAGGAGACCTACACCATGCCCGCAGGCCCCAGCTCCTACGGGGTGCACATGGCCCGGGTGAAGGTGGAAAAGGAGAGCGGCAACGTCACCGTAACCGACTATGTGGCCGTGCATGACGTGGGCAAGGTCATCAACCGCATGTCGCTGGAGGGGCAGCTGCAAGGCGGCATCCACATGGGGCTGGGTTATGCCCTCTGCGAGGGGCTCTCCTTTGGGGAGGACGGCCAAAACCTGAACGACAGCTTTGTCAGCAGCCCCCTGCTGCGCGCGGTGCAGATGCCCCACATTCAGGTGGATTTCATCGAGGAGGGCGAGCCCACCGGCCCCTACGGCGCCAAGAGCATCGGCGAGGTGGCGGTGGTGCCCTCGGCCCCGGCGGTGATAAACGCCGTGGTGGACGCGCTGGGCGTGGAGATAGACAGCCTGCCCTACCGCTTTGGCGGCAAGGAGGCCCAGAATACGGATTATGTGGCCCGGGCCCGGAAGGTGTAAGATAAAGGTCAAGGACAAGGCCGCCCTTTTGTGTACAAAAGGGCCCAAAAAACTTCAAAGAAGTGACAAAACAAACTATATGCCGCTCATAAAAACAATCGCCCCAGAAAGCTCGAT
>CAYRFC010000027.1:3559-21119 GCA_964423365.1 uncultured Oscillospiraceae bacterium
GCGTTTTCTATCTTTCTCTGCCCGCCTAGGCCGTCTCGGCCTCCCCCTCGCGGATGCCCGCCATCAGCGCGCCCAGCCGCTCCCGGGTGGCGTCTACCTGGTCCAGCACGCCCATGTTTTCGCCCTCGTACATCACCAAAATCCTGTCCGAGAGCTCCATCAGCTCATCCAGCTCGGTGGAGACCATCATCACCGCCGCGCCGTTGTCCCGCTGCTTCACAATCTGCTGCTGGATATACTTGGTGGCCCCGATGTCCAGCCCGCGGGAGGGGTGCACCGCTATCAAAAGCTTGGGGTTGCGGTCCAGCTCGCGCCCCACCACCATTTTTTGCTGGTTCCCGCCCGAGAGGTTTTTGGCCTCCTCCTTCACGTTGGGGGTTTTCACGCTGTAGTGCTGCACCAGCTCGTCGGAGTGCTTGTCTATCCATTTCCAGTTCAGCAGGCCCTTGCGGGAGTACAAATTTTCCTTGTAGCTCACCAGAATAAAGTTCTCCTCAATGTTCATGGCGCCCACCATGCCGAATTTGTGGCGGTCCTCGGGGATATGGGACACCCCCTGCTTGAGTATCTGGCGGGCGTTGTAATGGGTGGCGTTGTGGCCCTCTATCACTATTTCGCCGCTCACCGGCTTGCGTAGCCCGGTGAGGCACTGCACCAGCTCGCTCTGGCCGTTGCCGTCCACCCCGCAGATGCCCAGAATCTCCCCCCCGCGAATCGAGAAGCTCATGTCCTTCACGGCGGGCAGCCCCAGGTCGTTCAGGGCGTTCAGGTTCTTCACCTCCAGCTCTATGCCGCACAGCTTGCAGGCATTTTTCTGGGTTTCCAGCTGCACGTCCTTGCCCACCATCAGGGTGGCCAGGTGGTTGCGGTCCTTCACTTCCTCTATGCGCACCGTGGCCTCCACACAGCCCAGCCGCAGCACGGTGCAGCGGTCGCAGATGCGCATGATTTCATTCAGCTTATGGGAGATGAAAATCACCGTACGGCCCTCGTTTTTCAGCGCCGTCATCATGTCGAACAGGCCGTCAATCTCGCCGGGGGTCAGCACGGCGGTGGGCTCGTCCAAAATCAGCAGCTTGGCGTCGCGGTACAGGGCCTTCAAAATCTCCACCCGCTGCTGCTGCCCCACCGAAAGGCTCTCCACCTTGGCCCAGGGGTCAATCTCCATGTTGTATTTTTTGCCCAAATCGGCAAATTTCTTCGCGGCGCTCTTCAAATCCAAAAGCTCTTTGTTGTCCTTCAGCCCCAGCACCACATTCTCAATCACCGTAAGCACGGGGATGAGCATGAAATGCTGGTGCACCATGCCAATGCCCAGCGCAATGGCCTGCTTCGGGTTCTGGATGGTGACGGGCTGGCCGTCGAAAAGCAACTCGCCCTCATAGCTGTCGTACATGCCATACAGGCAGTTCATCAGGGTGGATTTTCCCGCCCCGTTTTCGCCCAGCAGTGCATGCACCTCCCCCTTGTCCACCGAGAGGTTTACGTCGTGGTTGGCCACCACAGGGCCAAAGCGCTTGGTGATATGCCGCATCTCCAAAATTGTCTCTGCCATGCCACTACCCCTCTCTCTAATCTTTCCGGTAGGCAACGCCGCTGGAAGCCGGCTTGTTGCTGCGTTTGGCAAACATGCAAAGCGCCAGAATGGTGATGGCGTAGGGCAGCATGTTCAGGAACTGGGTGTAGCCGCTGCCAAACAGGGGCAGCATGCGGTATTTCAGTGCATCCGCCGCGCCGAACAGCAGCGCCGCCAGCATCACCGTGCCGGGGGAGTAGTTGCCAAACACACACACCGCCACCGCCATGAAGCCCTTGCCCGCCACCATGTTCTCTATGAAGGTGGAGGCCTGCCCCATGGAGACAAAGCTGCCCGCCAGGCCCGACATGATGCCCGAGAAAATCAGCACCCCGTAGCGGATGCGGAAGACGTTGATGCCGAGGGTGTCGCTGGCCTTGGGGTGCTCGCCCACGCCGCGCACCTTGAGGCCGGTGTTGGTTTTGTACAGCACAAAATGGCAGATGGGCACCAGCAGGAAGGCCGCATACACCGGCAGTTGCCAGCTGAACAGCACCTGCCCTAGCACCGGAATCTGCGAGAGGCCGGGAATGGCGTAGGTGTTATAGTTCGGAATGGATTTCACCCCGGTCAGTATCAGGCGGTTTAGGGTGATGGTGAAGCCCATGGCGAAGATGTTGAAGGCCATGCCCACCACAATCTGGTTGGAGCGCAGGGTGACGGTGAAGAAGGCGAAAATCAGGCCGCTCACCGCCCCGCCCAATATGGCGAATACCGCGCCCATCAGCGGGTTTCCAAACAGGTAGGAGCCCACGCTGCCCATCAGCGCGCCGGTCAGCATAATGCCCTCTGTGCCGATGTTGACGATGCCCGCCCGCTCTGAGAACACAAGGCCCAGGGCCGCCAGCAGCAAGGGGACGGCGGTGCGGATGTCCGCCGTGAGGAAGTTGGTGATAAATTCCATCTGCTAGGCCTCCTTCTTGTGGCCGCGGCCAAATAGTTTTTTCCCGCCCCGGCCAAACCACCGGAACAGCTCGCGAGACACCGCAAACAGGATAATCATGCCCTGAATCATGTAGATGGAGGCGGCGGGCACCCCGGCCAGCAGCTGCATCTTGCTGCCCCCGGCGTTCAGCGCCCCAAACAGAATGGACGACACGCCGATGCCCACCGGGTTACAGCCGCCCAGCAGGGCCACCGCAATGCCCGAGAAGCCAAAGTTGGCGGAGAAGCCCTCGGTGACATAGAACTGCAGGCCGGTGATTTGCACAACGCCGCCCAGGCCCGCAAAGCCGCCGGCAATCACCATGGCCAGAATGCTGTTGGTGCGGATGTTGATGCCGGAATAGCGCCCGGCGTTCGGGTTCATGCCTATCACCCGCATCTCAAAGCCGCGGGTGGTGTGCCACATGAAGAAATAGTACACCACAATGCCCAGCACGGCCAGCAGAATGCCCAGGTGCAGCCGGGTGCCCGGCAGAATGATGGGCAGCTTTGCGCTCTCCAGCACGGTGGGCATGCGG
This sequence comes from uncultured Oscillospiraceae bacterium, assembly GCA_964423365.1. Taxonomy (GTDB): domain Bacteria; phylum Bacillota; class Clostridia; order Oscillospirales; family Ruminococcaceae; genus JAAYCI01. The sequence continues at coordinate 6,599 of CAYRFC010000027.1, forward strand.
GGGGCGGCGCCGGGGGTGGGGTCTTTAAAGGGCGGGTTGTTCACACACCAGGCCACAAACTCCATGGCGATATAGTTCAGCATGATGGTGGTAATCAGCTCGGAGGCCCCGAAGCGCATCTTCAAAAAGCCCACGATGGCCCCCATCACCGCGCCGCCCACAAAGCCGCCCACCAGGCAGGCCAGCACGTGCAAAAAGGGCGGCAGCCCCTGCACCTGAGAGCCGATGACCGAGCCCAGCACAGCGCCTATGTACAGCTGGCCCTCTGCGCCCAGGTTGATGAGGCCGCAGCGGTAGGCCACCGCGTAGGACAGCGCGCAGAACAGCAGCGGCACCATTTGAATCATGGTCTCGGCCAGGGCGTTGGCGCTGCCAAACGCGCCCTTCACCAGGCTGCCGTAGGCCTTGCCCACATCATAGCCCATCACCGCCATGATGATGGCGCCCAGCAGCAGCGCCACAAAGATGGACAGAACGGGAAAGCTGATGTTTTTCAGGGATTTTTTGACTTGTGCTCCCACATTGAATTCCTCCTGCGGCAGAGCGGCCGGGCCGCATGCCCGCTTCCACCATGCCCACTTTGGGGGCCACCGGCGTGGTTTTCCCCTTTACAAAAGCCAGGGCCTGTTTTCCCAAACAGGCCCTGGCGCCTGCGTCAAGCAATCTCACACTTTTGCAGCCGTTTCCCTTGTCACTAAATGGTGGTGTCGATGACGATTTCGCCCGCCTTCATCTTTTGCAGCACGTCGTCCACCTTGGTTTTCACGTCGTCGCTGGGGGCCACAAACCAGTCAGTCACATACACCACATCGTAGTTCGCGCCATAGGTTTCCACCGCGTCGGGAATTTTCAGGGTGCCATCGGCAAAGGCGGCGCCCACCACGTCATAGGCCACGGCCACGTCCTTCACCACGGTTACCTGCAGGGTGGTGGGTGCGTTGTTCTCGTTGCCCAGGCCCACGCCCACGGCCATGATGCCCTTCTCCTCGGCGGCCTCCAGCACGCCCACAGAGGCGTCGTTCGCCATGGGGGCAATCACATCGCTGCCGCTCTCAATGATGGAGATGGCGGTCTCTTTGGCCTGGTTCACATCGGTGAAGCTGCCGGTGTTGATGCGCTGGGCGGTCACGTTCAGCCCGTACTCCTGGTTGGCATAGTCCACGCCCTGCTGGAAGCCGGAGGAGCCCAGCTTGATGGGGTTGATTTCCATGCCGCCCACAAAGCCCACCTTGCCGCTCTCGCTCAGCAGCGCGGCAATCACGCCCTGCAGAAAGCCCTGCTCCTCGTCGGCAATACGCACAGACAGGAAGTTCGGGGCCAGATGGGTGCCGTTGATTTGGATGAACATGGTGTCGGGGAAGCTCTCGGCCACGGGGATGCAGGGGTCCTGGTAGCTGTTGGTGGTCAGGAACACCAGGTCATAGCCTTCATCGGCGTAGGTGCGGGCCATTTCCGGGGCGCTCGCATCGTCCACGTTTTCCATGTAGGCTATCTCATAGCCCATTTTTTCCATATTCTTCAGGCCGTTGTATTGGGTTTCGTTCCAGTTGCCGTCGTTGATGGCGCCGCCAAAGATGGCCGCCGCACGCAGGCCGGACGCGCCGCCGCCCCCCGCGGTGCTGCCGCTCTCGGCCGGGGCCGCCGTGCTGCTGGCCGCCGGGGCGGCTGTGCTGGCCGCCGCCGAGGACGAGGCCGCCCCGCCGCAGGCGCTCAGCGCAAACAGTGCCATACAGAGAACCATCACCAGTGCAAGTGTCTTTTTCATGTCATACTCCTTTCAAATCTCCTATATAAAAATAGGCAAACAACGGGTAAAAAGCAAAAAACCACCGCACACTATCCCCTTTTGCAATTTGTCTGGTATCGCCTGCTTTTCACAACATCTTTCGGGTTGCGCGTAAAGGGAGCGTTCAAACTTTCTTTGCAGGGCAGCCTCCTGTGTTGCCTGCCTGGCAGGCAGGGCCAAGAGAGCCGCCGTTTTGGGTTTCGTTTCCGCGTGGTTTTCCTGTGGGCCGTTTGGCCCTTTGCTTGCCTCTATTTTACCACCTTCCCCCCGCTTTGGCGCATCATCCCATGTGCAAACCCGTCTTTTCGTGTGACATTTCCCCTCTGTTTAGCACAAAAAGCCCTGCCTGGGCAGAGCTTTTTTGGTAATTGTTTCCTGTTTTGCCGCATTTTGCCTGTGGTGCTAGGAGGCCCCCGTCACCTCCAGGTAGGCCGCGTAGCACTGCTTCAGCTGCCCATACCGCAGGCGAGACACCGGCACCAGCAGCCCCCCGGCCATCTGCAGGCAGTCCTTGTCCAGCTTTTGCAGGTGGGCCAGGTTGATGAGGAAGGAGCGGTGGGGCGAGAAAAAGCGGGGGTCTTCCAGCAGCCCGGCGGTGGCCTCGGCAAAGGGGATGCGCAGCACCTTGCTCACCAGCCTTCGTCCGTCGGCCAGGCTGTAGGCCAGGGTATGGCCGGTCACCTCCACCGCCACAATGTCCCCCCGCTTCACCGTCAGGTCCAGCTCGGGCGTCTGGATGGTGGCGGTGGCCTCCACCCGCCTGCCCAGCGTGGCGATGGCATCGTCCACCGCCTCAAACAGGCGCTCCTTCTCCACCGGCTTCACCAGATAGTCGAAGGCTTTCACGCTGAAGGCCTCCAGCGCGAAATCCGGAGAGCTGGTGAGGAAGACGATGACGCACTCGGCCTCCCGCCGCCGCAGCTCCCGCGCCAGGCTCATGCCGTCCATGCCGGGCATGATGATGTCCAGCAGGTAGAGGTCGTAGTTCTGGCGGGCCTGCAGGGCCTGCACCAGCGCCTCCGCGCTCTCAAAGAGGGCCAGCTCCAGCCGGATGTGCGGCGTTTTCTGCTGGTAGCGCCGCAAAAGCTCGCAGAGGAATTCGGCCTCCATGGCCGTGTCTTCACAAATGGCTATCCGCATGCCCTGCCCTCCCCGTCTCCTGCTGCGGCTGCAGCTCCTCCAAAACGGCGTTCAGCTCCTCGGCCAAAAGCCCCATCTGCTCGTCCAGGCCGGTCTGGTGCTCCCGGCCAATGGCCTCCTCCACCCGGGCCGCCGCCGCCGAAAGCCGCACCGCGCCTATCATGTTCCCCACCCCTTTTAGCGAGTGGGCCAGGCGGCCGGCCTGCTTGCTGTCTCCCCGGCGCAGGGCCGCCTCTATTTTTTTGTGCACATCGGCGTGCTCATCCACAAAGCGCAGCAGCAGCCGCTGGTACCAGGCCTCGTCCCCATCCGTCACCCGCAGGCCCAGGTCCCGGTGCAGCACCGTGCCGCGTCTTGGCCCCCCGCCGGGCGGGGCCTCCACCGCCTCCCACCCGGCCAGCGGCAGGTGGGCCAGCAGGCAGGCGCGCAGCTCCTCGGCGGTAAAGGGCTTGGCCAGGCAAGCCCCCATGCCCGCCTGGCGGTATGCCTCGCGGTCGCTCTCCATCACGTTGGCCGTCATGGCCACCACCGGGGTGGTGCAGCCCAGCCCGGCCAGCTCCTGCGCCGCCGTCAGGCCGTCCATCACCGGCATCTGCACGTCCATAAAGATGATATCGAAGGGCCGGCCCTCCGCCATTCTGCGGCGCACCAGCGCCACACCCTCCCGCCCGTTTTCGGCCAGGCTCACCGCCAGGCCCGCCCGGCGCAGATGTTCCTCCGCCAGCGCCTGGTTTACGGGGTTGTCCTCGCACACCAGGGCCTCCCCGCAAAACACCGGGCGGCGCAGGGCGGGGGCCTCCTCCGGTTCCTCCGCCGGGGCCGGGCATTTCGGGAAATCCAGCGAGAACGAGAAGCGGCTGCCCACATTGGGCGCGCTGTCTATGGCCAGCTGCCCGCCCATCAGCCGAATGAGGTTTTGCGAGATGGAAAGCCCCAGCCCGGTGCCGCCATATTTGCGGGTGGTGCTGGAATCCGCCTGGGTGAAGGATTCACCAATCCGGGCTATCTGCTCGTGGCTCAGGCCAATGCCGGTGTCCTTCACCGAAAACAGCAGCTGGCATTCCTCCCTGCTCTCCTGCAAAAGCTGGCAGCGCATCTCCACCAGCCCCACCCCGGTAAACTTGATGGCATTGGAGAGCAGGTTCAGCAGTATCTGGCGCAGGCGGGTGGGGTCTCCCAGCAGCCAGGCCCCGGCGGCCTCCCCGGCCAAAATCCGCAGCTCTATGCCCTTCTCCATGGCCTTGGGGCTGTTGATGGAAAAGCACTCCTCGAACACCTTTTGCAGGCTGAAGGGGATGCATTCCAGCTCCACCTTGCCCGCCTCTATCTTAGAGATATCCAGCAAATCGTTGATAATCTGCATCAGGCCCTTGGCGCTGCGCTCGATGTTCAAGAGGTATTCCCGGGTGGCCGGGGCCAGGGCGGCGTCCTCCATGGCAAGGCCGGAGTAGCCAATGATGCCGTTCATCGGGGTGCGTATCTCGTGGCTCACCGTCGCCAGAAAGGTGGATTTCATCCGGGAGGCCTCCTGGGCGCTTTGGGCGGCCAGACGCGAGGCGCTCTCCTGCTTTTCCAGGCTCTGCTTCATCCGTTTCAGGCGGCTGTTGCTCTCCACAATGGCCGCCGCAAAAAAGCACAGGGCCAGCGCCGCAGCGCACATCATCCAGGTTTCGGGCAGCTGGTACCAGGCGTGCAGCGGCGAGAGGCGAAAATACCAGTCGGCGTTCAAGATGGAAAGCTTTTTCTCTATATACCGTGCCTCTGTGTCATAGGCGTAGGGGCTGCTGGCAATAATCTGCCGCTGGCCGTCGTCCGGGTTCACCCGCCATATCTCATAGGCCAGGCCCTGCTTTTCCAGCGAGTCCAGCCCCGCCCCGGCCAGTGCCTCGGGGTATTTCAGCGTCACCGAGACAATGCCCCAGAAGCGGCGGCTGCCGTCGGCATTGTCCAGCCACACGGGCAGGCGGCCGGAGAGAATCTCCCGCTGCTGGGCCCCAAGGAAGGGCCCGCTCACCACCAGCTCCCCCTTGTCCACGGCAAACTGCGCCTCGGTGTTGCCCGCCATGTCGGAGAAAAAGTCAAAGCCCAGCATCACCGCCCGCTCCTCGGGGGGGTAAATCTCCTGCACCACACCGCCCGGCGCCACCAGCACATTCAAAATGGCCTCATCGTCCAGAATGGTCTGGGCCACCTTTTCAAAGTTTTGAATCTCCCCGTCGCTCTGCACCACCAGCGCGGCCAGCGCCTGCGTTTTGTACAAAAGGCGGGAGACGGAATCGCTTACCAGCAGGCTTTTTTCCAGAATAATCTGCTCCATGGAGTAGCGGTCGTTGTCCATGCGGCTTTTGGTGGCGGTCACAATCAGCAGGGTGCATATCAAGAGAGACAGCACAAACACACCCGCCGCCTGTGGGGTGATGCCCAGGCGGGGCCTGCCACTTCTTCCTTTTTCATTCCTCACAGCCCGTTCCCCCCTGCCGCCGGTAGAAAACAGCCTTTTTTCTAGTGTAACCCAAGGCCGCCGCCACAGCAAGTGCCAGTTCTGCCCATTCCGGGGAATTTTCACGCAAAAAAGCGCCAAAATTGGCGCTTTTTTGCCATTTGTCTATAGGGGGCAGTTTTTGCCCGTTTTATGCATACTGGTACCGCTTGCGGCGGCTGGCCAGGAAAAAGGCCGAAAACAGCACGCCCAGCAGCTCTGCCAGCGGAATGGCCAGCCAGATGCCCGTAACGCCGATAAACTGCGGCAGAACCAAGAGGGATGACACAATGAAGACAAAGGTGCGCAAAAACGAGAGCAGGGCCGATACCTTCCCGTTGGAGAAGGCCGTGAACAGGGCCGAGGCAAAGACGTTTACCCCCATGAACAAAAAGCTGAAGGAGAAGAGCCGGAAGCCCTCCACCGCCAGAGAAAACACCGCGCTGCCCTGCGGGGCAAACAAGCTCACTATGGGCTGGGCCAGTGTGGAAGCTGCGGCGAAGGTGAGCAGAGAGAGGCCCCCTATGAACCAGAGGCTGGTTTTGAACACCCGGCGCAGCTGGCCTGTGTTCTGGCAGCCATAGTTGTAGCTGATGACCGGGGCCACCCCGGTGGCATAGCCCAGATACACCGCCACCAGCAGGTATTGCGCGTACAGCAGAATGGTAATGGCGGCCACGCCGTCCTCTCCCAGGTAGCGCATCATCATAATATTGAACAAAAAGGTGGTAACGGCGGTGGAGAGGTTGGTCACCATCTCGGAGGAGCCGTTGGTGCAGCTGGCCAGCAGCATGGGCCCATCAAAGCGGGGCTGCACAAAAAACAGGGTGCCGCAGCGCTTCAGCGTGAAATACAGGAGGCCAAACACCGCCGGAATGCAGTAGCCTATGCCGGTGGCTATGGCCGCGCCCGCAATGCCCATTTGCAGCGGGCCGATGAAAAGATAGTCCAGCACAATATTGGCAATGCCCCCCGCCAGGGTAACCGCCAGCCCCAGCCCGGGGCGGCCCGCCGTGACAAGCAGGGTTTGGAAAAGCATTTGCAGCACCCCGGCCGGCACAAACCACAAGAGGGCCAGCAGGTAGCTGCGGCAGAGCGGGTACAGGCTCTCGTTTGCGCCCAGCAGCTGCAAAAGCGGGCGGCTGAAGCTGAAGCCCAGAAGGCTGATGAGAAGGCCCATAGCCAGCCCCACCAGAATGATGAAGGTGAAGTGCTGCCGGGCCCGGTGCAGCTCCCCCTGCCCCATCTCCCGGGCCAGAATGGCGCTGGCCCCGGTGGCCAGCATCACCCCCACGGCAATGACCACGCTTACCAGCGGGAAAACGATGTTCACCGCCGAAAGCGCGCTGGTGCCAATGAGCCGCGAGACAAAGGCCCCGTCCACCATGGTATACAGGGACATAAACACCATCATCACAATGGTGGGCAGGGAGAATTTTATCAGGGAGCCAAAATTAAATTTTTGTGCCAGTGAGTTTTTCTGTGTCAATTTCCGTTATCTCCTTTTGGAATGTTTGCAGCATATGGCAGAGCCGGCGGGTCTCCTCGGGGCTGTACTGTGCCTGCACGGTGCTCATCGCCCGGCCAAAGGCCTGGTCGTAGGCTTTGTAGTTTTCCTTCGCCGCGGCGGTGGGGCGCAGAAAAAACACCCGCTTGTCCTGCTCGCTCTGCTGCTTTTCCACCAGCCCCATGCGCTGCAGCTCATTCACCTTGGCCGTCACCGCGGGCTTTGAGACATGCAGCGCCCCGGCCAGGTAGCTCACCGTGCAATCCTCCCTATACATAATAAGGTGCAGATACAGCATGCTGTTATAGCTCAGGGCCTGCCCCAGCGGGCTCTGGTTCATCATGCGCAGCTCGTTCAGCGTCAGGCTGTAATACACCTGGTCCATCACGTTTGCCAGTTCCATGCCGCCGCCCCTTTGTTCCCAGAATTTGGTTTGCCATATTTAATTAGTTTTGCTTAACCATTTTACCTCATGCTCCCATGTCTGTCAAGCCACAGGCAAAAAAAGCCGCCAAGCCGGCTTTGCTTGACGCTGCCCGCCCGGGCATGGTATCTTTTTAGGGGTATCTTTTGGAAAACGCGAGGGCGGGCACGCCGGCCGCCTTTACAAAAGGAGGAACAATTGTGAGCCAAAAACTCAAAAAACACCTGCGGATAGGCCTTCTGCTCTGCCTGCTGCTGGCGCTGGGGGCCACCGCCGTGCTGGCCGCCGGCGAGGGGGAGTACCAGAGCAGCTTCTACGCCACCATCTGGTCTTTGCTGCCGCCCGTGGTGGCCATTGTGCTGGCCCTCATCACCAAGGAGGTGTACATTTCCCTCTTTATTGGCATTGTGGCGGGCGGCCTGCTGTATGCGAACTTTAGCCCGGTGCTCACCACCACCTCGGTGATGGAGATGTTCATTGGCCAAATTGGCAGCTCCTGGAATGTGGGCATCCTGTTTTTTCTGGTGGTTTTGGGCATTATGGTGGCCCTGATGAACAAGGCGGGCGGCTCGGCCGCCTATGGGCAATGGGCCTCCCAGCGCATCAAATCCAAGCGCGGGGCCCTGCTTTCCACCTTCGCGCTGGGGGTCTTAATCTTTGTGGACGACTATTTCAACTGCCTCACCGTGGGCAGTGTGATGAGCCCCGTGACCGACAAGCACAAAATTTCCCGCGCCAAGCTGGCCTATATCATCGACGCTACCGCCGCGCCCGTCTGCATCATTGCGCCCATCTCCTCCTGGGCGGCCGCGGTGGCCTCCTACGCCGAGGAAGGGCAGGGCTTCACCCTGTTTTTGCAGGCCATCCCCTACAATTTCTACGCCCTGCTCACCATTGTGTTTGTGGTGGGGCTCTCGCTGATGAACTTCGACTTTGGCCTGATGCGCCGCTATGAGCATATGGCGCAGGAGGGCGACCTGTACGGCGGCACCGGCGACGAGTACGGCACGGTGGACGCCCCAAACCCGAGGGGCAAGGTGATAGACCTGATTCTGCCCGTGGTGGTGCTGATTGTGTGCTGTGTGATAGGCATGATTTACACCGGCGGATTTTTTGAAGGGGCCAGCTTTGTGGACGCCTTTGCGGGCAGCGACGCCTCGCTGGGCCTCTCCATGGGCTCTTTGGTGGCGCTGGTGCTCACCTTCCTGTTCTATGTGCCCCGCAAGGTGCTCAGCTTTAAAGACTTCGCCTCCTGCCTGCCCGAGGGCTTCCGCCAGATGGTGCCCGCCATCATGATACTCTGCCTTGCCTGGACGATTGGCGGCTTCTGCCGCGACGCGCTGGGTGCGGGGGAATTCGTGGGCAACCTGGTGGCGGGCAACCAAATTGCCGTCACCTTCATCCCGGCCATCTTCTTCCTCATTGCGGCGGGGCTGGCCTTTGCCACCGGCACCTCCTGGGGCACCTTCGGCATCCTCATTCCCATTGCCCTGGCGGTGTTTGCCCAAACGGGAGACACCAGCAGCCTCTCCACCATCTCCATCTCGGCCATTCTGGCCGGTGCGGTGTGCGGCGACCATATCTCCCCCATCTCCGACACCACCATAATGGCCTCGGCCGGCGCGCGGGTGAACCATATCATCCACGTCTCCACCCAGATGCCCTACGCCGTGGTGGTGGCCGCCATCTCCTTTGTCTGCTTCATTCTGGCGGGCGTCATCCAGAATGTCTTCATCGTGCTGCCCATCGGCATTGTGCTGGTGGTGGCCGCCCTGCTCATCATCAAAAAGGGCACCACCCCCCGGCTGAGCACTGAAAAGAAAAAGGACTGAGGGCAGGAAGCTAAGACCACGCCTTTTTCCAAAAAGGCGCCCCAAAAATTTCAGCGGCCGCCAACCACTGTTGGCGGCTGTTTTATACTGTATCCTGCTGGACAAAGGCTGATGTCCGTGCTATACTGTTGTCAAATATGACAACAGTACTTTGCTGAATATAGGAGGACTTATGTTTTCTACCTATGCCCGCCCGTCGCGCGACCTTCGCACACATTACGCCGACATCATTCGAGATTTAGAGGAGCACAACCAGATTCTCATCACCAACAATGGCCGGGGCGAGGCCGTTCTGATTGGGGTAGAAGACTATGCCGCGTATGAGGAATTCCTGCATCTGCGCTACGTGCGGGAAAAACTGGCCGAGGCAGAGCAGGAGGCCAAAAACCCGGACGCCTGGCTTTCGCTGGATACGCTTTGGGATGCCTGGGACAAATGGGACGCAGGGAAATGAAATACACCGTTTTTTTGCTGCAAGGCGCACAGGAAAACCTTCGCGAAATACGGGAATATCTGTCCCGCTATTACCCCAGCACGCCGAAAAAATTTCGGGCAGAATTTCAAAAACAGGTGGCCGCTCTCCAAGAGCATCCCTACATGTTTGAGGAATATACCGAGAATCCACGCTACAGAAAGATGCCTGTGCTGAACTATCTGGTGTTCTACCTGGTGGATGAAGAGAACCAGAGGGTGCAAATCTACCGGGTATTGCACGGCGCCCGCGACATCCGCAAGCATCTGGAAAGATAGACAGCGGCCCTTCCCCGCCACAGTTGGCAGAGGGAAGGGCCGCTTTTGTATTCCGTTATTCTGCTACTCCGCCTTCCAGCTTTCCAGGTACTTCTCCTGCACCTCGGTGAGGCTATCGATGGAATAGCCCTCGAATTTCAGCTTCCGGCTGGCCACCTCCAGGTCAATCTCCGGCGGCACCTTGTTGATTTTCTGGGCCGGGCGGTGCTTCACCATATATTCGGCGCATTTGGCCTGCACGGCAAAGCTCATGTCCATAATCTCGGCGGGGTGGCCGTTCCCGGCGGCCAGGTTCACCAGCCGCCCCTCGCCAATCAGCGAGAGCCAGTTCCCATTCGCCAGCCTAAAGCCCTGCACGCTGGGGCGCTGTTCCTTGGTTTCGGCGGCCATCTCGGCCAGGCGGGCCACGTCAATCTCCACGTTGAAATGCCCGGCGTTGGCCAGAATGGCCCCGTCCTTCATTTTTAGAAAATCCTTCTCGGTGATGACGTCGCGGCAGCCGGTCACCGTCACAAACACGTCGCCCAGCGGGGCGGCCTTGTCCATGCTCATCACGTCAAAGCCGTCCATAATGGCCTCGAGGGCCTTCACGGGGTCCACCTCGGTGACGATGACCCGCGCGCCCAGGCCCTTGGCCCGCATGGCCACGCCCTTGCCGCACCAGCCGTAGCCGCTTACCACCACCTGCTTGCCCGCGGCGCAGAGGTTGGTCACGTGGTTCAGGCTGTCCCACACCGATTGCCCGGTGCCGTAGCGGTTGTCGAAGAAGTGCTTGCACTGGGCGTCGTTCACCAGCATCATGGGGAAGCGCAGGGCACCCTCTTTGTCCCGCGCCAGCAGGCGAATCACACCGGTGGTGGTCTCCTCACAGCCGCCAATCACCTTGTCGCAGAGCTCGGGGTATTCAAGATGCAGGATGTTCACGAGGTCGCCCCCGTCGTCTATCACCACATCCGGCCCGTTTTCCACAGTGCGGCGCAGGTGGTTTGTGTACTCCTCGCCGGTGGCCGCATGCCAGGCAAACACGTTCAGCCCCTCGGCGGCCAGCGCCGCGGCAATGTCGTCCTGGGTGGAGAGGGGGTTCGAGCCGGTGATGTACATCTCGGCCCCGCCCGCCGCCAGTGTCTCGCACAGGAAGGCCGTTTTCGCCTCCAGGTGGATGGAAAGGGCCACCTTCAGGCCCTGAAAGGGCTTTTCTTTTGTGAACTCCTCTTTGATGCTGCGCAGCACCGGCATATGCCGCCCGGCCCACTCAATCTTCACACGGCCACTCTGGGCCAGGCTGATGTCTCGAATCTCACTCATGTGTCATTTCCTCCTTTTTTACGGGATGCCGCACAAATTTTCTATAAAACCTTCTGCCGCAGTCCCCAACAGGTTTTGTCATACCAGAATATCTTACCACGCCTGCCGGGGCCTATACAAGGGCAATACTGCACAAAGAAGCGTGGCCGAAGCGCCGAGCAGATTTGCCTGGCAGATTTCACAAAAAGCACAGGGAATACTGGGTGTATTCCCGCGCATTTTTGGGGAATATGACGGGTAAAGATGCCGGTGATCCGGCTATGTCAGCTTTGTGCGGTGTTGCCCAAGGTATTTCTGCCGCAGGCGCTCCATTTCAAAATACACCCGCTCCTCGTCCAGGGTTTTCAGCTCGCCCTTCTCCATCAGCACCCGGCCCTCCACCAGCACGGTGTCCACCTCGCTGCCGTTTGCGGCATACACAAGGCCGGTCAGCAGGTCGCTCTGGGGGGCAAACTGGGGCTTGTGTAAATCCAGCAAAATCAGGTCGGCCCGGTGGCCGGGGGCAATCTCCCCCACCTGCCCGGCCAGCCCCAGCGCCCGCGCCCCATTCAAGGTGGCGCAGCGCAGCACCTCTGCCGCCGGGGCGCTTTGGGCCTCCAGGTCCACCGCCTTGTGCACCAGCGAGAGGGCGGTCATCTCGCGGAACATATTCAGGGTGTTGTTGCTGGCCGCGCCGTCGGTGCCCAGCGCCACGTTCACCCCGGCCTTTTGCAGCTTGGTAAAGGGGGCAAAGCCGTTGCCCAGCTTCATGTTGCTCACCGGGCAGCTCGCCACGCTCACACCATGCTGATGCAAGAGGGCAATGTCCGCGTCGTCCAGCCACACACAGTGGGCCGCCAGGGTGGGGCGGCCAAACAGGCCCAGCTCCGCCAGATAGGCCACCGGGCTTTTGCCGTGCTGGGCGCGGCAGGCCTCCACCTCGTTTTTGGTCTCCGAAACATGGATGTGGAAGCCCAGCCCCTGCTCCCCGGCCAGGGCCACCAGCTCCCGCAGGTAGCCCTGGCAGCAGGTGTAGATGGCGTGCGGCCCCAGCAGAAAGCTGGCCAGTGCCCCGCTCTGCTTGGCCTCGTCCCGCTCCTCCAGCGCCTCCCGCAGGCGGCGCTGCCCGCCCGCCGCGTCGTCCTCGCCGCAGGCCAGGCCCCGGCAAATCACCGCACGCAGGCCGCTCTGGGCTGCGGCGCGCAGGCTTTGCCCCCGGAACATATGCATGTCGGCATAGGCCGTGGTGCCGGTGCGAATCATCTCCACCGCCGCCAGCAGGTTCCCCCAGTAGGCGTCCTCGCCCTCCAGGCGGTCCTCCACCGGCATGATGCGCCCAAACAGCCAGTCCTCAAAGGAGAGATCGTCGGCAAAATTGCGGAAGAGGGTCATGTAGCTATGGGTGTGGCAGTTGATGAGGCCGGGCATCACCAGCTTGTTTTTGGCCTCGATGACGGTATCTGCCATGTGCTGCCCGCCCGGCTCCGTAAGGGCCGTGATGCAGCCCTCCTCAATGAGGATGTCTTTTTCCGCTATGCTGCCACCCTGCTGCCACAGCAGCACTTTTCCGTTTTTTATCCAAGTTTTCAACGCTTTTTCCCGCCTTTCCGCCGCCCACTACGGCAGCCCTGCCCAAAACTGAAGCCCGCAAAGCCCACAAATATTTCCAAAAAAGATTGTTACGCTTACAGTATAGCAAATTCTCAACTTTTTTTCCATTCTGTCGAATAAAACAGAGTAGATTAACTGAATATAACTATGGCGAACGCAGGCAGAAATGGCGCAGGGCAAGGCGGAGGATTGAGCAATACTTGGTGTATTGCGATTGACGACAACGCAGCCATTCGCCATTTCCGGCAAGTGCAGCATAGCTTATAGAAAGTTAATTTACTCACATGCCGGTACTATTCATTTGTTCTTCCTGCACGGGAGGGAAAACCAGCGAAAGGAGGCCACTTCACAGCCACCTATACGGCGAACAGAAGCCCCGGCCCGGCGGCCCGCTCAAGGCCACCGGCCATGGTGAGGAAACTTGCCCGGGGATAACGCGGCACAGGCAGAAGGGCCGCTTCTTTCGTGCAGACGGGCTTGCTCGGCCCGATATTCCCCCTCTTGCAGGCGGCGGCAGGGATGCCCGCCGACCACACAGCAACAGGGAGGGTAACATGGTTATTGAATCGTACAAGGTGAACACGGCAGCCCAGCGCTCCTATGTGAAAATGGAGGCGGAAAGCACACAGGTTTCCGCCGTTGGAGGAGGTGTGAACACAAGAATCACCCTGCGGCAGCAGGCCGTGGTGGCCGAATTTTCCGAGACGGCCCGGCAGATGCTGGAGGGCCAAAATGGCGGCGGAGCCGGCGCACAAAGCGCCCTGCTGGGCACCGAGGGCCCTTCCGGCACTGGGGAGGCCCTGCCAAAAACGCGCGACCCCTACGAACTAAAACTGGAGATGCTGCGCCAGTTCGTTTATCAGCTCACCGGCAGGCGGATAAGCGTAAACATGGTGGATTTGGGCATGGGCTCCCTGCGGGCCGGGCAGGGCCGCATACGCATGGCCCCGCTCTCCTTTGGCGGCGAGATACGCTACGAGAAAATCAGCTTCGAGAGCGAGGCGGTGTCCTATCAGGCGCAGGGTGTGGTGAAAACAGCCGACGGCAAGAGCATCGACATTCAGATGCAGCTGAACATGAGCCGCAGCTTTTACGAGAGCACCAGCGCCAGCCTGGGCTTTGGCAGCCCCGCCGGGCGCCTATGCGACCCCTTGGTCGTCAACTACGGCGGCACGGCGGCCAGCCTCACCCAGCGGAAATTCAACTTCGATTTGGACGCGGACGGCAAGCTTGACGAAATTTCCTTTGCGGGCCCGGGCAGCGGCTTTTTGGCGCTGGACAAAAACGGCGACGGCACCATAAACGATGGCAGCGAGCTGTTCGGCCCCCAGAGTGGCAACGGGTTTGCCGACCTGCGCGGCTACGACAGCGACGGCAACGGCTGGATTGACGAGGCCGACGAGGTGTTCTCCCAGCTGCGGATATGGAGCCGCGATGAAAACGGCAACGACCAGCTTTTCACGCTGAAAGAACTGGGCCTTGGGGCCATCTACCTGGGCGAAACCGAGACACAGTTCCAGATGAAGGACGCCGCCGGGCAGATGCAGGGGCAGATGCGCTCTACCAGCTTCTTTTTGCGGGAGAACGGCAGCGCGGGCTACCTGCACCACATCGATTTGCTTGCTTAACTCCTATAACCAAACCCGGCGTTCTCACCGGCAACCGGGTGTTACAAATCCCCCTCCAGCTTCGGCAGAGGGGGATTTCT
>CAYRFC010000028.1:0-20661 GCA_964423365.1 uncultured Oscillospiraceae bacterium
AAGCCCGGTGCTTTACCGGCGGGCCAATAGTGGAGGAATGGGCGCTGGCGGCGGGTTTTCTTTACAAAAGCGCCCCTTGCCCTTATAATCGTCAAGAACGGGCGAAAAGCGAGAAAGGCGGTAAAGGCCGGGCGGTGCACCGCGGGGCCGGGGCCGTGCTTCCGCCTGGAAATGCATGAACTCGCACTTTGCCCGAAGATGAAGAAGCAGATACAGAATTCGTGTAGAAGGACACCCCACTCTCTATGTCTTTTTCCCTGTTACTGGAAAGCTGGAAAATGAGCTTCCCCTCGGTGCATTTTTTGCTGTTCCTGCCGCTGGCGGCGGGGGCCTATTTTCTGCTGCCCGCAAAGCTGCGACGGGGCTGGCTGCTGTTTTGCAGCCTGTATTTTTATTTTTTTGCCGCCCCGCGTTACCTGCCGGTGCTGCTTTGCGGCATGCTGTTCTCCTACGCGGCGGCGCGGGGAATAGCCGCGGCCAGCAGCCAAGGGGCTAGGCGTGGCTGGCTGCTGCTGGGTGTGCTGGGGCTGGTGGCGGCCCTCTCGTTTTTCAAGTACAACGCTTTTTATGAGAGCCTGCTCTCCCCGGCCTTCTCGGCCCTGGGGGTGGATTTTAACGGCAGCTATTTTGTCACGGCCTATGCGGTGGGGGTCAGTTTTTACACCTTCATGGCCATTGGCTACCTCATCGACCTTTACCGTGGCGATGTGCCGCTGGAAAAGAGCCTGGTGGGTCACGCTTTGTTTTTAAGCTTTTTCCCGGCGGTGTCCTCGGGGCCCATCTCCCGCGCGGGCGAGCTGATGCCCCAGCTGAACGACGGCACCCGCCGTTTCAGCGCCGAAAGCTGGGCTGCGGGCCTGCGGCTGATGGCGGTGGGCTTCTTTAAAAAGCTGGCCGTGGCCGACCTGCTGGCCATCTATGTGGACAGCATCTACGGCGACCTGGCCGCCCACAGCGGCCTTTCCCTAGGCCTTGCGGCGGTGCTGTATGCCCTGCAGCTCTACTTCGACTTTTCCGGCTACACAGACATCGCCCTTGGCGCGGCGAGGCTGTTTGGCATTAAGCTGAAACAGAACTTCAACACGCCTTTTTTTGCCACCAACTATTCGGGCTTTTGGAGCCGCTGGCACATCAGCCTCTCCTCCTGGCTGCAGGACTACATTTTCACCCCCCTGGTGTGGAGCCGCTGGACCGAAAAAATACCCCTGCTGGGCAAAAGGGTGACAAAGCCCCCCATGCTATCGCCCATTTTGGTGGTGTTCCTGGTGTCTGGCCTCTGGCATGGAGACACCCTCTGCTTTCTGGTGTGGGGGGGCCTGCAGGCGGTTTTCCGTGTGGGGGAGGAGCTGCTGCACCGCCGCCTGGGCAAGCCCAGAAAGCACCCGCCCCTCTGGCAGCGCTTTGGCAAAACAGCCCTGGTGCTGGTGCTGTGGGTGGAAAGCCTGGTCTTCTTCCGGGTGGGCGCGGGGGGCGGCAGTGTGGCAGAGGCGGCCTCGGCCCTTGTGCGGCAGTTCACCGGCTGGGCTTGGGCGGAGAGCTGGCAGGGTTTTTACGCCTCCTACGCGGCTGTTTTCTTTGGCAAGGGCGCTTTGGTGGGGGCGGCGCTGGCCTTTATGGCCGCCTGCACCCTCTTTGCGCTGTGGGCCGACTGGATGCAGTGCTTCCGCCTGAAGGGCCTGCACCCTGCCGAGGGGCTGCTGCTTCTGCGCCCGGCTGGCCGCTGGGTGCTGTATTTCCTGCTGGTGCTGGGCAGCTTTGCGGGATTTTTGGCGGGCAGCGGCGGTTTCGGCGGCGGCAACTTCCTGTATGGGGGGTTTTAGCCGATGAAAAAACTCTTGCGGAACGTCGCCCTGCTTTTGCTGCCCATTCTGCTGTACTACGCGGTGTTTTTGGCCTTTGAGCCGAACAATATCTTTGGCCTGCGGCGCGAGACCCCCACAGGGGCGGTGTTTGGGGCCCTGCGGGGCTACAGGCAGGCCCCCACCCCCGGCGTGCTGCTGGGAGACAGCCGCTTTGCCAACATCGAGAAGGAGAATATGGAGCTCATAGACCGGGTGACGGGCCGGGCCTTTACCAACCTGGCCTACGGCGGGGCCAGCCTGAAGGAAAGCCTGGACGAGCTGGACTACCTGCTGGAAAACTACGCGGGGCTGGAGGAGGTGGTGTTCGAGCTCTCCTACTACACCCTGAACGCCAACTATGCAGCCGACCGCTTTCCCTACATCGAAAAGGCCCTCTACAACCCCTTTGTCTACCTCACCAGCCTGTACTACAACCTGGAGGCCCTGCAAAACTGCCTGCTGTGGCTGCAGGGCAAGGCCCTGTATGGCGGGGCCTCTGAAACGCGGGACCCGGCAGCCGATGTCTATATCCAGTGGCAGGCCCCCGGCGGCGAGACGGTGAAGCTGCGGCAGGACATTGCCGATTATCTGGCCGCCATAGGCCCGAATGTGCAAAACTGGACGCTGGACGAAAGCGAGGAGGGCCAGCTGGCCTGCCTGCTGGAAAGCATTGCCGCCTGCCAGGCGCGGGGCATCCGCTTTGTGGTGGTGCTGCCCCCGGTGCACGACGCGGTGATGGAGCATGCCATAAAAGCCTATGGCATCTATGAACAGATGCTGCCGGTGCTGGAGGCGCTGAGGGCCAGCGGCGCCGAGGTGCTGGACTATGAGATAAGCGGGCGGCCCGCCTATGGCGAGGAGATGTGGTTTGACGGCATGCACCTGGACTATAGCCGCGGCCTGCCCCAGTTTGCAGAGAGGCTGGCCGGGGATTTGGCCTAGAGGGCGCAGACACCCTTCAAACAGAAAAAAACGGAGAAAAACATGGCGCTGGATTTTCTGATTTTGTATGAGCATGTGGTGCGGGAATACGAGAGCATCACCCTGCTGGGCGAGGAGCTGCGCCGGCGGGGCTACCGCTATGAAATTCGCCAGCTGCTGGACCGCAAGAAGCTGAAATACTTCACCTGGAAGAAGCCCCGGGTGCTGGTGGCCAGCTGCCTGTACGACAACGAGGGCCTGAACAGCCATGTGTACAACAATGTGGGGAAGCTGGACAGGGTGGTGAACCTGCACTGGGAGCAGATGCTGAGCGACACCCAGGAGGAGGAGCCCTGGTTCAACTTTGCGGGCAACGCAAAAAAATGCCTGCAAACCTGCTGGGGCGAGGCCACCCGCCAGCGGCTGCTGGCCCACGGCGTGCCGGAGGAAAATGCCCCGGTAACCGGCGCTGTGATGATGGACTTTCTGCGGGAGGAATTCGAGGGCTATTATCTGGACAAGGAGAGCCTCTGCCGGCGCTTTGGGCTGGACCCCGCCCGCCCGCTCTGGCTCTATATCTCCAGCTTTGGCTATGCCTCCATGAGTGAGGCCGAGGTGAAGGAGCTCTCCGACATGGCGGGCACCGACTTTGCGGCGTTTGCCCAGGTGAACCGGGAGAGCATGGACGCCACGCTGGCATGGTTTTCCCGCTTGCTTACCGCCCACCCGGAGCTGCAGCTGGTGTACCGCCGCCACCCCAGCGAGTGGAACAGCCCCGCCCTGCGCGAGATGGAGGAAAAGCACCCCGGCTTCCATGTGATTTTTGCCGACGGGGTGAAGCAGTGGATTCGGGCCGCCGACAGCATCTGCATCTGGATGAGCACCGCCGTGGCCGAGGTGTATTTTGCGGGCAAGAGCTGCCACATATTGCGGCCCTCTCCCATTCCCCATGAGTTTGACCCGGTGATATACAGGGACGCCGCCTGCGTGAGAAGCTATGAGGAGCTGGAGGAGGCCGCCAAAAGCCCGGGGCCGGCCTTTCCCATTGCCCCGGAGAGGATAGAGAGCTACTTCGACAAAACGGAGAAGCCCGCCTATCTGCGCATGGCGGATTTGCTGGAGGATGTGTATAAAAATCCCCCCCGCACCCGGCCTTTCAGCGAGGGCTTCACCCCGCATTTCAACTGGCTGAAGTGCTTTGCCCTTTTCGGGGTGCACCTGCTGCATGCCCTGCGGCTGAACCCCGCCCGGCTGCACCGGCTGGCCCCGGGCTTTGCGGCCTTTGCCGGGCGCATCTACGGCTATATAGACAAGGCCCGGATGCCAAAGGCCGAGGCCGCCGCCCTGCGGCAGAAAATGGCCGTCTACGTGCGGGAAATAGCCGCATCCGCCGGGGACGGGCCGGAATAGTTTCCAGAGAAAAGGACAGGACAGAAGGAAAACCGCCCCAAAACAGGGCGGGAAGGAGGCGGGCCGGTGGAAGGCATACCCAAGCACCAAAGTGCCGAGGGCTTTGTGGGCTCGGTGCTGAAATATTCGGTCTCCACGGTCATCAGCTTTGGCCTGTTTGCCCTGGCTGCGCTGCTGGGCAACTTTTTGGTGCCAAACCAGGCGGTGTATGGGGAAATTAACCAGTTTCTCACCGCTGTAAACACCCTCATGACCATCTGCATCTTTGGCCTGGACCAGAGCTACATCCGCTTCTGCTACGAGCCGCCCGGAAAAATGAGCAGCGCGGGCCTGTTCCGCCTCTGCTTCTACCTTTCCAGCTCGGTGCTGCTGGTGGCGGCGCTGGTGTGCTCGCTGCTTTTTGCGGGGCCGCTGCGCGCGCTTTTAAGCTTCCAGCTGCTGGGGCCGGAGATTGTTCCGCTGGTGTTTTTGAACACCTTTTTTTGGATGGTGGCCCGCTATTTC
This sequence comes from uncultured Oscillospiraceae bacterium, assembly GCA_964423365.1. Classification (GTDB taxonomy): domain Bacteria; phylum Bacillota; class Clostridia; order Oscillospirales; family Ruminococcaceae; genus JAAYCI01. The sequence goes on from CAYRFC010000028.1 coordinate 4,677, forward strand.
TACGTGCTGTACCGCATGGAGCAGAACCTGATGCTCTACACCGTCACCTCCATTCTGATGAACTTTTTCAACAAGGTTTTCTTCTTTGGCGGGGCCTTTTTTAAAGACCAGCTGCCCGCCATGGTGGCCTTTTCTCTGCTGGGCCTGGGGGGCTTTGCGCTGGTGTGCCTGGTGGGCCGCCGGGGGCTGCTGCGCCCGGTGCGGGGGGAGGGCGGGCGCGGCGCACTTTCGGTGGTGCTGCCCTACGGGCTGGCCGTGGCCCCCACCGGGGTGCTGGTTACCCTGAACTCCACGGTGGTGCTGGCCTATGTGGCCTTCGCCCTCTCGCAGGAGGCGCGCGGCGTGTATGCCCGGGGGCTGCTGCTCTCCAACATCGTCTCGGCCATTCAGCTGGGCTTTGCCTCCTTCTGGGGGGCCTATATGTACGCCAACTACAAAACCCAGCAGCAGCGCATACAGAAGGTGCACGACATTTTGAACCTGGTGGTGCTGGTGTTCTTCTGCCTTTTGGTGGCCTTTGAGGACCTCATCTTCCTCATTTTGGGCAGCTATAGGGACGCCCAGCCCCTTTTCCCGCTGATGATGCTGGGGGCGGTGTTTACCGTGCTGTGCGAGACCACCACCTATGGCAACACCATTGCCAAAAGGCCCATCTTCGACACCCTGGGCAATGCGCTGGCCTTTTTGGCCAACATCGGCTTCTGCGTTTGGCTCATTCCGCCCTTTGGCCTGCCCGGCGCGGCGGCGGCCCTGGCGCTGGCAAACCTGGCCATGTACCTGTTCCGCACCGGCTTTGGGCAGTTTTTTTACCGCACGGTGCGTTTCCCCCTAAAAACCAGCTTTGCGGTGGCCCTGGCGCTGGTGCTGGGGCTGCTGGCCACCCTGTGGGCGGGCAGCCTTTGGCCCCGGGTGCTGTGCGCCCTGGCCTGCGCCGCCGTATACTGCCTGATGTACCGCGCGGAGCTTGCCCGCTGCTGGCGGCTGGGCCTCTCCCTCCTGAAAGGGCTGGCGAAGCGCGGCGGGAAGTGATATAATGGCTAGGGAATACAGTGGCTCTCCTGTGGCAGGGGGGCCAAGCTGTGTTATATTTCAGGGAAAATAACTCTGGAAAGAGAGGAACGAAGATGCGCTACTGCACCAAATGCACCATGCCCGACACTCGCCCCGGCATCCAGTTTGACGAGGCGGGGGTGTGCACGGCCTGCCGCCACTATGAACAGAGGAAAACTGTGGACTGGGCCGCCCGCCGCAAGGAGCTGGAAGCCCTGTGCGACAAATACCGCGGGATGAACGGCCCCGGCGGCTATGACTGCGCCGTGGCCTGCAGCGGCGGCAAGGACAGCCACTACCAGGTGCATGTGCTGAAAGAGGAGCTGGGCATGAACCCCATCCTCTTCACCGCCGAGGACAACTTCCCCATGACCGAGGCCGGAAAGCACAACCTGCGCAATATCAGCGAGGCCTTTGGCTGCACCATCATCTCCTGCAAGCCCAATATCCGGGTGCAGAAAATTTTGATGCGGCGCTTCTTTGAAAAATATGGCAAGCCCACCTGGTTTGTGGACAGGCTGATTTACACCTTCCCGCTGCACATGGCGCTGAAATTCAACACGCCGTTTTTGTGCTATGGGGAAAACGTGAGCTTTGAGTACGGCGGCAGCGCCGACAAAGAGACCTACAGCGCGCGGGACCAGATAGAGAATGGTGTGGCGGTGGGCATGCCCATGGAGGAGCTGCTGGGGGGCGGTGTGAGCGAGGCCGACCTGAGCCTGACCCGCGCCCCGGCCCCCGAGGAGCTGGCCAAGCTGGACCCCTTCTATCTCTCCTATTTCCTGCCCTGGAACTCCTTTTACAACTACCAGTTTTCCAAAAGCCGGGGCTTCCACGACCTGACCCACGAGTGGGACCGCCGCCACCACGCCGAAAACTTCGACCAGATTGACTCCCGGGCCTATCTGGTGCACTCCTGGCTGAAATACCCGAAATTCGGCCACGCCGCCGCCACCGACTATACCGCCCGCTACATCCGCTACGGCCTGATGAGCCGGGAGGAGGCCGTGGAGATCATCCGCGAGCGGGACGGCGCGCTGGACCCTCTCTGTGTGCGGGACTTCTGCGAGTTCTGCGGCTACAGCGAGAGCGAGTTCTGGGCCATCATGGACAAGTTCTATAACCGGGATTTGTTCAGGAAGGACGAATATGGCCGCTGGGTGCTGAAACAGCCCATCTGGGCGGAAAAATAGCCAAGTAACCGAGAGCGAAAAGCGGGGTGCCATGACCAAGAACTATTTTGCAGAGATGATGGCGGAGCTGGGCTTTCACACGGTGGACAAGCTGGCCGTGGGCCTGGCCGGGAGCTGGCCTTGCAGCGTGGAGATGGAGGGCGAGGCTTTTTTGCTGCGCCTGCTCTGCAGCGCCCCCCCTGCCGAGGCCGCCAAAACCCTGCGGGACAAAAACATACCCCATGTGCGCTGGAGCGCTTACAAAAAGGAAAAGGGGCAGGGCCTGCTGGCAGGCGTGCTCACCCCGCCCAGCGATTTTTACGCCAAGGGCTGCCTGCACGGGGCACTGGCCGAGGCCAGCCGGGCGCTGGACGGAGCCGGGCTGCAGCCTCCGGCCGCCTGCGCCCTGTGCGAGGGAGAAAACTGCGGGCAATGGGCCTTTGTGGAGGGCGCGGTGCGCGCGGTGCACCCCGGCTGCCTGCAAAGCCGCCTGCCCCTGCCCGAGGAGGACAGCCAGACCCCTGGCAAAGCGGGGGGCCACTACCTCACCGGGGTGCTGGGCGCCCTGTTGGGCGGGGCCATTGCCGCTTTGCCCAACTGGGCGCAGGCCCTTTCCAAGGGCACGGTGCACCCGGTGCTGTATGTCTTCATCCCCCTGCTGGCCGCGCTGGTGTACCGCCTTTGCCGTGGCAAGGCCCGGCTGGGGGCCGCCGGGGGCATTGTGCTGGGGGCCTCGCTGGCGGTTTCGTTTGTACTGGAGCTCATCTGGTTCTGGCTGGTTTCCACCACGGCGGCCGGGTACAACATCTCCATTGCCCAAACCACAGCGATGTACTTCGAGGGCCACACCATCGGCCTCACCCTGCGGGAAATGGGCTTCAGCCTGCTGTTTTTGATGCTGGGCTTTTTTGTGTCCACGGTGCTGCTGCGCCGCTATGTGAAAACCCACACCCGGGGGGGCGAGCTCGTCCGGGGTGCAAGATTTATACGGCAGACGGCCTTTTCCGTGAAGGATGGCGTGGTGCGGCCCGCCGCAGCGCCGGCAGGGGAGAAAACCGGCGCGGAGGAGATGAATGAGGCGGCATACAGCGAAGTGAGCAACGGTGAAGCCGACTAGGGGCAGAAACACAATTTTTAAAACACAACGCGAGGTAAGGCTATGAAGGACGACAGGGACAGGGGCTGGAGCACAGCGCCGCAGGCAGGCCGGGCCCCGGAGATGCCGCCCCCGGGGCCACAGGCCGCAGGGCCGGCCCCCGGCTATTACGGGCCGCCCCCCTGGGGGGGCTACCCCCCACCCATGCAGGGCTGGGGCATGCTGCCGCCGCCGAGGCCCCGGAAAAAATGGCGGGCGGCAGAGCTGGCCCTCATCTCTCTGGCGCTGGCCGTGGTGGTGCTGCTGGCCCTCCTTCTGGGGGTGCTGGCCCTGGGCACGGCCAACCTGCGGCAGCTGGCCCAGCCCGTGGGGGGCGGCGCTTCCCCGCCCGGCGGCAGCTTTTCGGTCATCCGCATCCAGGGCGAAATAGCCAGCCGCGGCAGCGGGGTGCTGGGCATCAACGACCCCAGCTACCACCATGGCGCCACGCTGGATTACATCAAGCGCCTGGCGGAAAGCGACAACGACAAGGGGATTTTGCTGTATATGAACACCCCCGGCGGCGGGGTGTATGAAAGCGATGAAATCTACCGCGCTTTGATGGACTACCGCGAGGCCACCGGGCGGCCGGTGTGGGCCTACATGGCGCGCATCTGCGCCTCGGGGGGCTATTATATCAGCATGGGGGCCGAAAAGCTGCTGGCAAACTACAACACCACCACCGGCTCCATCGGGGTGTACATCGCCCTCACAGACACCAGCGGCCTGTATGGCAAGCTGGGCATAGAGACGGTGCTGGTGCGCTCGGGCGAGAACAAGGGCGTGGGCACCGAGGGGGTGCCCATCACCGAGGCGCAGCGGGCCATTTACCAGGCCAGTGTGGACGAGAGCTACCAGCGTTTTGTGGATTTGATTGTGGAGAACCGCGGCATGCCCCGCAGCAGGGTGCTGGCCCTTTCGGACGGGCGCAGCTACACGGCGAAGCAGGCGCTGGAAAAGGGGCTGGTGGATGAACTGTGCGACTGGGACGCCGCCCTGGAGCAGTTTGAGGAGGAGACGCAGGCCAGCGCCTACTACCCGGATTTTTCCCGCCAGACCATGCTGGGCAGCCTGATTTCCGACCTGATGGGAAGCCTGCCAAAGGGGGAGGCCGAGACCGCCCTGCAAAGGGCCGAGGCCCTGCCCCAGGGGGTGCCGCTGGCCTATGCCTATGAGCTGGCAGAGAAGGAATGAGTATGGAAAACCGCCCGGAACTGGATACCGAGGAGGCCCTGCGCGCAGAAAAGGTGCTGCTGCTGGGGCTGGACACAGGAGAGTACGATGCCCAGCGCAGCATGGACGAGCTGGAGGCCCTGGCCGAGGCCGGGGGCTATGCGCCGGTGGCCCAGCTTTTGCAGAAGCGCCAGCGGCCCGACGGCGCCACCGCGCTGGGCAGCGGGCGGCTGGCCGAGGCGCGCGAGCTGGCCGAAAACCTGGAGGCCGAGAGCGCCATCTATGACGGGGAACTCTCCGGCAGCCAGCTGCGGAATATCTCCGAGGCGCTGCACCTGCCCGTGATGGACCGCACCATGCTGATTCTCTCCATCTTCAAAAGCCGGGCCGTGACGCGGGAGGGCAAGACCCAGACCGAGCTGGCCACCCTGGAATACCGCCTGCCCCGGCTCTCGGGGCTGGGGAGTGTGCTCTCCCGGCAGGGGGGCGGGGGCGGCGGCGGCGCGGGCGCGCGCCGGGGCGGCGGCGAAACCCAGCTGGAATATGACCGGCGCTACATCCGCAACCGCATTGCCGTTTTGAAAAAACGGCTGGCCGCCATGCAGGCCCGCCGGGAGGAAACCCGCCGTAGCCGTGCCAAAAATGCCCCGGCGCTGGTGGCGCTGGTGGGCTATACCAACGTGGGGAAATCCAGCCTGATGAACGCCCTGACGGGCAGCGAGATTCCCGCGCGGAACCGCCTGTTTGAGACGCTGGACCCCACCGCCCGGCACCTGGAGCTGCCCGGCGGGCAGGCGGCCATTTTGATTGACACGGTGGGCTTTGTTTCCCGCCTGCCCCACAAGCTGGTGGAGGCCTTCAAAAGCACCCTGGAGGAGGCCCGCTACGCAGACCTGCTGCTGAAGGTGTGCGACGCGGCGGACGAGGCCGCCGGGGAACAGCTGGCCGTGACCGATGAGGTGCTTGCCTCGCTGGGGGCGCAGGGCCGCCAGCTGACGGTGTACAACAAATGCGACAGGCAGCCCGGCTTCCACCCGCCCGACCCGGCGGCCCTGGCCGTGAGCGCCCACACCGGGCAGGGCCTGCCCGAGCTGCTGGAGGCCGTCTCCCGGGAGCTGGCCGACAGGGTGCGCAGCTTCACCATCTGCCTGCCCTACTCCCAGCTTGCCCTGGCCGATATCCCCCGCCGCCACGGCGCGGTGGACAGCGAGGAGTACCGCCCCGACGGGCTGTACCTCGCGGGAAGTGTGGAGGCCCGCTACGCCTATCTGCTGGCGCCCTACCACACCGGGGACAGTGAAAAGGCGGAAGTGGAAAATTGACGGTGGAAGGCAAAGGCCCCAAACAGGAGAAATTTTCCTGCTTGGGGCCTTTTTCTTTGGGAAAGACGCCGTTATTTTATTTTTGGCGGGAAATGTGAGCCGTTTTGGGTTTTGGGGGAGTAATAGTATGTGAAAGGCCTTTTCACAGAAACACAGAGAACCCAAAAGCCAAACAGGAGAGGAGGGCGACATGGAGGACAGCGAGATTCTTCGCCTTTTGCATGCCGAGCCGCAAGAAGGGCTGCGCTTGGCCATTGCGCAATACCGCGGCGGCGTGGCGGCCATCACCACGCGCATTCTGCGCGGGCGCAGCGAGGACATAGAGGAATGCGTGGCCGACACCTTTCTGCGGGTATGGAAAACGGCCCGTCAGAACAAATTGGACACGGATGCGGACACCTTGAAGGGCTTCATTTTCAGCACGGCCCGCAATGTGGCGCTTACGCGGTACCGCAAGCTGCGGCGGGAGAACTTCCTGCCGCTGGACGAAACGGGCGAATTTGCCGACGAGACCGACCTTTTGGAGACCCTGCTGCAAAAGGAGACGGACCGGGAGCTGCAAAACGCCGTGCTGAGCCTGAAAGAGCCAGATTGCCAGATATTTTTCCGCCGCTATTTTTTGTTTGAAAGCATCAAGGAAATTGCGGCCTATACGAAATGTAGTGAAGCACAAGTGAAAAACTGCTTGTATAGAGGAAAGGGCCCCTTGGAGGCGGCCTTTCGGGAGAGGGGAATTTGCTATGAAAACACCTAATGTAATGGCGTTGTATCAGCAATATAAGACGGTGGGCCAGCCGGTGACGGCCCAGGAGGTGGACGACACCCTGGCCCGGGTGCTGGCCCGTGCCGGGGAGGCCGGGCCCGAGAGCGGGGCCGGGGTGGTGACAAGGCGCGGGCGGCCCATCCGCCTGAAAAAGCGCCTGCTGTTGGCCGTGGCCGCTCTGCTGGCCTTCTGCCTGGCGGCGGCGGGGGTGCTGACGGTCTCGGGCTTGTTCCGCGGGGTGCTGCAAGAGCCGGGCCCCGGCGGGGTGGCCGGGCCGCTTTCGGCCATGGCGCCGCTGGTGGACAAAACCGGCCAGCTGCCCGGCCAACAGGCCGAGGCCGGGGGCCTTACGGTAAAGCTGCGCGGTGTGGTGGGCGATGAAGCCAGCCTGAAGCTGCTGCTGGACGTGGAGGGCCCACAGGGGAAGCCGCTGGCACTGCCCCTGCCCGGCGGGGGCTACGCGCAGGGGGCGCTGCAATTTGGCGGGGCGCGGCTGGTGGCCCAAGACGGCAGCCAGCCCTTGGCCCTTAGCTTTTCCAGCCGGGTGATTGACAGCGACCCCACCGACAACCATGCCACCCTTCTGCTGGAGTATCTGGCCGACGCAAGCCCCCTGCTGGGGCAGAGCTTTGATTTGCACCTGACAGACCTGATGCAGATGAGCGAGGGGGAAGGCAGGCCGCTGGGGCTGGACGGTGGAGCGCTGGCCGGGCTGGTGCAGGCCTTTGCCGGGGCCGAAAAGAAGCTGACCCAAAGCGGCTACCAGGAGGACGGCGTGGGCAACCGCAGCTATTCCTACAGCCTGAGCAACGACGGGGGCGAGCCCCTGCCGCTGGCAGAGGGTATCACGGTGACCAATGCGGCGGTGCAGGAGGGCATTTTTTACCTGCGGGGCCGCTTTGAGGACGAGGAGGCGCTGGCCTCCCTCACACAGATGGCCGAGCTGCGGAACGCCCAAGGCGGCACTGTGGGCCGCATTGCGGGGTATGGCTGGGGGGACGACGGCAGCTGGGAGGCCAGCTTTACCGGCCTTGCCTCGCCCGAAGCGCTGGCCGGGCTGGACTGGGTGAGCGCCTGCGGAGAGGATTTCTACCCGCTGGCGGAGGGAAGCTGGGACTTCTCCTTCACGCTGGACTACCCCAGCCTGGCCCTTGCGGCGGAGCCGAACCGGGCCTTTGGCTGGAACGGCATCGCCTACACGGCCCAAAGTGTGAAGCTATCGCCCTATTCCCTGCAAATGGACATGACGGGCGACCTGAGCGGCCTGCTGGGTGGCGAGGGCACCACCCGGGCCTGGGACGATTTGGAGCACAAGCTCAGCCTGCGGCTGAAAAACGGCGAGGTGCTGGAGCTGACCAACTACGCCTCTTATATGACGGAGCTGGAGGGGGGCGGCTATGCGGTTTCACTTACCTATACGCTGGATGTGGTGATTGACCCCGCTGAGGTGGAGAGCCTTACCGCCGGAGACCTGGTGCTGACGGCGGACGAGCTGGTGGCGCCATGAGCCCGCTGCCATGGATACACCGCGCGCTTGCCTGTGTGGCAGAGGCCTTGGAGCTGAGTGCCGAGCGCTACCCCGAAGAAGATGAGGAGGTGCCCGACGACCAGCAAGGAGAGACAAAACAGACCCTGAAATAACAGAGCCCCGGGCAGGAAGTGCGTTCTTCTGCCCGGGGTTCTGTATGTTATGCAAGCCGTGAAGGGGCTGTGGCCTGCGGCGGGTGCTGCCGGTCTTGACATCCCCCTCCACCGTTCCCTGCTTTGCCGCCCTACCCAAGCACCAGCTCGCCAAAAAATTCCGGGCGGTGGAAGTCGGCCTCCTCCCACACAATGGGGTTCCAGCTTCCGCAGTGCTCCAGGGGGCCGGTCTCGGCCAGCTTGTAAAAGTTTCCCCGCATCACGCTGCCGCTTTTCCAGCCCGCGTCGGCCACATGGCGGGCCAGAAAGGCAAAGGGCACAAAGGCCTGCAGGGTCCACAGGTAGCCCCCTTCGCACAGCCGAATTTCCGAGCGGACCTGGAACTGGAGAAGGTCCTCGTCCTTCAGCAGAACATTATCCTCCCGGCCGGTGCCCACCCCCAGGTACATGGCACACAGCGCGCTAAACTCCAGGTTCACATAGGCGGCGCTCTGCTGCGGGGCAGGCATCAAAAACAGCTCCACGGCGCTGTCGTCACACACACGGGGGTCTATCAGCCGCTTTTCGGCCAGCAGTATCTTTTCGGTGCTCTGGTAACGCAGGTGCAGGCCCGCTTCCTGCCACACGGCCTGGGCGGTGGTGGGCGGGCGGTAGCCGGTCAGGTCCCAGGGGTAGCTGGCGATATGCAGCACCGGGGCATCCTCCCAGGCTTTTCCGCTCTCCACCTCCTGGGCGCTGCTGTGCGGGATGGTATACCGGTTCATAGCCTTGCCTCCTTTTTGCCCACGCCGGCCCGCGGGTGAAGGCGGGAAGACGGGGCCATAGTCATCCTTTTTCTCATCATATCCCCCAAATCAAACTCTGTCAACAAGAGTGTTTTGGTTATAACCTACAAAAAACCCGGCAGTATTGCACAAAAATGACCACTCTTGCGCCGGCAGAGAGCGCTATGGTAAAAATTTTGAACCAAAAGTAAAATCTATGGGTGTATTTATGGAGACCAAACACGGTAAAATAAAACACGGGGAAAGAGTTGCACAAAAAAATCGGTTTCTGTTATGAATTTATCGACAAGGAGAATGCATGATGAAAAAACTAACGGCTTTTTTACTTGCTTTTGCTCTTCTGTCCGCAGTCTTCCTCACCAGCTGTGGGGGCGGCAGCAGCGCGGCGGCCAGCAGCGGGGGCGCGGCCAGCCCGGCCGCCAGTGGCAGCACAGCGGCTGCCGGCGGCGAGCCCATTGAGCTCACCTTCTACGCCTATGGCTTCCAGGCGCTGGTGGGCCTGCCCGGCTACGAGGACAAAACCCAGAGCCTGGGCGACGCCTACAATCTCATCATCGACGATTTTGTGAAAGAAAACCCGAATGTCAGCATCAAGCTGGTTCCCATCAACCCGGCGGGCGGCGGCACCGAGCAGCTGGACGTGGACCTGGCCAGCGGCACCGTGCCAAACCTGTACTATGATTCCCTGCTCCGCATCTCCAAATACAACGGGCTGGACTACCTGCTGGATATGTCCAGCTATGTATCGCCCGATGTTACGAGCGGCTTTACCCCCGGCTCCATAGAGGAAGGCGCCCTGTGGTACATGCCCACCGGCACCAGCCCCATGGTGATGTGTGTGAACAAAACCATGTTTGATGAGCTGAATATCAGCGACCTTCTGCCCCGGCCCGACGACCGCAACTGGACGGTGGACGAATTCAAAGCCGCTCTGGAGGCCGTGAAGGCCGCCAACCGCCCCGACACCTACCCGGTGATTCTCTGGGCCGCGAACCAGAGCGGCGACGCCTGCAATATGAGCTACCTCTGGGGCTTTGACGCCCGCTTCTTCGACGGGAACGACTTTACAAAAACCATTCTGAACAATGAGGCGGGCTATGAGGCCCTGGGCTTCTTAAATGAACTGACCACCAGCGGCCTGGCAGTGCCGGGCGCCGCAGGGCTGAACGACGACGACATGTGGGCCATGTGGCAGAACGGGCAGGTGGCCATCACCGGCGGCTACCCCTACCTGGAGGTGCTGGCCGACGAAGCCGAAACCCCGTTTGAGCCCTACTTCGTGAATTATCCGCACCTGGAAGGGCAGCCGAACCCGCCCCTTGCGCCAGACACCCACGCCATCTCGGTGTTCAAGAGCGACAACGAGGCCGAGAACGAAATGGCCGCCAAATTTGCCGAATATATGGTGAGCAGTGATTGGGCCGCCGTTTTCAGCCAGGCACTGGGGGATATGACGGTGCACAGCTCTTTGGAGGGCAAGGTTGCCCTGACCGACGAGGGGAAAGCCGCCCAGAAGATGATGGACGAGAACGGCCTGCTCAGCTACGGCCCGGCCTGCCCCAAGTGGAGTGAGCTGCGCCCGCTGTACGCCTCGGAGCTGCAGGCCATGTTCAGCGGCACCAAAACCCCGCAGCAGGCCGCCGATGACTTTGCCGCAGCCGCAAACACCGTGCTGCAGGATGGATAGGCCGAGGGCGGCTGCGCCCCGGCGCTGTTTCGCCGACATTCAAAAACAAAGCACTCCCTATTTGGGCACCCCGGCGGCCAGGGTATGCCACTGGTAAAAAGGAACACGGGCCACGAGCCAGGCCGAGCGCCCGGCTTGTGGCCCGGCTTTCCATACACCCGGCCCACTGGGAAATAGACCGCCGCGCTTCCGCCATGCCTGTGGGCTTTGGCGGCAGGCGGTACAAGGAGCAAGCAAGCCTATGAAAACCCAGGACTATTCCCCCAAGAAAGGCCTGATGCAGCGGCTTTGGAAGCAGCGCTGGGCCTATATTTTTCTGCTTCCCGGCCTGATTCTTTTTTTCGTGTTCAGCGTATATCCGGTGCTTGAGACCGTCCGCCTCAGCTTCTATGACTACACCCTGCGCAACCAGGAGTTCACCGGCTTTGCCAACTACATCCGCCTGCTGGGCGACCCCGTGTTTCGCAAGGTGTTCCTGAACGGCTTCAAATATGCGCTGTATCTGGTGCCCTCGGTGGTCATTCTGGCGCTGTTCATTGCCAACGCCGTGGCCAATGCAAAGCCTCTCATCCAGTCCCTGTTCCGCGGCGCGTTTTACCTGCCCACCGTGGTGGGGGGCGTGGTTATCTCGGCGGTGTGGCTGTGGATGTACCACCCGCTGAACGGCCTGTTCAACTATGCGCTGAAGGCGGTGGGCCTGCCGCCCGTGATGTGGCTGACCGACGCGCGCTTTGCCATGCCGTCCCTCTCGCTGGTGGTTCTCACCTGGACGGTGGGCACCCCCATCATCGTCTTCATTGCGGGGCAGCTGGGCATCTCGCCCGAGCTGTTTGAGGCCGCCCGCATAGACGGCGCTTCGAAGCTGCGCATCTATTTCCGCATCACCCTGCCGCTCTTAAAGCCGGTCATCGTGTTTGTGGTCACCATGCAAATTATTGCGGTGTTCCAGCTTTGGGAGGTGGTCTACCTGCTCACCGAGGGCGGCCCCAGCTACTCCACCATGTCCATGGGCTACCTCATTTACAACACGGCCTTTGTCTCGGGCAAGTTTGGGCTGGCCGCGGCCCAAGGCGTGGTGCTCACCCTCACCATCCTGTTCTTCTCGCTCGTCACCCTCAAAGGCTCGAAAGAACTATAGGGGGGCGGGGATATGAAGAAGATTTTTACACGTGAACACGCGGGCACCGCCGGTAAATATCTGGTGGTAACCCTGCTGGCCCTGTTCTTCCTGATGCCGCTGTACTGGATGGCGGTGGGCTCTCTGCGGGAGATGGTGGGCACCATGGCCGCCCCGCAGCTCATACCGGAAAACGCCACCCTCAAAAACTATATCGACCTGTTTACCAGCAGCTACCCGGTGCCAAGGTGGATGCTGAACAGCTTCCTCATCTCCTGCATCACCACCTTTTTTGCAGTGCTGCTGTGCTGCATGATGGGCTATGCCTTTGGGAAAAAAGAATTTGCGGGCAAAAAATTCCTGTTCATTCTGGTAATTGCCACCATGATGCTGCCAAAGCAGGCCTCGCTGATTCCGCTCTTCATCCTTGTGAAGAACATGAACCTCATCGACACCATCTGGGGGGTGATTCTGCCCTCCATCATCTGGCCCTACGGCGTGTTTTTGATGCGCCAGTTCATGCACGAGGCGCCGGACGATTTGTTGGAATCGGCCCGGATGGACGGCGCAGGGGAAATTCGCATCTTTGGGCAGATAGTGCTGCCACTGGTGAAGCCCGCCATCTCCACCCTCTCCATCATCATGTTCATGCAGGCCTGGGGCGACTTCATGTGGCAGCTCATCATTTTGAAGGACATGAAGAACTGGACCATGAACGTCGGCCTCTCGGTGCTCATTCAAAACGCCAGCGGCGGGGCCAACGTCATCAACTACGGCCTGGCCATGGCGGGGGGCTGCTTTGCGGCCCTGCCGGTCATCATCATCTTCATCGCCTTCCAAAAATACTTCATCAAGGGCATCACCCTGGGCGCGGTGAAGGGATAGCCTATAGGCAGTGGAAAGTGGAAAGTAAAGGCCCCAAACGGGAGATTTTCCCTCGTTCGGGGCCTTTTTCTATCGGGGTAAAGCTGTGTTTGAGCCTGTCCTCGACAAAGGCGGGCTTAGCGGTGCAATAACTTCCATAGCAAAGAAATAACCAGATAGAGTATAAAAATGGTGAGGCCAAGCGAGAGCGCAACAAAAACAACCATCAGGGATTTAGACACAAAGGCCAAAACCAAAACACCCAGAAGATAGAGTGAAAAGAGGATGATTTTGCCGTAGGATTTCTTTTTTTCGGTTTCCTTGATTTTTAAGGCGAGCGGGAGTTCGGCTTCGTGTTCCACCTCTGTATTTAGCAGAAAATCGATGGAAATCTCAAACAGATTGCACAGTTGAATGAGATTCTCGGTGTCTGGCAATACTTCGTCAAGTTCCCATCTGGAAACGGCCTGCCTTGAAATATGTATTTGTGCCGCCAAGTTTTCCTGTGTCATACCCTTGGATTTCCGCAAGGCGTGAATTTTCTCTCCTGTGGTCATCGTAGCATTCTCCTTTCCCAGATGTCTTTGGTTACATGGTATCGTTTCGGGGGAGGGAATTCCACCACATACAGAGGGAATTTTCGCAATCATGGGTTGCATTTGCACAAAAATGGGTTGCTTTTTGTTTTTTTCGTGAGCCCTAAATAGAAAAATGAGCCGCAAACGCCTGTTTGCGGCCACTGTAGTTTTTCGTGCCCCTTTTTACAAAAAGGGGCGGTCTTTAAGGGGCGGTCTTTTTGTTTCTAGGGCGTTTAGCCTCCGTTGGGGGGCGCATCGCCGGTTTCGGCGCGGCGGAACTGGGTGGGGGAGAGGCCGGTGTGCTGCTTGAAAAACAGGGAGAAGTTGCTGTCGGTGGCAAACTTGGTGCGGCTGGCAATCTCGCTGATGGAAAGCTCGGTGTATTTCAGATAATATTTGATGTAAGCCAGCCGCATCTCGATGCTTTTTTTCTTGAAGGTGGTGCCGTAGGTCTCTTTCAGCACCCGGTTGAGCTGGCTGGGGCTGAGGTGGAGCTGGCGGCAGATGTCCTCCATCTTCACGTCGTCGTCGGCGTCGCTGTACATCAGGTGGTCGAAGTAATAGTCCAGCAGGAACTTGCGGCGGCTGGGGTCCTCCTGCAGGGAGGCGTCGCCGCCCGCGCCCCCGCCGGGGCTGCACAGCCAGCAGAGGTTATAAAACACAAAGGAGAAAAGGGTGGAGAGCATCCCCCCCAGCAAAAGCTCCACATGGGGGCCGCTGCGCTGCATGGTTTGGGCCAGGTTGTCCAGTATGTTCAGCAGCATCTCGTCGGCCGAAAAGCGGAAGCTGCCGTTCTGTTTCAGGTGGCGCAGGGCCTCGTCCATATAGGGGGGCAGCTCGCCGTGGTGGCTGGGCAGCTCAAAACGGATGGAGTGCCGCGTCTCCCCCGGGCCGCTGTTGATGTTGGCGTGCTTGACAAAGGGGGCGGTGACAAAGATGTTGCCCGGCTCGTAGTGGAAGGCGTGGCCGTTGATGAACTGGAAGCCCATACCCTCGCGGCATACAAGAAGCTCGTAGCTGGAATGGATATGCTCCTCGGTGAAATCGGGCATATCCAGCTCGGGGCGGCGGCCCATAAAAGTGCGCGAGGCAAGAAAGCAGGAAATCATCAGGTTTCCTGCGCTGGCCATCACGGTATAGTAGCGTTCGTCCCGGGCGGGCTTTTCCTCTGTGGGCATAGGGTCTCCTTCTGTGGAGTATGGGGCAGGGGCACGCAAACTGGCAGGGCTGCACCCGCTACCTGGTATTATAAGGACTTGCGCAGGGCTTTGTCAAAAAAGTTTGGGGGCGGCCTTTGGGTTTTGTGCATAAAGCGGGGAAGGATGACGGGTTTTGATATGGCACCCGAAACACTTTTCTAGTACAGTGAATACAGAAAGTTTGTGTAACTGCGTTTCCCCAAAAACGCCAGCTCTACCCCACCTCTTTCTACCCAAACCACATTCTATGCAACAGGAGGATACAATCTATGGCACAGGTACGTAAAGGCGATGCTTCCGGCCGCGGCACGGTGGCAGGCTACAAGGTTTCCATTCCCGCCCGCCAGCACGGCTACACCGAGGCGGAGATTGCCGCCGTGGTGGACGTGATGCGCAACCAGGGCGGCCAGACCCAGGGCGAAAAGATGGAGAAATTCGAGGCCGATTTCAAGGCCTACACCGGGGCAAACCATGCGTTTGCCGTGGGCAATGCCACCCAGGCGCTCAGCCTGGCGGCCACCCTGTGCGGCGTGGGCCCCGGCGATGAGGTCATCGTTCCGGCCTACACCTTCTGCGCCTCGGCCCTCCCCTTTGGCAAGGCGGGCGCACAAATTGTGTGGGGCGATATCAACCCCGACACCTGGGTGCTGGACATAAACGATGTGAAGCGGAAAATTACCCCCAAAACCAAGGCCATTGTCTGCGTGCATCTGCTGGGCATGCCCTGCGATATGCCCGCCTTCCTGGCGCTGGCCAAGGAGCACAACCTGAAGCTGGTGGAGGACTGTGCCCAGGCATTGGACGCGCGCATCAATGGGCAGCATGTGGGCAGCTTTGGCGATTTCGGTTGCTTCAGCTTCCACGGCGCCAAAACCATGACCACCCTGGGTGAGGGCGGCATGCTGACCGTGAAGAGCGACGCCGACGCGAAGCTGGTGCCGGGCATCCGCCACAATGGCGTGTGCGACTTTGAGGGCGAGCGGGAGCGCTACTGGGTGCCCGCCATGAGCAACGTGGATGTGGACATTGACGGTTTCTGGCCGAACAACTTCTGCATTGGCGAGGCGCAGTGCGCCCTGGGCAGCGAACAGCTGAAAAGCCTGAAAGAGCACACCGACAAAATCATCGCCCAGAACGACAAGCTGCGCGCCCTGCTGGCCGACGTGCCCGAAATCAGCTTTAGCAAAATTCCCGAGGGCTACCGCCATGTGCGCCACCAGTACATCCAGCATTTTGACGGCAGCGCCTTTGGCAAGGACCGCAACGACCTGCTGGACCTGCTGACCGCGAAATACGGCATTCGCAGCATTGTGCAGTATTACCCGCTGTACCGCTACCCCCTGTTCCAGAAGCTGGGCGCGGGCGCGCAGGACTGCCCGGTGCTGGAAAAATGGTGGGACAACAGCTTCAGCGTGCCCATGTGGAGCGGCATGGAGGACGAGGTGCTGGAAACCATTGCCGACGCCGTGAAGGCCGCCATTGCCGACCTGAAAAAGGGC
>CAYRFC010000029.1:0-20661 GCA_964423365.1 uncultured Oscillospiraceae bacterium
GGGCGCTTTACATCCCGTGGCAGATACCATTTATTTTGGCGCTGACAGCGCATGCGGCCGGGCGCTGGCCGCCACCTCGCGGAACACGCGGCGGGCAAACAGGCAGACCAGCAGGGAGGCCGCTGCCGCACCCAGGGTGACAAGCCAGGCGGCCAGGTTTTGGTACAGCAGGCCGTACATGGCCTGGCCTATGGGCTGGGCGCACATGGAGGACGCGAGGAGCACCGAAATGACCTTTCCCACCAGCTCGGGCGGGGTTTCCGTTTGCACAAAGGCCAGCATTTGAATGGAGGCGGCGGTGGCGGTGGACATGGCCACTGCGCAGCATAGGGTCACTGTGATATAGGCGGGCATCACCGGCACGCCGGGCAGCAGCACCAGGCCCATGGGCACCATGGCCAGGGAGCCAAGGGAAACAAAAAGGGGCGCGCTGCCAATGCTGAGGCGCTTGCCCAGCAGCCCCACCAAAAGGCCGCCCAGCAGCCCGCCTGCGGCCAGGGCACCCTGGCAGTAGCCCAGCATCTGGTCGCTGAGGTTCAGGGTGCGGGTTACCACCACCGGCAGGCCCACTATCAGCATGGCGGAGAGAAACAGATTGATGAGAGCGGCGATGATCATCACCTGCAAGAGAATGGGCTTTTCCCGGCGGATGTAGCCAAAGCTGTCGCCGAGGTCGGCCCGCACAAGCTGTGCCACACTGCCCTGGTACTGGCGGGGCTGGTGGGGCATGCGGATGAAGGTTTCCATGATGGCTGAAAACAGGAAGCAGCCAATGCTGACGATGAGGATGGGCGTGATACCAAAGCCGCCCATCAGCAGGCCGCCCACTATGGGGCCCACCAGGCCCGAAAGCGCGCTGATTTGGTTGATGATGGCATTGCCGGAGAGCACCTGCTCCGGGGCCAGCAAGGCGGGAATGCTGGCCTGCACGGCGGGCTGGTAGGTGCCCTGGATGCCGTGCAGCAGCAGCAGGGTGGCCACCATCAGCGGTATCAGGGGAGAGAGGCCCAAAAGCAGCGTGAACAGCAGCACCAGCGCGCTGGTGCTGAAATCCAGTATCACCATGATATTTCGTTTGTTGGCGCGGTCGGCCAGGATGCCGCCCACCAGAGACATCAGCACCATGGGCAGGAAGGAAATAGCCGACACCACGCCAAAAATGGCCGCAGAGCCGGTTTGCCGCAGCAGGTACAGCGGCAGGGCGAAACGCAGGATGCTGTTGCCAAACAGAGAGATGATTTGCCCGACGACCACCAGGGTGAAATCTCGTTGGAAAAGGCGGGGCTTTGCTGTGTTGGATTCCATAGGACTCTCCTTTTGATACCGAATGCCGGTATGTATTTGCTTCCAATAAACTGCCCACGGAAAACCGGGGGCAGGAAATGGCAAAAAACACGAATGTGTGGAAAAATGGGCGTTCAGGGGCTGGGCCTCTTGGGCGGCCCACTTGTTTTAGGAAGCGTGCTGCTGGTGCAGGGCGGTGTAGCGCCGCAGTACGCGTATGGTGTCCTCGCTGATGAGCACCGCCTCAATGCCCAGGCTTTTGAGCAGGTGCTGCAAAAAACGGCATTTTTGTTCCACCTCATCCGGGGTGGCGGGGCACACCATGGGGTTTAGCCAGATGTTGGAGAGCAGCATAAAGCATTCGGCCAGCTCTTTTGGGTAGGGGATATGTGGCAGAGAGCCGTCCTCCATGCCCTGCAGGAGGATGGGGTAAACCCAGTTGGGGGCGATCTCCTCCACAGAGTCTCGCAGCTGAAAGGCCAGCATTTTGGGGTTCTTCATCATGTCCAGCGAGAGGGCAAACACCTGCTCCTGGCTGTCATCCTCGGTTTTGTCCATCAGCTTTTGCAGCTTTTGCAGGCCGTTCAAGCTGGCGTCGTTCCTCACACTTTCCATCATCTCCCCACGCTCCCGGGTCATTTCGTCCAGCACGGCGTAGAGAATCTCCTCTTTCGAGTGGAAATGGTGGTAGATGGCACCCTTACTCAGGCCCCCCAGCAGGCCGATAATGTCCTGAATGGAGGTGCCCTCATACCCTTTGTTTGCAAACAGCCGGCCCGCTGCGTCCACTATTTTCTTCACGGTGACCTCGGGGTATTTGTTACGTGCCAAAATGTCCAGCTCCTTTGTTCGGAAAGGCGGTACCGCAAGCCATGGCGGAAATAAAAAGGCTACATTACATACCGCTGGTATGTAATGTAGCACAGGAGCATAGAGCTTGTCAAGCGCAAAGGGAATAAAAAGACCCGGCAAGAGGAGCCGGGCCCTGCGCACCGCCCGGTTTGTCTGCCCAAAACAAATGGATAGACGCAGAATTACAGATATTCCTGCTGTGGCTCCACCAGCTGCTCAATTTCCTTGATGCCAAAACCAAGCAGTGCGGCTTTCAGGTGCTGGTACGCGCCCAGGTAGATATCCTGCAGAATGTCGGCAAAGGCATCCTGCTGCTGGTGCTGCAGGTAGCTCAGGGCCTTTTGGCACTGTGTGTGCAGCAGGGCGTCGCGGGAGGGGTCTCGCCGGGTGAAGGAGAAAAAGAAGCCCCAGTGCAGCAGCTCGCGCAGCCCGGCATAGATGACCCCCAGCCCGGCACAGGGCTGCGCTTCCAGCAGGGTACGCAGAAAGACATCCGGCAGGGAGGTGTTCCCGGGTCTGTTTACCTCGGCGGCAATGTGGTCTATTTGCTGCTGGCCCAGCAAGGGCATGCCCAGCAAGGCGGTTTTGCGGCAGGTGAGAACAATGAGCTGCAAAGCACTGAGGAAGGTGTAGGCATCCTGCTTGGCGGAATGGTCGGTCACTTGGAAGCTGGCGTTCCGGGCCCGCTCCATGGTTACATAGCTGCCCTTGCCGTTTACGGTGCGCACAAGGCACATGGTGTTCAGAATGGAGAGGGCGTGCATCACGGTGGTGGGCGAGGCGCCGTACTGCTGGCAGAACTGCCCAATGCTGGGCAGCATGGCCTGGTCCTCATATACACCGGTGCCAATTTTTACAATGATATCCCGTGTGATTTCGAGATAGGCGTGAACGCGTCCCTTTTTGGCATCCCATTGGAAGGCGCTTTGGGGGAGGGCGGCATACTGGGGGTACTGCCTGCCCAGCTTGTTCAGATAGGCCTCCACGCATTCAGCCAGCCGCGTCAGGTTGGCCTCTATATCCAAATAGATGCTGCGGTAGTCGTTCTGGGCAATCAGGCCGGGCAGGCGCTCGGGAATGCGACGTAAAAATTCGAAAAAGTCGTCATACGGGTTTTTCAGGCCGGGAAACAGTGGAAGTGAGGCATAGTTCTCTATGTCGATACAGAGGTCGGTCAAAAGAGAGCTTTTATACTTGGCAATGATTGACTGAAAGATGCTGGAGCCCACCTGCCACTGCGCCTTCACAGACAGCCCCTCCATGCCGTGCGCGGCCTTGGCGATGCGCTGCAGGTCGCCTGGGGTGCACAGCATGGCGCCAGAGGCCAAAATATGGGGGAAGAGGTGGGCCATGGTGTGGTAGAGGTCCAGCAGGGCGTCGCGCCGGCCCAGCAGCTCCCGCACATCAAACAGCTCGTCCTCCTCCTGGGGGCGGTATACCACCACCGCGTTTTTCCGTATCTCGGTGCGGATATACCCCTCCTCTCCCATCCGCTTCAGTACATCCTTCACGGTGCGTATGCCCACATTGTACATCTCCACCAGCTGGCGGATAGAGGGCAGACTATCGCCGGGGCGCAGCCGCCCGGTATGAATTTGCGAGGTGAGGGTGCGGTAGAGGTATTGAGACAGAGTATTTTTATGTTCCATTTTTTTAACACGTCCTTCTTTTTGGCTGAAAAAAGAATACCTCACTATACCATATGGGAGAGGTGGAATCCAGCGTACCGGGCCGAAACATGCGTGGCAGCGGCTTGCTTTTTGACGGCATAAACAGTATAATGACGGCAACATTTGCCCTATACGTGCACAGACAGGAATGGGGCAGAGTACAATGCGTGGAAAGAGGGGCTTGGGAAATGAAGTACGAATTGACGCCCGACTTGCTTACAGGAAATGAATCGATAGACCGTCAACACAAGGCGCTTTTTGAGGCGATTAACAGCTTGCTTGCCGCCTGCTCACAGGGAAAAGGACGGGAGGAAATAGTCAAAGCGGGGCAGTTTCTTTTGCAATATACGACCACGCATTTTGCCGACGAAGAAAAATTACAACGTGAAAGTGCATATCCAGACTATGCAAACCACAAAAAATATCACGAGCATTTCAAGACGGTTGTGAAAAACCTGGTGGATAAAATCAAGGCGGAGGGGGCCACCATTGCCCTGGTGGGCGAGATGAATGTGGTGGTGGTGCAGTGGCTCACCAATCATATTAAAAGAGAGGACCAAAAGCTGGCCAAGCATTTGAAAAACGCGTAGCAAGGAACCCTGAAACGATATGATGAGTAACCAGGCACTGGCCGGCCCGCAGCCCCCGGGTGGCTTGCGGGAAACAGCCGTTCATCCGGGCGATATGATGGAGCTTCTGTACCGCTCTTTGAAAACCGTGGATACACGCCTGGCAGAGCACCAGCGGCAGGTAGCGTTTATCCTGCTCAGCATGGCGGAAATTCACGGCGGAATTGCACCGGCGAAAATGCGGGAGCTCTGCCTCTTGGCCTACCTGCATGATTTTGGCATCTGCCTGGTGCCCGGTGAGGCCGACGCCATCTTTCGAAAAGAGAGCGAGGTGCCGGACAGGCATGCCCTGTATGGGCATCTGCTGTGCAAAGAGCTGCTGCCGGGGCGGCTTTCCGAGGTGCTGCGCTACCACCACACCCCCTACTGTGAGCTGGTGAAAAGCACCCAGCCGGAGATTGCCCTGTATGCACAGATGATGCAGCTGGCAGACAGGGTGGCGGTGCTGGCCAGCCACCATGGCCGCAATGCGGCCGAGGTGGACACGTTTTTGGCAGCCTGCGGCCCGGATGTGTTTGGCAGGGATGTGGTGCGGCTGTTCCACTTGGCGGATTTGGCCGGGGACCTTTGCTACAAGGTGAAAACAGAGCTCTACCTGCTGGAGCAGAAGGACTGGGAGTTTTTGCTGGAGCCCAGCGAGGCGGAGGGCTGCCTGCGCATGCTGGCCTTTGTGTGTGACATGAGAGAGGGCCGCCTGCCCGTGGGCGCGGCTGTGCGTGAGGCCGCCGTGCGGGAGCTGGCGGCTGCGGGGGGCCTTGCGGAGGAAGCCCAAAACAGGCTGGGCAGCGCCGCCCTTCTGCTGCATCTGGAGGCGCTGGCGGGCCGTTCCCAGGGGAGCCGCTGGGAGCTGCTGGAAGGCCTGGTGGAGGAGGATTTGCTGTTGCTTTTGGAGGGGGTGTCTCCCGTATGGGGGGAGAGGAGTTTTTCGCCGCCGCCTGCCAAGAGGGAGGCGGTGCGGGAGGCCGGTTTTTTGGTGGTGGCAAACCAGCTGGGCCGCCTGTGTGAGGCGGGGGACCGCCTTTGGCATTCGGGCGGCGGGCAGGCCTTGCAGGCGCTGGAAAAGGAGCGCCGGGAGGGCCGGCTGGACAGAGAGACGCTGGACCTGTATACCGCCCATCTGCCGCAGGTGATGCAGGCCTGCAGGCGGGCCTTTGAGGACGCCATGGCCCGGTATGGGCGTATCAAGGAGGGGGCCGGGGCCTGCGCAGGCGCGGGCTGATGACAACCGGCAGAGCTTTACGGGGGAGGAATACGCAGGGGCCAGGGCGCCTGCGTGGCTTTTGGAAGGATGATGGAACGGCATGCAACGAAAATACTTAGGAGGAATGTGAAAGATGAAGAATTTGAAGGTGGGCGTGCGGCTGGTGCTGACATTCGCCATTGTGATTGTGCTGGCGCTGGTGGCCATTCTCTTTGCCATTGTGGGCCTCAGCAACGCCACGGCACAGGTGAACACGTTCATGGCAGGGCCCTACAAGGAAAAAGAAATTGCCATGCAAACCATGGAGTATTTTAAAGCCCAGCAGAGCGAAATCTACCGCCTTATTTCGTATAGTGACCCGGCCGAGATGCAGAAATCGGCCCAGAAGGCCGATGAGTACGGCACACAGATTCAGCAGAGCCTGCCCAAGCTGAAGGAACTTTTTACGGGCGACCAGGCCCTGATAACCGACCTGGAAAGCTTGATTTCCCAGATTACCCCCCACCGCAAGCAGACGGTGGAGCTTGCCCTGGCCGGAAAAAATGACGAAGCCCTGGCCTACATGACCCAAAACCTGGACGGGCTGTGGAGCGACACCCAAACCAAGCTGGAGGAGGTGGTGAAGGCCAGCGACAACGCCTCAAGCGGCATGCTTGGCACCATCACCCAAAGCGGCAACCAAACCACGCTGATTCTGATTATCCTGGCGGTGGTAAGCTTTGCTGTCAGCTTGACGATGTGCCTGATTCTGGTGCGCGGGATTACCGTTCCCCTGCGCGAGATTGAGGCGGCGGCGCGCAAGGTGACGGAGGGTGACCTGGATGCGAAGATTGAATATGAATCCAAGGACGAGCTGGGCCACCTGGCCCAGAGTATGCGGGTGCTGTGCAGCCGCATACAGGTCATCATCAACGATTTGATTCAGGGCCTGAACGCGCTGGCCGCCGGGAATTTCCAGGCGGAGAGCGTGGTGCCCGAGAGCGAGTATCCCGGCGAATTTATCAAACTGCGGGAAAACACCTACCTGCTGATTCGAGAGATGACCGCCACCCTGCAGGGCATCCACCAGTCGTCCAATCAGGTGTCCTCCGGCTCTGAGCAGGTGGCCAGCGGCGCACAGGCCCTGGCGCAGGGCGCCACAGAGCAGGCCTCCAGCGTGCAGGAGCTGTCTGCCACCATCTCTGAAATCACCGAGAAAATCCGCGAGAGCTCCGACTCTGCCAAGACGGCTTCCGATTTGGTGAACATCACCGGAGCCCAGGTGAACGAGTGCAACAACCATATGCAGAACCTGGGCAGTGCGATGAATGAGATCAAGCAGTCCTCCCAGAACATTGGCAAAATCATCAAGACCATTGAGGACATCGCCTTCCAGACCAATATTCTGGCCCTGAACGCCGCGGTGGAGGCCGCCCGCGCAGGCCAGCACGGCAAGGGCTTTGCCGTGGTGGCGGATGAAGTGCGCAACCTGGCCAGCAAGAGCGCGGCGGCCGCCAGCGAAACCACCACCCTCATCAGCAGCTCTATCAGCACCGTGGCGCATGGCACCACCCTGGCCGAGGAGGCGAACAATTCGCTGATGCAGGTGGTGGAAAATGCCCAGGAAATTGAGCGCATGGTGGCCAACATTGCCGAGGCCTCCAATATGCAGGCCATTTCCATCGAACAAATCAATGAGGGCGTGAACCAGATTTCCAGCGTGGTGCAGGCCAACAGCGCCACGGCCGAGGAATCGGCCGCGGTGAGCGAGGAATTGTCCAGCCAGGCGAATATTCTGCGCCAGATGGTGGGGAAATTCAAGCTGAAAGAGGTGGAGGCGCCGCAGATGCAGGGTCTGCCTCCCGCCCCGGCCAGCCCCCGCCAGCCGCACAGCTTCAGCTCTGCAAATGACGGCGGCATGATTTTTTAACCGGATGGTACCGCCCGCGCCGCTGCACGACGAGGAGGGCGCGGCGGGATAGCTGTGGAGCCCGGCAGAAAGGCCTTTTGGGCGGCTTTGCCGGGTTCCCTTGGGTTTTCCGGCCAGGGCTGGGCGGAGAATGGAATTGCAAGGAGTATAGTGTATGAAATTTCGCAGGTTTTTAGCGGCGGTGCTGGCGGCGGTGCTGCTGGCAGGCATGGTGGGCTGTGGGCAGGGGACGGCCCAAAGTGGTGCGGACAAGCAGGGGCTTGACCCCAAAAACCCGGTTACCTTAACGCTGTGGCACTATTATATAGGGGAAAACCAGCAGGCGCTGGAGGAGGTGGTCTCCCGCTTCAACCAGACCCTGGGCATGGAGAACGGGGTGATTGTGACCCCGGTGGCAAAGGGCAGCATAGCCGAGCTGGAGGAGGCCGTGACCAACTCGGCCATGGGGGTTATCAACGCAGAGCCCATGCCGGATATCTTTTCCGCCTATCCAGACAAGACCATGGAAATTGACGCACTGGGCAAAGTGTGTGATTTGACCCCCTATTTCAGCGCCGAGGAGAAGGCGCTGTATGTGGAGGACTTTTTGCAGGACGGCATTTTCAGTGAAGACCGCCTTTTGCTGGTGCCCATGGTGAAGAGCACCGAGCTTTTGTATGTGAACGCCACGGCGTTTGAGGAGTATGCCGGGGCAAACGGCGCCTCGCTCACGGATATGGAGACCTGGGAGGGTGTGTATGAGACGGCCCGGGCCTATTACCAGTGGCGGGATGCCCAAACCCCCGAGACAGCCTGGGATGGCAAAAGCCTGATGGGCTTCGACTCGGTGGCCAACTATATCATCATTGCCAGCAGGCAGATGGGCCTGGATGTGATTGATTCCTCCGGCAGCAAGGCCGCCCTGCAAGAGGACGTGCTGCGCCGCCTGTTTGAGCTGTACTTCAAGGGCTACAGCCTTGGTTATTTCAACGCGGTGGGTAAGTTCCGCTCCGACGATATCAAGGCGGGGGAGCTGGTGGCCTATGTGGGCTCCTCCTCGGGCGCGGCCTATTTCCCCACCTGGATTGACAAGGACAATACCGAATCTCCCATTGGCTTTGCCCCCATGCCCTACCCCGTGTTCCAGGGCGGCACCCCCTGTGCCATCCAGCAGGGGGCCGGCCTGTGCGTGGCCAGCAGTGCCCCGCAGAAGGAGGCGGGGGCCGCCCTGTTCCTGCAGTGGCTCACGGCGCCGCAGCAGAACATCAGCTTCGCCATGACCACCGGGTACCTGCCGGTGCAGAAGGCAAGCTACGAGAGCCAGGAGTTTGAAGAGGCCCTGGCCACACTGCGCGGGGGCGACCAGGCCCAGCAGAACGTGGCGGGTGTGTATGAGATTGCCCTGCACCAGATAACCAAGGCCGAAACCTACGCGGCCAAGCCCTTCACCGGCAGCTATGAGGTGCGCAGCATTTTGCAGTCCACCCTGATGGATGCGGCGCAGGCCGGGCGGGAGGAGGCCGACAAGCTGAAGACCCAGGGCCTTACCGAGGAGGAGGTGCTGGCCGGGCTGGACCTGGACGCCCGCTTTGCCGCCTGGCTGCAAGAGCTGCACACGGCGCTGGACGGCAAGGGCGTGGCGTATTCAAGCTAGCGGCAGTTCCCGGGGGCATCCGAATAAGCGACCTGTAGCACCACCGAGGGGCATTTTTGCTTTTTATGAAAAAGAGTATCACACTTCGCACAAGATTGTTTGCCATGATGGCGCTGCTGGCTGTATTGCAGGGCCTGGCTTTGGTGATGGCACTGGCGGTTTCCAACGTCTTCTATCTGCTGGATGCAGAGGCCTTTCGCCTGTTTAACGGCACGGTGAGCGCACGGGTGACGGCGTTTGACAAGGACGTGGGGCAGCTGGTGGGGAATTTGGCGGAGGATACCCGGAACCTCGGTGCGGTGTTTAATAAAATTGCGGCCGAGCATGAGGTGGCCCCGGACATGCTCTACCGCGACGACCTGGCCTATGCAGAGCTTGCCATGGAGGGCAGCGAGGTTTTGATGCAGCTCCTGCGCGCGAACAGCATCACCGGGGCCTTTTTTATCCTGAACGGCTCCAATTCAGACAAGGAGGCCGCCGGCGCCCACTCGGCGGTCTACATCCGAAACTCCGCCCCCAGCAAGACCTCCTCGGATATCAACGCCTTCTGGCTGGAGGTGGGCCCGGCCGTGGTGGCGCAGAACAACCAGATTAGCAGCGGTGTGAGCTGGCGGCTGGACATGCAGCTGCCCAAGGGGGAGGCCGCCGCCTTTTATGAAAAACCCATCTGGGCGGCAGAGGAGTACCCCG
The DNA here is from genome assembly GCA_964423365.1 of uncultured Oscillospiraceae bacterium. GTDB lineage: Bacteria > Bacillota > Clostridia > Oscillospirales > Ruminococcaceae > JAAYCI01. Next base: position 9,869 of record CAYRFC010000029.1, read on the forward strand.
GCGCCGAGATGGAGCGCTATGGCTATTGGCAGCCCCCCTCCGACCTTCTGGGCAACAAGCAGATGGGCATCAGCTACACCATGCCCCTGCTGGACGCGGAGGGGCGGCCCTATGGCGTATTGGGAATTGAGATTTCCCTGCCCTATTTCACCCAGAATTACCTGCCCAATATTGAGCTGCCCTACGAGAACAGCTTTTACATGGTGGCCCCTGCCGGGGAGCAGAGCCTGCAGCTGGACTGGTATATTCCGGGCGGCCCGCTGGCCCAGGTTTATGTGCAGCAGGGCAACGCCCTGGCGCTTTCGGCCACGCCGGAGCGGGGCATGTATAAAACCCAAATCTCCGGCCTGGGAGACATGTACTGCGCGGTGAAAAACCTGACCATTTACAGCCAGAACTCCCCCTTTGTGGGCGATGCGTGGACGCTGGTGGGCATGGTGCCGCAGCAGGTTCTGCACGAGGGCTCGGCCGGGGTGCGGCTATTGCTCGTCATCAGCATTGCGGCCACCACCCTGGTGGCGTTTGTGGCCATCTTCCTGCTGGTCTATCTCTCCACCCGCAAAATCACCAATCTCTCCCGCCACATCAAGGGGGTCTCCCCCTATCAGGACATCCACTTTGAGGCCACCGGCCTGCGGGAGATAGACGAGCTGACCACGGCGGTGGAAATGCTGAACCAAAGCGCCATCAGCTCGGCCAACACCACCTCCAAAATTTTGGAGATGACCCTCCTTCCCATTGGCGGCTATGAGCTTTCCTCCAGCAACAAGCATGTGGTTCTAACGGAATTCGTCTATGAATTGCTGAATATCCCCCCCGGTACCCTGGTGCCGGGGGAGGAGTGGCCCGCCCTGTTCGGCCGCCTCACCGCCAGCCCCGCGGCCGGGTACGAGAACATCTACCAGTACTTCGACAGGGGGCAGAAGGCCGAGCGCTGGCTGCGTGTGATGGAGACGCCCACGGAGGAGGGCTGCGTGGGGGTAATTTTGGATGTGACACGCGATATTGAGGAGAACCGCCGGCTGGCACACGAGCTGGATTTCGACACCCTGACACGGCTGTACAACCGCAAGGCCTTTAGCCGTGAGGTGCAGGCGAAGCTTCAGGCGCAGCCAGACAAGGTGGGGGCCATGCTGTTTGCCGACCTGGACAACCTGAAATATGTGAACGACACCTACGGGCACGATATGGGCGACAGGCTGATTGTGCGCGCGGGGGAGATGTTCCACGAGTTCAGCATCCACGGCGGCGTGGTGGCGCGCATTTCGGGGGATGAATTCGCCATCTACCTGCACGATTTTGAGAGCAAAGAGGAAGCCCGGGACGTGATACGGGACCAGTACCGCCACTACGAGGCATTCTCACTGCTCACGCCGGACGGCGGCTCCCAGCGCATCCGTTGCTCCTCCGGCGTATCCTGGTACCCCGACGATGCCGACAATGTGACAGACCTCCTCAAGCTGGCCGACTATGCCATGTACGAGGCAAAACACAAGGAGAAGGGCTCCCTATTTGAGTTCAGCATGGAATCCTACCATAAAAATGCCTTCCTGCTGGAAAACCGCGAGGCCATCAACCGCCTGCTGGATGAAAAGCTCATCCGTTTTGCCTTTCAGCCCATTGTGGACCTGCACAGCGGTGAAATATACGCCTACGAGGCCCTGATGCGCCCCCTGCTGGATAATTTCCGCTCCCCGCTGGAAATTTTGCAGGTGGCGGCGGCGCAGTCTAAGCTCAGCCATCTGGAGCGTCTGATTATCTTTTCCGCCTTTCAGATGGTGGAGGAAAACCAGGACAAAATCCATGGTGCCATGGTTTTTATCAACAGCATCCCCAGCCAGGTTATGTGCGAGGAGGACCTGCTTCTGCTGCAGCGGATGCATAGCCGGGTGTTTGACCGGGTGGTGATTGAGATTACCGAGGCGGAGAATGACTCGCCCCATCAGCTCACCCGGAAGGTGAATTATATTCGGGACAACCACATGCAGCTTGCCATAGACGACTTTGGCAGCGGCTATTCAAACGAGGTGCGCATCCTGGCCATTCAGCCGGATATTGTGAAGCTGGATATGGAGCTGATTCAGGGCATTCACAAAAACAAAGACAAGCAGACGCTGGTGAAAAATATCATCTCCTTCTGCCATGCTAAGCGCATCCGCCTGATTGCCGAGGGCGTGGAGGATGCGGAGGATTTGGAGGAGATTATCCGCCTGGACGTGGACTATGTGCAGGGCTATTACACCGCCCGCCCCGCCTTTGAGTTCGCGCCCCTGCCGGAGGAAAAAAAGCGGGAGATTCTGCGTTTGCAGGGTTTGCGGGAAATGAATTAGTGCCCTGGCCCTCCGCAGGGGGCGGCGTCTTCAGTTCCCTAGCCCCACCCATCGGCAACCCTCCGTAGGGGAGGGGCTCTGCTCCTCCCGTCCTCACCCCTATAGAGACGAACGGTGTTGGCCCGCGCACCAAAAGCATTCCCCCCGGCCCTTGGGCGCGGGGGCCTTTTCTTGCCGCCCCATTTCGTTTTGCCAGCGTGGGCGCCGCGTGGTACAATGGGGAACGGCGGAAAAGCCGGAAGAAAAATACAGGAATAAACAGAAATTTTTGGCAGAATGAAGTGCGGGGCGGCGCAGTGTCGTTATAGTGTGTAAGCGGCGCTGCCCAGCCCCTGCCGGGTGAAAAACAGGAGGCGGAGATGGAGCAGGCCGTGTACGATGAGATTTTGGGCGTGGCCAGCCTGGCCGGGGTGCTTACGCTGGAAAGCGGCGGGGAGATTTACCGGGTGGAGGAGATTATGTCCACCATCTCCCGCACCTTTGGCGCGGCCCACTGCGAGAGCTATGCCACCCCCACCACCATCATGCTCACCATTTTTGGAGAGGATGAAAAGCCCTATACGGTAATGAAGCGGATACACGCCGGCACCATCGCCCTTAGCCGGGTGGATGCCGTGAACCGTGTGTCCCGCCGGGTGGCAGGCGGCGGCCTCACCCTGGGCGAGGCCAAGGCGGCCCTGCTGGCCATCCAGCGGCAGAAGGGCACCCCGCTTTGGGCAAAGGTGCTGGCCTCCTCGGCGGCCTGTGCGGCCTTTGTGCTCATTCTGGGCGGCGGCCTGGGAGATGCGGCCTGCGGGCTGTTATCCGGGGCGCTCCTGCGCCTTTGTGTGGAGGGCATCTCCCGGCTCGGGGTGGGGTTCTTCTTTTTAAACCTCAGCGGCGGGGCGGCGGCTGCGGCGCTGGGCGGGCTGTTTCAGCTGCTGGGCATGGCCCAGGCGGGCAACCGTCTCACGGTGGCCACCATGATGCTGCTGGTGCCGGGCCTGCTTTTTACAAACGCCTTCCGCGATATTGTGGCCGGAGATTTGGTCTCGGGCATCAGCCGGGTGTTTGAAACGCTGGCTGTGGCCGTGGCGCTGGCATGCGGGGCCGCCATGACCTATGGGGCCCTCACCCTGCTGACGGGGGTGGCGCTATGATGGGACAGGTGCTGGTGGCCTTTGCCGTTTCCACCGCCTTCAGCGTGCTGTTTGGGGTGCGCGGGCGGCATATCGTGTTTGCGGGCGCGGCAGGCGCCCTGGCCTATCTGGTATACCTGCTGGCGGCCCCACTGGGGGTGCTGCCCCAGTTTTTGGTGTATGGCGCGGTGGCGGCCTTGGCGGCGGAGGTATTTGCCCGGCTTTTGAAGGCGCCCGCCACCCTGTACCTGGCCGCGGGGCTGGTGCCCATAGTGCCGGGTGGGCAGCTCTACGAGAGCGTGCTGCTAGCCCTCAGCGGCTCGCCCACACAGTCTGCCTGGATGCTGTACGACACCCTGCTGCAGGTGGGGGCCATAGCGGTGGGCCTGATGCTGGTGGCCAGCCTGCTGAAGCTGCTGCCCCTGCCCGCCCTGCGGAAAACAGAAGAAAAATTGGCCCGGAAATGATGAGAAAAAAAGGAAATTAGATTTTCCATGGAGGACAAGGCTATGAAATGTGCCGTTTGTGGGAGTGAATACCATACAAACTTTTGCCCAAACTGTGGCTCGGCCCAGCCGCAGAGCACGGTGTGTGCGGGCTGTGGCCTGGCACATGGGCACGATTTTTGCCCCCAGTGCGGCACGGCGGGCAATGCGCTGGCCTGCCGCACGGCAGACGGCCTGCAGGAGGTGCGCCCTGCCCCCACCCTGGCGGTGCCCGGGCAGCTGCCTGCGCAGCACAGCCCGGCCTACCCGCCCGCCGGCACCTACCCGCCGCCCCCCCTTCCCCAAACAGTGGCGGAGCCGGCCGGAATGGCGGCCCAGGCGGCCGTGCTGCCCCTGGGCGGCGGCATGCCCTCCATCACCGTGAACACCACCAGCCTCACCGGGGACGCCAACACCATTGTTACCCTGGCGCCCGGCTGGCCCGGGGCCATGGCGCCCGGGGCGCAGAAAAACAAGCTGGTCGCCTTTCTGCTCTGCTTCTTCTTCGGCATTTGGGGGGTGCACCGCTTTTATACCGGGAAGATAGGCACCGGGGTGCTGTGGCTGCTCAGCGGTGGCATGTTCGGCATTGGCTGGCTGGTGGACGTGGTGAGTATTGTGGCGGGCGCCTACAAGGACGCCAACGGCTACCCGCTGAAAATATGAGGATTTTCTGAAATACTATAAATAACCGGAACAGCCGCAAACACATCTTGTCGACATGTGTTTGCGGCTGTTTTATGCTATAATCTCTTTGAAAAGTGTGGGCAGGGAAAAAGGGGGAGGAGAGACAATGCTGCTGTATGTAGGGGGAGAAAAAGCCCTTCAATTGGCCGAGGGGCAGAAGGTCATCTGCCTGGCAGAGCCGGCAGAGCGGGAGGAAGCCCTGGCGCTGCTGGGCCTGCGGGCAAAGCCCGGCTCTCTGGAGGAGGACGCGGCGGGAACCCGGATGGAGAGCCGCTACGGCTGCGACTATATGATGCTGGAAACACAGGATGGGCCCGAGGAAAAACCCGCCCAGACCGAGCTCTTTTTCACGGGGGAGGCCCTGCTGCTGGTGGGGGGCGAAAGCCGCACCGAGGCAAAGCTGGCCGGGGCGCTGGAGCACTGGGAGGGCGAGGCCCCCGGCCCGGCCCGGGCCCTGCTGCTGTATTTTTCCTGCCTGCTGGCGGGGGACGCGGCTTTTTTGGCCGATGTGGAGGAGGAGATTGCCCACATGGAGGAAAAGGCCACGCAGGATGCGCCCCCCAGGGGCTATATCCGCCAAATTAGCCAGATGCGCCGCCGGCTGATGGCCCTGAAGCGCTATTACGAGGCGCTGTTTGACCTGCTGGAGGACCTGGAGGAAAACCAAAACGGATATTTTACGGCGGAGCAGCTGCGCGCTTTGCATATTCACACCAACCGGGCCGACAGGCTGGTGAATACCGTGGTGAACCTGCGGGAATACATCACCCAGGTGCGGGAGGCCTACCAAAACCAGCTGGACCTGAGCCTGAACAGCACCATGAAGCTGTTCACGGTGCTCACGGCCATTTTCTTCCCCCTTACGCTGATTGCGGGCTGGTATGGCATGAACCTGCGGATGCCTGAATACGACCACCCCTATGCCTACCCCATGGTGATTGGGCTTTCGGTGCTGGTGGTGGCGGTGTGTGTGTATATTTTTCGCCGCAAAAAATGGTTCTAGCCCGGCCTGCTGAAAAAGCGCGCAGGGCTGCGTCCGCCACAAAGCCGCACAGCGGGGTTGTTTTTATAGCTGCACCGCTGCGGGCTCGCCCCGTAAATCCAGGTAGGCCCGCTCTAAAATTTCCACCACGCGCAGGGCCTGCTGCGGCCCCGAGAGGCTGGGCTTTCCGCTCTCGATGCATTCGGCAAACTGCTCCAGGCCGTTCAGCAGGGAATCCTCAAAGGGGATGTAGGGGCTGTACATGTCGCCCGAACGTACCTTTGCCTCGTAGTTGCCGTACACAGCGTATTCGGCGCTGTCGAAGCTGACGCCCTTGTCGTAGATGGCCAGCTTTTCACTCTCCTTCACATCGTCGAACACCATCATCTTTTTGGTGCCGGTGATGGTGATGCGCCGCTCCTTGATGGGGGAGAACCAGGTGGATTTCAACATGGCGATGAAGGAATCGTATTGCAGAGAGAGGTAGGTGAGCACCTCCTGGTCGCCAAATTCCTTTTTGCCCAGGCAGCTCACCTTGCGCACGGGCACCCCGTCGCAGAGGTAGTCCAGCACGGCCAGGTCGTGCACGGCCAGGTCCCACATGGCGTTCATGTGGCGCTGGATGTGCGGGCCCAGATTTGTGCGGTTGAACTCAAAATAGACAAGCTCCCCCAGCTCCCCGCTTTGAATCACCTCTTTCATGCGCCGCACCACGGGATGGTACACCAAAATATGGTCCACGTGAATCTGCACCCCGTTTTCTGCGGCCAGGCGGATGAGAAGCCGGGCGTCTTCGGTGCTGGTGGCCATGGGCTTTTCCATAAACAGGTGCTTTTTGCTGCGCAGCACCTCCCGCGCCACCTCCTGTGCCCCGCCGCGCAGGGCCACCGCCACCATGAAAATCTCCGGGTCCTCGGTAATTTGGCGGTAATCGGTGTAATATTTCACGCTGTCGCCGTAAATTTCGCGGGCCTTTTGCAGGCGGGTCTCGTCCAGGTCGCAGATGGCATAAAGCTGGAAATGGCGGCTGTTTTGCAGGTTTTTGGCAATGTTGATGCCCCAGTAGCCAAAGCCGATTAAAGCGGCATTTTTCATGCTGAAATCCCCCTTTTTGGGTGTTATTCGGGTAGTATAAAGCCACATTTGGGGCATATGCCGTCGTCGGCGCGCTGGCCGCAGCGGCACACCCGGCCAATGACCCGGGCGGGGTTGCCCACCGCCAGCGCGTAGGCGGGTATATCCCGGGTGACCACGCTGCCCGCCCCCACCATGGCGTAGGGGCCCACGGTGTGGCCGCACACCACGGTGCAGTTGGCCCCCAGCGAGGCCCCCTGCCCGATGCGGGTGGGGCTGATTTCCCAATCCTCGCTTTGGGCGCGGGGGTAATAGTCGTTGGTGAAGGCGGCGTTTGGGCCCACGAAGACCCCGTCCTCCAAGGTGACGCCGCTATACACAGACACGCCATTTTGAATTTTGACATGGCTGCCCACAAGCACGCCGTGGTCGATGTAGACATCCTTGCTGAGGATGCAGCTTTTCCCGATGACCGCCTTTTCCCGAATTTGCACGTTGATCCACACCTGGGTGCCCTCGCCGATTTCTGCCTCGGGCGAGACGTGGGCGCTTTCGTGGATGAAAACCGGTTTTTCCATGGCCTAGCCCTCCGCCTTGAGATAGCTTGTGACGGCGGTGCAGACCTCGTCTATCTGCCCGGGGCTGAGGTAGGGGTGGAAGGGCAGGCTGAGCACCGTTTCGCAGAGCTGGGCGGTGTTTGGGCAGGCGTCCACCTGCAGGTGTGCAATATCGGCAAAGGCCTGCTGGGCGCGCAGGGGCAGGGGGTAGTATATCATGCTGGGGATGTCCTTGGCCTTCAGCGCGGCGGCCAGGCCGTCCCGCTGGGCGGCGCTTTTCAGCCGCAGGGTGTACTGCGCCCAGGCCGAGAGATAGTCTCCCCCCTCTGCCGGGGTGAGGGCCAGGCCCGCCAGCCGCTGGCTGTAGGCGGCGGCCACCTGGCTGATTTTCTGCCGCTCCTCCTCCAGCACCCGCAGCTTTACCAGCAGCACGGCGGCCTGCAGGGTATCCAGCCGGCTGTTCCGCCCTATGCGCACGTTGACGTAGCGGTCGTCCCCTTTGCCGTGCATGGCCAGAGAGCGCAGCAGGGCGTCCATTTCGCTGTCGTCTGTGAAGATGGCACCGCCGTCGCCATAGCAGCCCAGCGGTTTTGCGGGGAAGAAGCTGGTGGTGGCGGCCAGGCCGAAGCTGCCCGCGCGCCTGCCCTTATACACCCCGCTAAAGCCCTGGGCCGCGTCTTCAAAAAGCGTCAGACCGTATTTTTGGCAAACGGCCTCCAGCGCGTCATAGTCGGCCGGGCGGCCAAACAAATCCACCGCCAGCACGGCGCGGGGGCGCAGCTTGCCCGCGGCCTGCACGGCCAGCACCGCCGCCTCCAGCGCTTTTGGGCAGAGGTTGAAGCTCTCGGGGTTCACATCTACAAAAACGGGGGTGCCGCCTATGGTGCTGACGGCCTCGGCGCTGGCGAAAAAGGTGAAGTCCGGCACGAAGACCGCGTCGCCGGGGGCGATGCCATAGGCCTTGAACATCAGCTCCAGTGCGTCGGTGCCGTTGGCGCAGGCCAGGCAGTGGCGGCGGCCCGTATAGGCGGCCAGCTCGTTTTCCAGCTGGGTGACGGCCCCACCGAAGACGAAGGCGGCGGAATCCACCACATCCTGCATGGCCTTGTCCATCTCGGGTTTTAGGGCCTGGTATTGCGCCGACAAATCTCTGAATTTCATGGCAGTCACCTTTTTTCTTTATTTTGGGCCGTTTACACGGGCGCATTCATCCCGTGCAGTATAACATTCCGGCGCGGGAAAATCAAAACATAATTTGTTTTTCGTGTTTTTTGCGTTTTCATCTTCACGCACTGCATGTGGGGCCGCTACACAAGGCTTTTCTGGTACTTTTGTGACCAAGGGTACCATCGCGCAGCATCCGTAAGAGGAAGTTGAAGGCGGCCCTTGACCTTATGGGGTTGTCAGGGGCAAAGCCCCTGACCCGTCGGAGACATAAATCCTACCTTCGAGCGAAGCGAGCTTTGCTCTTTGGTTGGCGAAAAAACAAGGCAAGAATATGAGAGAATATTTCTCTCATTCGCCGCGCGCGGAAACCGCTACGCAAGGTTTTTCTTGTACTTTTGTAACCAAAAGTACCAAAAGTTCTGGGGGCTTTGCGAGGCCCCCAGACCCCCTGTCGCTAGAGGTCGCCTCGCCTGCAAAGCGCACAACAGCAAGAATGACATGTGCGTTTTGCTGCGGCTCGAGGATTTGAAGCTAAGGGCAGGGGCGAAGGGTAGTTCGATATGTGGCGACACCTTCTAGTGGTTCCACAGCAGGTTGCGGTAGAAGGCCACGCTTTGGGTGGCGGGGGCGGGGGCGGCCTCCGGCTCCTCCTGCAAAAGCAGAATTTGCTTTTCCTGGGCGGTGTAGGCGGGCCAGGGGCCGTTTACGGGCAGGCCCTCGTTGGGGTTTCCGGTTTTCACAAAGTTCAGCCAGCGGGCGTGGGTGTCCTCCATCACCAGGCGGTGGCGGGGGCTGCGCAGCAGAAGCTTTGGCACGGTTTTGAAGACAAAAATAAGCTCTACCGCGTGGGTGATGCCCAGGCCCAGCATGTCCAGAATGGGGAGGCGGTGGTTGAAGTTGTACAGCCACACCCGCTTGCCCCGGCGGCTCAGCTCATCGGCAAAAACGTCGCTGCCAAAGCGCAGGCCCATCTGGATAAGCTCCCGCGCGCGGCTGGCGGGGGTGTGCCCGGTGCAGCAGGCAAAATGGGCCGCCACCTCGCCGCCGTTTGCCCCAAACACGCGCAGGCAAAGCTGCAAATAGTCCTCCTCGGTGGTGTTTTTGGGGATGAAGAGGGTGCCCTCGTCGGAGTTAAAGCCCGCGAGGATATCCACCTCGTTGATGGGCCCCCGGGTGAGGGCCGCGTAGGGGTTTTCGGGCAGGAGCCTGCCGTCGAACACGGGCCAGAAATTGTAGCGCGGCGGGGTGAGCAGGTTATCCTTAAAGGCACAGCCACGGGAAAGCAGCTTTGCGTCTAGCTTGCGCAGGCCGCTGAGAGAGCTGCAGCGGAAGCTGGCGGCGTAGCTGCGGCTTTGCAGCAGGGCGGTGCCGCGGCAGCCGGGGTTCATGGGGGCGAGGATGGGCTGGCCCAGGATGTTGCCGCTTTGCATGATGGCCCGGTGAAACAGCCCTTTTGCCAGCGGGCTAAGTATAAGCGACGAAACGCTGAAGGCCCCGGCGGATTCCCCGCAGATGGTGACGCAGGCGGGGTTGCCCCCAAAGAAGGCGATGTTTTCCTGTATCCAGCGCAGGGCGGCTATTTGGTCTAGCAGGCCAAGGTTGCCCAGAAAGCCGTGCTCGGCCTCCACCTTTTCGAAGGCCATGAAGCCCAGTGCCCCCAGCCGGTAGCTGATGTTTACCTGCACCACCCCATTTTCGGCGAAGTGGGTGCCGTCGAACACGGGCTTGGCGGGCGAGCCCTCGGAAAAGCCGCCGCCGTGGATGTAGACCAGGACGGGCAGCTTGCTGCCGGGGCCTGCGCCCGCGGGGGCCCAGAGGTTCAGGTGGAGGCAATCCTCGCTGCAGGTGATGCCGGGGGTGAGCTCTGCGCCCTGCACGGCGGAGTCTCGCAGGAAGCGGCAGTCCAGCGTTTTGGCACGGGGCAGGGGGGGCAGCGGCGGCAAAAAGCGCAGCTTGCCCTGCGGCGGCGCGGCAAAGGGGATGCCCCGGAACAGGCAGACGGACTCTTGCCGCAGGCCCAGCACCGGGCCCTGGCGGGTATCGGCCTGTAGTTCCCCGGCGGGGCGCAGAAGGGAGGCGATGATGTCTGACATGGAGGCTCCTTTTCATTGCAGTTGAAAGTTGAAAGTTATTTAGGGCAGTTGAAAGTGGAAAATTGAAAATTGAAAGTGAGGGGCAAGGGCAAAACCGGGTGCCGTGTTTGTAGGGGCGGGGCTCTGCTCCGCCCGCAGGCCGTGGGTTGCGGGCGCGCAATGCGCGCCCCTACTTTTTTTACAGTGGAAAGTTATTTAGGGCAGTTGAAAGTTGAAAATTGAAAGTGAGGGGCAAGGGCAAAACGGGGTGCCGTGTTTGTAGGGGCGGGGCTCTGCTCCGCCCGCAGGCCGTGGGTTGCG
>CAYRFC010000030.1:0-20469 GCA_964423365.1 uncultured Oscillospiraceae bacterium
TTTTTTCAAAAAGCGACTGGGTTTTGACCTTTTATGCTGACAAAGATTTCCCCGGAGACGGGGAAATCTTACTATGGGAACCATTTATGCTATAGGAGACAATTGCATGGCATCGCAGAAAAATTTGGGGCGGCTGAACCAGGATTTGAAACGGGAAATTATTGCCGTGGTGGACGAGATGAAGGACCCCCGGCTCAAGCAGGGGCTTATGACCATCACGCGGGTGGAGGCCGCGCCCGACCTGTCCTCCGCGCGGGTGTTTGTGAGTGTGATGGACGCGGCCCACCCCGACGCGGCCGCTGCTGTGGTGAAGGCGCTGGACGGGGCCAAGGGGCATGTGCGCAGCGAGATTTCCTCCCGGATGCATATCCGCCGCGCGCCCGAGCTGATTTTTGTGGAGGACGACAACGCGGCCTATGCCGACCATATCAACCAAATGCTGCGGCAGCTGGAGGAAAAGTAGGCGAAAACCTGCGATGTGTAGAGGTGCTATATGAGCGAAATGATTGACATTTCCGGCGCGCTGAGCCGCCTTTTGCGGGAGGACAACATCCTGCTGGTGAGCCATAAAAACCCCGATGGCGACACGCTGGGCGGGGCGGCGGCCCTGCAGTGGGGGCTGAAATCCATAGGCAAAACGGTGGCCCATTTCTGCGCCGACCCCATTCACGAGCGCTATGCCTACATGGGCATTGAAAAATTCCACGGCCAGTTCGAGCCGGGCTATATTGTGTCGGTGGACATAGCGGGCCAGCAGCTGTTTGGCGAGAAGGCCGCCCCCTATGTGGACAGGGTGAACCTGGCCATCGACCACCACGGCTCCAACACCGGCTTTGCGGAATATCTGGTGCTGGACGACACGGCCGCCGCCACCTGCGAAATTATCTATGATTTGCTGCTGGCGATGGGGGTGAATATTGACGCGCGGATAGCCAACTGCCTGTATACGGGGGTTTCCACCGATACCGGCTGTTTCCGCTTCACCAACACCACCGCCCGCAGCCATGAGGTGACGGCCAAGCTGATAGAACTGGGGGCCGACATCAGTGTTTTGAATGAACTGCTGTTTGAAAATAAAACGAAGCAGCGCATCGCCATTGAGCAGTTGGCCTACTCCACCCTGGAATACCACTTCGACGGCGTATGCGCGCTGATTTGCATGACCCGTGCCCAAATTGAGAGCATCGGTGTGGACGAGGGAGACCTCGAGGGCATCACCTCCATTCCGCGCTCCATAGAAGGGGTGATTGTGGGCATCACCATGCGGCAGCAGGTGTCGGGCAGTTTCAAAATCAGCGTGCGCACCAAGGTGGGCATTGACGCTGTGGGCATTGCCCACGGCCTGGGCGGCGGGGGCCACAAGCAGGCCGCGGGCTGTGAGGTGATTGGCGGGGTGGAGTTCGCCAAGGAGGCCATTCTCACCGAGGTGGAAAAGGCCCTGCGGGAATACAGGCAAAGGGAAGAGAAAAAAGCCGAATGAATGGAATTATAGTGGTGGATAAACCCGAGGGCTTTACCTCGTTTGACGTGGTGGCCAAGCTGCGGGGCATCTGCCAAACCAAAAAGATAGGGCATGGCGGCACTCTGGACCCGATGGCGACCGGAGTGCTGCCGGTTTTTATTGGCCGGGCCGCAAAGGCCGTGGACTGGCAGCCCCGGCAGGACAAGGAGTATGAGGCGGTGCTGCAGTTCGGCCTTGCCACCGACACCGGGGACATCACCGGAGAGGTGCTGCGCACCGGGCCCAGCGAGGTGGACGAGGCGGCTTTGAACACCGCGCTGGCGGGTTTTTTGGGCACACGGCAGCAGCTGCCGCCCATGTATTCGGCGGTGAAGGTGGCGGGCAAGCCGCTGTACAAGTATGCCCGGGAGGGCAAGGAGGTGGCCCGGAAGGCGCGGGAGGTCAGCTTTTTCCGGCTGGAAAACCGGGGGCCGGCCGGGCCGGGGCAGTGGCGGCTTTTGGTGCACTGCTCCAAGGGCACCTACATCCGCAGCCTGGCTGAGGAGCTGGGGGAGGCGCTGGGCTGCCCGGCCACCCTGGCGGCGCTGCGGCGCACGGCGGCGGGGGTGTTTGGCCTGGACGGGGCGCACAGCCTGGCAGAGATTCAGGCGGCGCGGGATGAGGGACGGCTGGAAAGCCTGCTGCTGCCGGTGGAGAACGTATTTTTAGCTTGGCCCGCTGTGGAGCTGGACGCCGAAGCGGAAAAACGGCTGCTGAACGGCGCGGTGGTGTATGGCCGGCGCGGGGAGCCGGGGCTGTGCAGGCTGCGTGCGGCGCAGGGCTTTCTGGGGCTGGGCAGGCTGCTGGAGGACGGCAGCCTAAAGGCAGAAAAGTTGTTTGTGGAGCGTGATGAACCATGCAGATAATTCGGCAGGGGGGCTTGGCCCCGGAAGGGCCGGGCACCGCCCTGGCTCTTGGGTATTTTGACGGGGTGCACATAGGCCACGTGCAGGTGGTGGAGGCCGCCGCCGAGTATGCGGCGCTGCACGGGCTGCGGCTGGCGGTGTTTACCTTTCTGCGCGGCGGGCCCAAAGAGGAAAAAAAGCTGGTGATGAGCGAAAGCCAGAAGCAGCGGGCACTGGAGGCCCTGGGTGTAGAGCTGTGCTTTGAGCCGGATTTTGAGAGCTTCAGCGCCCTGAGCCCACGGGAATTTTTCAGCGAGCGCATGGTGAAGCAGTACCGGGCCCAGGCGGTGTTTTGTGGAGAAAACTACGGCTTTGGCGCGCGGCGCGAGGGCAACACCGCCGTGCTGGCCGGGCTGTGCAAAGAGCAGGGGCTGCACCTCTCGGTGCTGCCACTGGCGGTGTGGAAGGGTGCGCCGGTCAGCTCCAGCCGCATTCGCGGCACCCTGGCTATGGGTGACATGGAGGACGTGCAGGCCATGCTGGGGCGGCCCTACGAAATCAGCTTCCCGGTGCAGCACGGGCAGGGGCTGGGGCGCAGCTTTGGTTTCCCCACCATCAACCAGGTGTTCCCGGAGGAGATGCAGCCCCCGGCCTTTGGGGTGTACATCACCAGTACCCTGCTGGACGGCGTGTGGCACCCCAGCGCCACAGGCTATGGCAACCGGCCCACGGTGAACGGGGAAAGCCCCACCTGCGAGACCTTTATCCCCGGCGTGAGTGGCGACCTGTACGGCAGAGAGCTGTGTGTGCGCTTTTACAAGCGGCTGGCCGGGCTGCAAAGGTTTGCCTCGCCAAAGGAGCTGGCCGAGGCGGTGCGCGGCTGGGCGGGGCAGGCCCAGGCCTATTTTGCGGCCGGGGAAGAAAAACCCCTTTAGAATGCAAAAGCAGTGGGTTTAAGGGCTTGAAAGCCCCGGGGTTTTGTGCTATAGTTATTCTCGTACCTTTGCGCAGCAGCGGGCTTGTTCCTCAAAAGGCTTCATCACCCCTGCCGGGCAAATGGCGAATATGAAATGAGGAGACAGACATGCAAAGCAAACAAGAGATTATGAAAGAGTACGCCGTGCACGAGGGCGACACCGGTTCCCCCGAAGTGCAGGTGGCCCTGCTCACCCAGCGTATCAACCACCTGACGGCCCACGGCAAGCAGAACCCGAAGGACCACCACTCCAACCGCGGCCTGCTGAAGCTGGTTGGCCAGCGCCGCAACCTGCTGAAATACCTGCAGAACAAGGACGTGGAGCGCTACCGCAGCTTGATTGCCCGGCTGGGCCTGCGTAAGTAATTGTACCGTTCCTGAAAGCGGCATGCCCCGGCGTGTGCGCTTTCAGGTTTTTTTACAGCACTGTGTTGGCGAAGAAACTTAGCAATGAATGGAGCCTTTGGGCGGCAATGGCCGCCGGAAGGCCGCGTTGATTGCTAAACTTCTTCGCCTGCCAAAGGAGGGCCTGCGGTGCATGGCCCCGGAATGGAGGAGAAAGATTTGAGCGAAATTACGAGCAAACGTGTCAGCTTCCCAAATTACCGGGAATTTAAAACAGAACTGGCCGGGCGGCCACTGGTGGTGGAGACCGGCAAGATGGGTGGCCTGTCCAACGGAAGCTGCTTCATCCGCTATGGCGATACCTGCATCTTCTGCAACGCCACCATGAGCGAGCGCCCCCGCGAGGGCATTGACTTTTTCCCGCTGAGCGTGGATTTTGAAGAAAAGCTGTACGCGGTGGGCCGCATTCCCGGCTCCTTTATGCGCCGCGAGGGCCGCCCAGGCGAAAAGGCCATCCTCACCAGCCGGGTGATTGACCGCCAGATTCGCCCCCTGTTCCCGAAGGATATGCGCAACGACGTGGCCGTGGTGATGACGGTGATGAGCGTGGACCAGGACTGCAGCCCCGAGGTGGCCGGGATGATTGGCACCTCGATTGCCCTGTCGATTTCCGATATCCCCTGGCACGGCCCCATTGCCGGTGTGGTGATGGGCCTGGTGGACGGTGAAATCATTCTGAACCCCAGCGAGGAGCAGCGTGAAAAGGGCGATTTGTCGCTGACGGTTTCGGCCTCGGAAGAGAAAATTGTGATGATTGAGGCGGGCGCCAACGAGGTGGACGAAGCCACCATGATGAAGGCCATCAAGATGGCCCATGACGAGGTGCGCAAGCTGATTGGTTTCATCAAGGGCATTGTGGCCGAAATTGGCAAGCCCAAGCTGGAGTTCCCCTCGATGCACCTGGACGACGACCTGTTCCGTGAGGTGAAAGAGGCCTACCTGGCGCGTTTCCAGCAGGCCATGGACACCGACGACAAAAATGTGCGCGACGAGCGCCTGGCCCCCATCCGCGACGAGCTGACCGAACGCTACGCCGATGAGTGGGGCGAGAACGTGATTGAAGAGCTGATGTACAAGATGCAGAAAACCGTGGTGCGCCGCTGGCTGCTGGACGACGGCAAGCGCGTAGACGGGCGTGGCATTGATGAAATTCGGCCCTTGGGCGCCGAGGTGGGCCT
This sequence comes from uncultured Oscillospiraceae bacterium, assembly GCA_964423365.1. Taxonomy (GTDB): domain Bacteria; phylum Bacillota; class Clostridia; order Oscillospirales; family Ruminococcaceae; genus JAAYCI01. The sequence continues at coordinate 4,906 of CAYRFC010000030.1, forward strand.
GCTGCCCCGCGCGCACGGCAGCGGTATGTTCACCCGTGGGCAAACCCAGGCCCTGACGGCGGCCACCCTGTCCACCATGCGGGACGCGCAAATCATCGACGATATTTCGACAGAAGAACACAAACGCTACATGCACCACTACAACTTCCCGCCCTTCTCTGTGGGCGAGGCCCGTGCCCCGCGCAGCCCCGGCCGCCGCGAGATTGGCCACGGCGCGCTGGCCGAGAAGGCCCTGCTGCCCGTGCTGCCCACCGTGGAGGAGTTCCCCTACTCGATGCGTCTGGTCTCGGAGGTGCTGTCCTCCAACGGCTCCACCAGCCAGGCGGCCATCTGCGGCTCCACCCTGGCGCTGATGGATGCCGGTGTGCCCATCAAGGCCCCCGTGGCGGGCATTTCCTGTGGTCTTATCACCGAGGGCGAGCGCTGGATGACCATGATTGACATCCAAGGCGTGGAGGATTTCCACGGTGATATGGACTTTAAGGTGGGCGGCACCCAAAAGGGTATCACCGCCATCCAGATGGATATCAAGGTGGACGGCCTGACCCACGAGGTGGTGGAAGAGGCACTGGAAAAATGCCGGAAGGGCCGCCTGTACATTCTGGATGAAATCATGCTGCCCGTCATTCCCGCCCCGCGCGAGGAGCTCTCCGAGTATGCGCCGAAGATGCTGTCTATTGTGATTGACGTGGACAAGATTCGGGACGTAATTGGCAAGGGCGGCAAGGTGATTCAAGAGATTTCCTCCACCAACAACTGCAAAATTGATGTGGAAGAAGACGGCCATGTGTATGTTTCTGCCATCAACATCGAGGATGCGCGCCGTGCTTTGCACACCATCAAAACCATTGTGGAGGACCCCGAGATTGGGGGCATCTACAAGGGCAAGGTGACCCGGCTGATGAACTTTGGCGCCTTTGTGGAGATTGCCCCCGGCAAAGAGGGCCTGGTGCATATCTCCAAGCTGGACCAAAAGCGTGTGGAGCGCGTGGAGGACGTGGTGGCCGTGGGTGACGAGCTGCTGGTGAAGGTGACAGAGATTGACCAGCAGGGCCGCATCAACCTCTCCCGCAAGGATGCTTTGGCCGACCTGGCCGCTAAGCACGGGAACTAGAGACAAAAAAGCAGTGCATATCTTCCGGGAAAGGCCAGTGGCCTCTCCCGGATTCTTGTTTCTCGGGAACTTTACTGTACTTTCTGTTTTTTCCTCTGTCTTTTTTTTAGCCTGCGTGATACAATGACAGTGTATTGATTAGTGAAAGGAAGTTTTCCCTGTGGAGCTGAGTATTTTTGAGGTGCTGGGCCCGGTGATGATTGGCCCCTCCTCCAGCCATACGGCCGGGGCGGCCCGCCTGGGCAGGGTGGCTGCCATCATTGCCCAAAAGGAATTTGACGTGGTTTCGTTTGGGCTTTCGGGCTCTTTTGCCAAAACAGGCAAGCCGCATGGCACCCATAAGGCTCTGCTGGCTGGGGCGCTGGGCTTTCAGACGGACGACGAGCGAATCCGAAATGCCTTTGCCGAGGCCGAGGCGCGGGGGATTCGGGTGGAGTTCCACGAGGAGGATTTGGAGGATATGCACGAAAATGCCGTACACGTGCGTTTCTTTCACCTGGACGGCAGCCAAAGTGACATCTGGGGGGCCTCCACAGGCGGCGGGCGCATCAGCATCCGGCGGATAGGGGAGCTGGAGACCGAAATTACGGCCACAAACCCCACACTGGTGGTATACTATTTAGACCGCCCCGGCTGTGTGAGCAAAATGAGCCGGGTGCTGGCAAAGAATGATATCAATATCGCGGTTATGCGTGTTTCCAGAACCTCCAAGGGCGGCTTTGCCACGGCGGTGATTGAGGCGGACGAGTCCTTTTCAGGTGATGTGGTAAATGCTGTGCGGGATGTGAAGGACGTACGGGAGGTGATGGTGGTAGATGTACCGGAGTTTTGAGGAGCTGTTTAGCCAGGCGGAGGAGAGGGAAGTTCCCTTATACCGTGTGATATTGGAAAATGAGATGCTGGTTTCCGGCAAAACAAAGGAAGATGTGTTTACAGAGCTGGAAAACCGCTGGGCTGTGATGAGCGCGGCGGCCCTGCGCGGCCTGCATGAAAAGCTGACGCAGGAAAAATCCATTGTGGAGGACGGCCTTTCTCTGCGGCAGGAAAAGTACAGCAAGCTAAACACTGTCACCGGGAAAAATATCAACCATATGATGGCGATGGCCTTTTCCGCCAGCGAGATGAATGCCGCAATGGGCCGGGTGTGCGCCGCCCCCACGGCCGGTTCTTCGGGTGTGCTGCCGGCGGTGCTGCTCAGTGTGATGGAAGGCACCCACACCAGCAACGAGCAGCTGCTGGAAGCCCTGCTGGTGGCGGGCGGGGTGGGGGCTATTATCACCCGTAATGCCACCGTGGCCGGGGCGGAAGGCGGGTGCCAGGCGGAGTGCGGCGCCGCGGCAGCCATGGCCGCTGCCGCGGTGGTTACCCTGGCAGACGGCTCCCCCCGTATGGTGGGCGAGGCGGTTTCAATCGCCTTTATGAACTGCATGGGCCTGGTGTGTGACCCCGTGGCGGGCCAGGTGCAGCTTCCCTGTTACTACCGCAATGCCTCCCAGGCGGTGAATGCGGTGATTAGTGCAGATATGGCGATGGCAGGGCAGAAAGCGGCTATTCCACCGGATGAGGTGGTGGAGGCCATGTATAAGACGGGAAAACGGATGGCCCCGGAGCTGCGCGAGACGGCCGCCGGAGGCTTGGCGGCCACCCCCACCGCCATGAAATATGCCCGCCATATGCAAGAGCAGGAGCTATATGACAAAAACGGGCAAAAGCTGAAGCACTGATATACCATATAACACAAAAAAGCCGCCGCCCGTTCTGGGCAGCGGCCTTGCTCATTTGAGAAGGGATTGACAGTCTGTCTTCCTGGCAATTGGATTTGTTTTTGGGACAACAGTTCATTCAAGAATGTTTCCGTAAAACTTGCTTCAGAAAGAACATTTTCAGCAAACAACGATTCGCTTTTGGAAACAAAAACGGGCCAGACCTGTTCTGTTCCTCTTTTCCCGTCAGCCATCTCGGTTCTTTGCCGATGGCTCAGATTTTATTCGGGCCTCTGTCACCCCCTTAAAATCTGCTTGGTTCCCGCTTTTGTGCTGCCTTGCCGAACATTTTCTGGAAATCTGTCAATACAATGTTCCTGTTCTCAACTTCAAAAGAATTGTAACTTCGAAACAGATGGATTTCAAATAAACGCACGTTCTGTGCGGAAACCCCTACCCATGGATGTTTGCGCTGTTACTGCGGTTTTTCCCGGGCGGTATTTCCCAAATCTATCTGAAATTGCCTTTCGGCTGCCAGCGGGCATGCTGGCTCTTTCGTTCGGCAGAACGTTGCCCCGGTGTTCGCTTCTGTGTGTTACCGGCTGTAATTCCTTCTGTTGCGCTTTTTTGGCTATATTGCTTTTGCAATAGTAGGGGAGACTCATGACTGACGCTGCAATCATCCAAGCCCCAATGGTTAGCCCGCGCTGGAACTTTTTTATTTGCCGGATTTCTTTCCATAACTGGAAGTGAGTTAAGCGGTCTTCCGGGTATTTCCGTCCCGCCCAAACTGGCCGGGTTCTTCTGCTTGGTACATGGGACTCACCCCTTTCTCTTTCGGTGTCATTATCATATCACAGCGTGCAGGCAAAATCTATTGACATTCTGCATGGACTTAAAGCCATATTTTGCATCATGTTGCATACAAAACTAATGAGTATTGCAAAATTATTGTACAAATAGTGAATAAACTAAGAACAGACCTTGCAATATACCCGTCAGGTACCGGGAGAATTCGCCGGACGGCCACTGGGAAAGAGCTGGTGGGGCTTCTGGCGGAGCCAGCTGCTGGCCGATGATGCCTGCTCCCTTGTGCGGCCTGTCCGTCATTTTTCATGGCAGCGGCCTTCTATACTTTATATAGAAGATATAATATATTGAGGATACAATCTGCCAGGATACAGCCCGTCCATTATTCCGTCAAAAAATCACCTGCAAAAAGCCACCTAAGACGCAAGCGCTTAGGTGGCGGTTCGGCAGTGTTATTGGGGCAGCAGGGCCAGAATTTACATCTCTGCAGATTCATCCTTGATAGAGGCAAAACACTCGCTACAATATACGGGCCGGTCCTCGCGGGGGCGGAAGGGAACTTTTGCCTCTTGGCCACATTGGGCACAAACAGCAATGTGCATTTCGCGGCCCGCCCTTCCGGCAGCCTTCCGGGCGTCGCGGCAGGATTTGCAGCGCTGTGGCTCGTTTTCAAAGCCGCGGCTTGCATAAAATTCTTGCTCGCCAGCGCTGAAAACAAATTCTTGTCCACAATCTTTGCATACTAAGGTTTTGTCTTCGTACATGCTGATTCTCCTCAATAGAATGGATTTTTGCCCGCAGAAGGCTCAAACCGTCACCGTTGGCTTTGGGACCAATGCGCAGACCTGAAGCTACAGGGGGCATTTATAAGCAGGGGATGTCCCCGTGCTACAAAATAACAATCATTGCAGTTTGTGGCGGGCGCGGCGCAGGGCATTTTCCACACTTTTGATGGGCTTTCCCATATGTAGGGCGATTTCCGGCCCGCTCAGGCCGTCCATACGAAGGCATAAAACACGGCGTTCGAAGGTGGATAGGGTGAGGCGGGCCTTCTCCAGAGTGAGCTTCACCTGCTCGCTGGCAATGGCCTGCTCCTCGGGGCCGGGGATGCTCTCGGCCTCGGATAGGGGGACACTTTGGTTCAGGGGCTGGTGCTTTTTGCGCCCGGCGGCCTTGCCGGCGCTGTGGATGACGTTGCGCACACAGACGGCCGCATAGGTGGAAAACGCGGCGCCGCAGTCTGGGCGGTAGTGCTCTATGGCGGCAAACAGGCCAATCAGGCCCTCCTGCACCGCATCATCAAAGTCCAGGCCGGGCTGTGCGGTGCGTTTTGCCAACCGGCGTATCAGGGGCATATACCGGGCGATAATGGTGGCCAAAGCCGCTTCATTTCCATTTTTGGCGGCCATAATTTCAGTGTAAGGAATGGTTTCTCTCATGCCAAAGGGTACCTGCCAGTAGGGGGTGTGGGGTTCGGCCCTCCGGGGCCGTCCTGTTGAATCTTCTCTATTGTACAGAGAGGGGGGGTAAAAGTCAATAAATAGTATAGACTACAAAATTATCAAATTATCGATAAATAAGTCGTCAAAGGACGGGAACCGTCAACCAACGCCCGGCAGTTGGGAAAAATGCCGAAAAATGAGGTGCGGTTGAGTTTTGTGTGGGTTTGTGTTAGTATTAACCAAGCCCATAAAGGGGCATCGTGAATGGCCGGGGGCGCAAACGGTGCAGCAGAATATGCAACGAAGACAGGTGTAGACGAGATGGAAAATATTTTTGCACCCAAAAACAGCCACAATTCCTTTTCCTGGGCCAGCCTGGGAGATATCCAGCAGGGGCGTGGAGAGCTGGGCGAGGAAATGCCCGTGCTGGTGTACCGCCTCATGCAGTTTACCATGCTGGACGTGATGAGCCGCGACATGGGGGAGGAAAAGGCCAACACCTATTTTCGGCGTGCGGGCCATTTGGCCGGCATGGAGTTTGCCAAATTTATGCTGAACCTGAACCTCGAATTTGACAGCTTTATCACCTCCCTGCAAAGCAAGATGAGAGATTTGAAAATTGGCATTTTGCGCATGGAAAGGTTTGACCCCAAAACTGGGGAAATTCTGCTTTCTGTGGGGGAGGATTTGGACTGCAGCGGCCTTCCCATCACGGAGGAAGTGGTGTGTGTGTACGACGAAGGCTTCATTGCCGGCATTTTAGAAGCCTACACGGGCAAGCCATACAATGTGCAGGAGGTAGACTGCTGGGCCAACGGTGCCCGGGTTTGCCGGTTTGAAGGAAAGGTACAGAAGTAATACTTCCATTCTGACTTGTGTTTTCCAGAGGATATGAGGGACGGCTATGGATAAGAATGCGCAGATGCTGTATCAATATCTTCGGGACGTGATTTATGCACCGGAGGCAGCCGCACTGGACGTGGATGCGCTGGATGCGGATTTTACAGATTTGGCCAAGGGCCTTTTATATGTGGGAGACTGCCTGCTGGAATCTCAAAAATTTGCGGCTGCGCTGGCAAAAGGCAACTTGAGCTGTGATACCCCCAGCCGGGAAAATGAGCTGGCCGCTCCCCTGAAAGCCCTGCACGCCTCTCTGCTGCATCTCACATGGCAAACCCAGCAGGTGGCGAAGGGGGACTATAAGCAGCATGTGGATTTTATGGGGGAATTTGCAGAAGCCTTCAACATGATGACACAGCAGCTGGACGAGCGCCAGCAGGCCCTGCTCAGCACCATTCACGAGGAAAAGCGGCAGGTGCAAAAGCTGGAAACCGTAGCCTATAAAGACCCGCTTACCGGCCTGTTCAACCGTTTCTATGGGCTGAAAATGCTGGAGGAATGGGTGAAAAAACGGCCAAGCTTTTCCTTATGCTTTGTGGATATTGATAATTTAAAATATGTGAATGACACCTATGGGCACCCGGAGGGCGACCGCTATATCGGCATGGTGGCCCATGCGATCAAATCGTTCTCTGCCGACGCTGTGGTTTGCCGCCTGGGCGGGGATGAGTTCATGATTTTAGCCGAAGGAATGAGCTTTGAAGCGGCAGATGCACGAATGGCAGAAGTACGGGACGGCATCCTGGCCCAGCAGGACTGGAAATATATTCGAAGCATCAGCTACGGTGTGGTGGACACCGACCGCGGAAACTTTTTTAGCGCCAGTGATTTACTGGGCATTGCCGATGAGCGTATGTATGAGTTCAAACGCGCTCACCGCGGGGAGCGCCAGCGGGCCATTGATAAGGCAGAGAACAGCCCGGCCATCGCCAGTGTTGCAGCACAGGGTGGACTATTCTAAAGTATACAAAACCAAAACACGAAGCCCCCTGCTAGGTGGGGGGCTTCGTGTTTTGGTTTTGGTTGGAGTTTTGCCGGCATTCTTTGGCATGGGGACATCCGGCACATCCGCCGGAACAGGTTTTGCCCCGGTGCCGAAAGAGATAAATAGACACAAAAACGACAAGAAGCAAGATAACCAGTAAAATGATAATATCAAAAAATGACATAAAAATTATCCTTATATATGAAAACTAAACCAGTGATACTAATGGATTATGAAACTGCCAATTTGATAGACCAGGAAGGAGACCAGCCAGGCCACCAGGCATTGCCCAACGGCCACACCGGCGGCCTGCAGGCCGCTGCCCAGCTCCCGCTTTACGGTGGCAATGGCCGCTACACAGGGGGTGTAGAGCAGGGTGAAAACCAGAAAGCTGAAAGCGGCCACCGGGCTGAAAAGACCACCCAGGGCGAGTGGCAGGGCCTCCACACTGGTGCCCACCAAAACGGCCAGGGTGCTCACCACGGCCTCCTTTGCCATAAAGCCGGCTATCAGGGCCACCGTGGCCTGCCAAAAGCCAAAGCCAAGGGGGCTGAAAACCGGGGCGACAAAACGGGCCACCATGGCCAGCATGCTGGCTTCCTCGTTTTGCACCGGGTTAAAGCGGAGGTCGAAGCTTTGCAAAAACCAGATGATGATGGAGGCGATGAAGATGACGGTAAAAGCACGCTGCAGAAAATCCCGGGCTTTGTCCCACAGCAGCATGCCCACCGATTTTAGGCTGGGCAGGCGGTAGTTGGGCAGCTCCATCACAAAGGGCACCGGGTTGCCGTGGAAATAGGGAAGGCGTTTCATCACCAGGGCCATGCAGATGCCCACCAGAATGCCAATGAGATAGAGCAGCATCATCACCAGGGGGGCGGTTTTGGGGAAGAAGGCCAGGGTGAACACGGCGTAGATGGGCAGCTTGGCCGAACAGCTCATGAAAGGGGTGAGCAAAATGGTCATGCGGCGGTCCCGCTCGCTGGAAAGGGTGCGGGTGGCCATGGTGGCGGGCACCGTGCAGCCAAAGCCCAGCAGCATGGGCACAATGCTGCGCCCAGAAAGGCCCAGCTTACGCAGGGGTTTGTCCATCACAAAGGCCACCCGGGCCATATAGCCGCTGTCCTCCAGCAGAGAGAGAAAGAAAAACAGGGTGACAATGACGGGGATGAAGCTTAAAACGGTGCCCACGCCGGTGATGATGCCATCCACCACCAGGCTGCGAATCACCGGGTTTACCTCCAGGGAGGCCAGGCTTTGCTCCACCCAGCCGTTCAGGGCATCCACTCCCTGCCCCAGCAAATCACTCAGCGGCTGGCCAATCACCCCAAAGGTGAGCCAGAACACCACCAGCATCACGGCCAGGAAGATGGGAAACGCCAGATACTTGTGGGTGAGCAGACGGTCGGCGGCAATGCTGCGGCTGCGCTCCCGGCTTTTTCCCGTCTTAATGACATTGTCCCGCACCACTGTCTCAATAAAGCTGTAGCGCATGTCGGCCAGGGCGGCCTCTCGGTCGGTGTCCAGCTCCTGCTCCATCTCCAAAACGGCGTGCTCCACAGTTTCCAGCTCGTTGGCCGAAAGCTGCAATTGCTCCATCATGAGCTTGTCGCCCTCCACCAGCTTGGTGGAGGCAAAACGGTTGGGTACGCCCAATTGGTCGGCATGGTCCTCTATCATATGGGCCACACTGTGGATGCAGCGGTGTACCGGCCCGGAGCAGAAATCCACCCGGCGGGGCAACTGGTGGGCCTGTGCGGTGGCAATGGCCGTGTCCACCAGCTCGTGCACACCCTCGTTTCGCACGGCGGAAATGGGCACCACGGGGATGCCAAGCTGCCGGGAAAGGCCCGGCACATCCACGGTGTGGCCGTTGGCCCGCATTTCGTCCATCATATTCAGGGCCAGCACCATGGGAATGCCCAGCTCCATCAGCTGCAGGCTTAAATAAAGATTTCTCTCTATATTGGTTGCATCTACGATATTTATTATTCCATCTGGTTTTACATCTATTAAATAGTCACGTGTAACTATTTCTTCTTTAGTATAAGGAGATAAGGAATATATGCCTGGCAAATCTACCACAGTAGCGTAATTATGCCCTCTTATCAGTCCATCCTTGCGCTCCACGGTAACCCCGGGGAAGTTGCCCACATGCTGGTTGGAACCCGTGAGTTGATTGAACAGGGTGGTTTTGCCGCTGTTCTGGTTTCCCGCCAGGGCAAAATTTAGGCGTTTGTTATCCACAATCCGTTCCTTCTTTCTCGGCCAGAACTATATGGGAAGCATCCTCCTTGCGCAGCGTAAGGGAATAGCCGCGCAGCTCCAGCTCCAGTGGGTCGCCCATAGGGGCGGCTTTCTGCAGGGTTACCACCGTGCCGGGGGTAAGGCCCATATCCAGCAGCCGGCGGCGCAGCGCGCCCTCGCCGCCCACCTTAAAAATGCGGGCCCTTTGGCCCTTTGGCAGCATATCAAGCGTCAAAGTACTCCACCTCCACGTCAAGGTTAGCCGTTGCTTACTAAGACATTTTATCACAGCACCCGGCCAAAGTCAATTCTTACAGGGGGTTCTTGCGAATGGCACGCTGGTATGCTACACTAACAAGCAATGGGCTAGGCTCTACCAGTATATAAGGGAAGTGGCGGTACTATGATTCGAATAAGCGTATGTATGATAGTAAAGGAAGAAGAAAAGGTTTTGGCCCGCTGCCTGGACTCACTGAACGGCATCTACGATGAGCTGATTGTGGTGGACACCGGCTCTGCCGACGGCACCAAGGCCATAGCGCAAAAATACACCAGCCATGTGTATGATTTTGCCTGGTGTAACGATTTTTCTGCCGCGCGCAATTTTGCGTGCTCCAAGGCCACCTGTGAATATATCTATACAGCCGATGCCGACGAAGTGCTGGACGAGGAGAACCGGCTGCGTTTTATGCAGCTGAAGCAGGCGCTTCTGCCCGAGGTGGAGGTGGTGGAAATGGCCTATGCAAATCAGTTATCAAATAGCAATACGTCCAATTTTGATGTAGAATTTCGCCCAAAGCTCTTCCGCAGGCTGCGGCCCTTCCAGTTTTGCGACCCCATTCACGAGGTGCTGCGCACCGACCCCATTGTCTACCGCAGCAATGTCACCATACGGCACTGCGCCGAGGGGGACCATAGTGGCCGGGATTTGGCCATTTTTGCCGAGATGGTGGCACAGGGCAAGGTGTTTTCCAGCCGCCTGGAGATGATGTATGCGCGGGAGCTGATGCTGGCAGGGCAACTGCCAGATTTCCGCGCGGCCAAGCCTTATTTTGAGCATGTGCGCAGCGACCCCTCCAAGGCCAGCGAGGTGCTGCGCCGGGCGGCCTGCGTGCTCTCCTGGTATGCGGCGCTGGAAAGGGACGGGGAGAAGCTGCTGCGCTATGCCGCACCGGAGCTGGTGGGCCAGCCGCCTGCCGAGATTTGCTGCGCGCTGGGCAACTACTATCTCACCCAGGATGACGAGCAGCAGGCGGCAGATTGGTATGCCGCGGCCCTCTCGGGCGCCCAGCCGGAGCTGATAGCCAGTGCGGTGGGCAATGTGCCGCTGTATGGCCTTTCCGAATGCTTTAAGCGTGCAGGCGATGAAGATAGGGCGCAGTATTACCGCGAGCAGGCGGAGAACTGGAACCCCGAGCAGTTGAACCCGGACAGGCAGGAGGGGTAAGGCCGCCCTGCCGCAGCCGTATAGCCCTGCCCCCCGCTGTGTGGCGGGGGATTTTTGCACCACCGCCGCTTCGCTAAGACTGTGCCGCTCCCTTGTGCAGTGGGTGGGCGGCCGGGCCTTGCAGGGCCGCAGGGAGGCAGGCTGGATGCCTGTAAATAGGCATGCTACAGAAACAATAGGAAGTGTTTGTGTGAAGGTTATGCGATATCTGCTTCCCATTTTGGGAATCTTCCTGGCCTTGGGAATTGGCTTGTACTTTGTCAATCCCTATGCGCCCTTGCTGCTGCTGGCCTCTCTGATTTTGCAGGCGCCGGTGGTGTATTTCATCGCCCGTTTTTCCTACGGCGGTGGCTACCAGGACAGGCTGCACGCCCGGCAAGTGGCCTATGAGGAGGACGGTGACGCCCAGGGCTGGCTGGACAAGGAGCGGAAGGAGGCGGAGAGCTTCGGGTACCGGCTGCTCTCGGCCAAGGCACGGGCGCAAAACGCGCTGCTGCGGGCGGAATTGCAGATGAAGACGGACGAGCGGGATGGTGTGGCAGAATTGCTGGATGAGATAGAGCTGGGAAAACTCAACCCGGAGGATAAAAAACGTTATTACGACATAAAGAAAAAATGGTCGATGGAGCAACCGCTCACAAAATGAATATCGACATAAAAGTGGATTTGTATCGATTTACATGTCTTGTTGAGTAGACACAAAGCAATGCATCCGCTATTTGTGCAAACAAATAGCGGATGCGCCAAAAAATCAATACTATTTTGCCAAAAGCTGGCTCAGCTCATTGCTGAAGGCCGCAGGGTCATCAATCGGCAAACCCTCAATCAGAAGGGCCTGGCTATACAGCAGCCCGGTGTAGGTTTTCAAGAGGTCCTTGTCGTTCTCGTACAGGGTTTTCAGCTTGGCAAAAATGGGGTGCCCGGCGTTCACTTCCAGCACCTTCTTGCTCTCCACCTTCTGGTCGGTGGGCATGCTGTTCAGCACCTTTTCCATCTCCAGAGACAGCCCGCCCTCGGCGGTGATGATGACCGGGTGGTTTTTCATCCGCCCACTGGCTTTTACGGCGGCCACCTTGCCCTCCAGGCTTTCCTTCATAAAGTCGAACAATTCCTTGCTGTCCTCGTTCTGCTTTTCAATCTCCTCTTTTTCGCTCTCGCTCTCCAGGCCCAGGTCTTCACCCGAGATGTTGCGGAACTCTTTTTCATCGTACTGGCGCAGCACACCCAGGGCGAACTCGTCCACATCGTCGGTGAGGAGCAAGAGGTCGTAGCCCTTGTCCAGCACCCGCTCGGCCTGGGGCAGCTTGGCCAGGCGCTCGGTGCTGTCTCCGGCGGCGTAGTAGATGTATTTTTGCTCCTCGGGCATAGCCTTGCGGTATTCCTCCAGGGTGAGCAGCTTGCTTTCCTTGGCGGAATGGAAAAGCAGCAAATCCTTCAGGTTGTCGGCCTCGGCGCCAAAGCCCTGGTAGCTGCCCACCTTGAGCTGCAGGCCGAAGTTTTTGAAGAACTCCTCATATTTTTCCCGCTCGTTTTTCAGCCAGGCGGAGAGCTCGTTCCGGATTTTCTTTTCCAGCGAGCTGCGAATGAGCTTGAGCTGGCGGTCGTGCTGCAGCATCTCCCGGCTGATGTTCAGGCTCAAATCCTGGCTGTCCACCAGGCCCCGCACAAAGCTGAAATGGTCGGGCAGCAGGTCGGCGCATTTTTCCATAATCATCACGCCGGAGGCATAAAGCTGCAACCCTTTTTCGTAATCTTTGCTATAATAGTTGTAGGGGGTGCGCGAGGGGATGAACAGGAGAGAGTTGTAGGTGGCTGTGCCCTCGGTTTTGCTGAGGATGGTCTTGGCGGGGTCGGAGAAATCGCTGAATTTCTCCTTGTAGAAGGTGGCATAGTCCTCGTCCGTCAGCTCGTTCTTGCTGCGCTTCCACAGGGGTACCATGCTGTTGAGGGTCTTTTCCTCCACCACCTCCTCATACTCGTTTTCCGCGCCCTCCTTGGGGCGGGTTTCGTGCAGGTTCATCTTGATGGGATAGCGGATATAATCGGAATATTTTTCCACCAGGCCGCGCAGGCGGTATTCCTCTAAAAACTCGCTGTAGTGCTCGTCCTCGCTGTCCTCCTTCAGCACCAAAATGATGTCGGTGCCCACCTCGTCACGCTCGGTTTGCTGAATGGTGTAGCCCTCGGCGCCCTTGCTCTCCCAGCGCCAGGCCTCCTCGGCCCCATAGGCCCGGCTGATGACCGTGACGCTGGAGGCCACCATGAAGGCGGAGTAAAAGCCCACGCCAAACTGGCCGATGATGTCGATGCCTTCGGCGGCCCCGTGCTCCTTGCGGAAGGCCAGGCTGCCGCTGGAGGCGATGACCCCGAGGTTGCTCTCCAGGGCGGCCTTGTCCATGCCCAGGCCGTTGTCGGAGATGGTGAGGCTGCGGCTGTCTTTATTCGGGCTGATGCGGATGGCAAAATCCTCACGGCTCAGCCCCACCCCCTCGTCCGTGAGGGAGAGGAAATACAGCTTGTCAATCGCGTCGGACGCGTTGCTGATAAGCTCCCGCAGAAAAATTTCCTTATGGGTATAGATGCTGTTGATCATGAGATCCAGCAGCCGCTTGGACTCGGCTTTGAATTGCTTCATGTTCAGTTGCCTCCTTGAAAAGTGATAGTATATTAGCAGTCTCTTAAATGGAGTGCTAGAACCAGTGTACACTTTTTTGGCGGGTTCTGCAAGAGGGAAATTACGCTTTTGCCTGTTTCTTTTGTGTGATGCAGAAGATTTTGGAAAGAATTTGGTGGAAAAAACAAACTATTAGCAGAAATAATGGAGGTAATGGGATGAAAGTGCTGCTAGTGAACGGAAGCCTACACGAGGCGGGTACCACCTTTGCCGCCCTGCGGCAGGTGGCGGAAACCTTGGAGGAAGCCGGTGTGGAGACGGAGATGCTGCATCTGGGCACAAAGCCGGTGCGCGGCTGCATTGCCTGCCGAAAATGCAGGGAAACCCAGCGTTGTGTCTTCGGCGATGACCCCGCCAATGCCATCATAGAGCAGATGCAGGGCTGTGACGGGCTGGTGATTGGCTCTCCGGTGTATTACGCGGGGCCAAACGGGGCGCTGTGCGCCGTGCTGGACAGGGCCTTTTTCGCGGGCTCGGCCAGCTTTGCGCACAAGCCCGGCGCGGCGGTGGCGGTGTGCCGCCGGGGCGGCAGCTCGGCCACGCTGGACCGCCTCAACAAGTATTTCACCATCTGCCAGATGCCGCTGGTCTCCTCGCGCTACTGGAACCTGGCCCACGGCACCAGCGCCGAGGAGCTGCTGGAGGACGAGGAAGGGGTGAACACCCTGCGCGCGCTGGGGCGCAACATGGCCCACCTGCTGCAAAGCATGGAAAAGGCCGCCCTGGCCCCGCCCCAGCACGGCCCCAAAACTTTCACAAATTTCATCCGCTAAACGGGGTATATGGGGCGCAAGAGGGCCCCAATCCCTGTGACGCAGGCCATAAAGGAGAGAGACCATGAACGAGGTGGACGCGTATATTGCCCAGTTTTCCGAGGAACAGCAGGCCGCCCTGCAGGAAATCCGCGGCATCATTCACGAGGCGGCGCCCGAGGCCAGCGAGAAAATAAGCTGGCAGATGCCCACTTTTTATCTAAACGGCAATCTGGTGCATTTTGCCATGCACAAGGCCCATCTGGGCCTTTACCCGGGGGCGGCGGGGGTGGCCAATTTTGAGGACCGCCTGCAGGGCTACAAGCATTCCAAGGGGGCCATCCAGTTTCCGCTGGGCAGTCCCCTGCCGGTGCAGCTCATTCAGGATATTGTGGCCTTCCGCCGAAAGGAAAACATGGGGGGCAAGGCAAAGTGAGAGAGGCCCACACGGCCTGCCCGGCGGGGGCATGTGGCAGAAAATTGTTTGAAAACATAGGGGTATGTATGGTATGGTATAGAGAGTTTTCATTGGGATAGGAGAGTATTGCGTATGAAAGAACGTTCTTCCTTTTCGGGCCGCTTGGGCTTTGTGCTGGCGGCGGCCAGCTCGGCCGTGGGCCTTGGCAACATCTGGCGGTTTCCCTACCTGGCCGCCAAGTACGGCGGCGGCCTGTTTCTGCTCGTGTACATCATTCTGGTGGTCACCTTTGGTTTTTCGCTGATGGTGGCAGAAATTGCGCTGGGCCGCAAAACCGGCCTCAGTGTGATTGGCGCGTACAAAAAGCTGGACAAGCGCTGGTCCTTTGCCGGGGTTCTCTCGGCCATCATACCGGCCATCATTCTGCCCTACTACTGTGTCATTGGCGGCTGGGTGACCAAATATCTGGCCACCTACCTGCAGGGCGCGGGCGAGATGGCCGCCGGAGACGACTATTTCACCGGCTTTATCTCCGGCACGGTGCCGCCGCTTTTCTGGATGTCCCTGTTTCTGCTGGTCACCTTTGTGGTGGTGCTGCTGGGGGTGAAAAAGGGCATAGAGACGGCCAGCAAGTTTCTCATGCCCCTGCTCATTCTGCTGGTGGTGGGCATTGCCATCTACAGCCTCACCCTGCCGGATATCTGGGAGGGCGTGGCCTTTTACCTCATTCCAGATTTCAGCCGTTTTTCCATTGAGCTTCTCTTGGCGGCCATGGGGCAGATGTTCTTCTCCATGTCTCTGTCCATGGGCATCATGGTCACCTATGGTTCCTACCTGAAAAAGAATGATGATATAGAAAAATCTGTCAAGAATATCGAGTGGTTCGACACCGGCATTGCCATTCTGGCCGGCCTTTTGATTGTGCCCACAGCCTTCATGTTTTTTGGCGGCGACGCCGAGAAAATCAAGGCGGGCCCCTCGCTGATGTTTATCACCATGCCCAAGGTGTTCAGCAGCATGGGGGGCGCGGGCATGGTGGTGGGCTTGCTGTTCTTCGTGCTGGTGCTGTTTG